>CAXHAT010000239.1:0-10710 GCA_964014485.1 uncultured Deferribacteres bacterium
TCATACAGATTTGCGTTTTTTGACGGCGGCGATCTGTCGGCGGTAAAATACATTTGCACGCCGTCTTCCGGCGCAGTCAAGCTGACCTCCCCAGCTTTGTCGCGCGTGATCTTTGGCGGTACGATCAGTTTTGGCGCACGATTAATTTCAATATTTGAAATCACCGGGCAGGCTTTCGCGTCGAGAATCTTAAATTTGACAGCGTTTGCTGTAACGTCCGGAAGTCTCAAAATGCGCTTGTAACCGATGGTAGTTTCCGAAGCGATCTCCCGCCAACCGTCCTCGGTTTTCGCTTCTAACGAAAAAGCTTTAACCCGCTGGCCAAGCGCAATGAATTCCTGAACGAGAAATCGATTGAAAGCTGTCGGCTCATTGAATTCGATGATTATTTCCGCCTGAATCACGCCGTCTTCAGCGGCCCAGTACGTTTTTGCATCGCCGTCTACAATTCGATCAGCTTCAAAGTCCCCGCCGCGAACGTTTGAAGCGTCAATTTTCTGCCCCAGAGCAAGGTCGTTTTTAAAATCCGTGCGGATCGTCTCAGCCAGTTTTTTAAGTTGCCGGACATCATTTTCGTGAACCAAACCCCGCTTGTCAACCGGGAAATTCAGCAACAGCGAGCCGTTGCGTCCAATGCTGTGATAATAAATATCGACAAGTTCAGGCAGAGACTTGACCTTGTGGTCTTCGTATTCGTGATAGTACCACCCGGGGCGGATCGAAACGTCAACTTCTGCGGGAACCCAATGCGTCCCCCTCTCCTGCCCCATCGAATATTCTTTGGCGTATTCCGGCATGCCACCGTAGACTTCGTCGCGCATCAGATTCGACCAAGTCGTCGGATAGGCATAGCCGCTTTCGTTGCCAACCCAGCGAATGTCCGGCCCGGCGTCACTGAAAATAACCGCATTTGGCTGTAATTCCCGGATGATCGGGTAAGTATTTCCCCAATCGTAATAAGACAACTTGTCGACGCGGCGCTCTTCGTTCGCACCGCCGTACCAGCCCGTTCCGCCATTGGCTCCGTCGAACCAAACTTCGAAAACTTCGCCGTAATTGGTTAAAAGTTCGCGCAATTGATTGCGAAAATAGGTGATGTACTCCGGCTTGCCGTAATCTGGGTGATTGCGATCCCAAGGCGAAAGATAGACGCCTAACTTCAAACCGTACTCCCGACAGGCCTCGGCGAGCTCGCGAACAACGTCGCCTTTTCCATCCTTCCATTTGGAGTTTTTGACGGAATGTTCCGTGTATTTTGAAGGCCACAGGCAGAAGCCGTCGTGATGCTTTGCCGTGAGAATCACGCCTTTCATTCCGGCTTCTTTAAATTCTCTCGCCCACTGCCGGCAATCCAATTGCGTCGGGTTGAACTGATTCGGTTTTTCATCGCCGAAGCCCCATTCCATGTTGGAAAAGGTATTCATGTTAAAATGGACGAAGGCGTAGAATTCGAGTTCCTGCCAATCAAGCTGGCGTTGAGAAGGGATTGGGTGAACCGGAGCGGGGGGCGTTACGGCGGTTTCGCGGCAGGCTGTCACCATGACAAGAAAGGGAAGAATCGTTTTGTGAAACATTGCTATAAATGTCTGGAAAAATCCATTCTGTCATATAGAATGCGGATTACTTTGATCCCCTCGCGGATCTCTTGATAGAATATTACATGCCGTGCTTCATGAAAACTCAACGGGCTGTTGGTAAGTTCGTATCTCATTCGCCCTGCTTGAGGATTGACTGCAAGAGACAAAATCCGGTTTTCCAAACGCTTCAGATATTTGTTTCGTTGCGTTTTACCCCATTGTTTTTCTGTGTAACGCCCAATTTCTTTAACGTCTTTCTTCGCTTCAGGCGAGTAAAGAACTTTTGCCATCAATTAAAACTGATATCTTTGTCTTCCGAGTCGAGCTCGGTGATAATCTCTTCCATGCTAAATTCAACGCCTTCGCCACGCTCCAATTGCTCAAAACCGACAGCCAATGCAGCATTTAGCCGATTTATTTTCAGTTGGTAGTAATTCGTGATCGCTTCGGCAATGTATTGCTCGGCGCTGTCAAATCCACCCGCAAGCGCTGTATCAACTGCTTTTTCCAAATCGGGTGAAAGTTGTACTTCCATAAACTTGCTCCTTTGTATTTGAAAAGCAACATCTCTGCTTTCAATATATTGCTTTCTGGTTTAGAACGTCAAGGTATAAAATCTAAACCAAAGAAGATTGTTTACGCGATTTTGGCTACTAAAACTGAAAGGTCAACTGGCGCCGTACCCGGTGAGAACGACGTAAACCGTGCGGAAGAGGATTTTGACGTCGAGCCAGATAGACCAGTTGTCGATGTACTCAAGGTCCATCTCCATCCAACGCTCGAACTTGATGTTGTTTCGCCCGCTGACTTGCCAAATACAAGTCACGCCTGGTTTGAGGGAAAGGCGGCGGCGTTGCCAAAGTTGGTACATATCGACTTCGACCGGCAACGGCGGGCGTGGGCCGACAAGGCTCATGTCACCTTTGAGGACATTAAAAAACTGGGGAAGTTCATCAATGCTCGTCTTGCGAATGAATCGGCCAATGTTTGTCACGCGCGGGTCGCGTTTAATCTTGAAGACCGGGCCGTCCATTTCGTTGGCTTTTTCAAGCTCTTTTCTTTTCACTTCAGCGTTTACCACCATGGAGCGAAATTTATAGAGCGTGAACTGTCGCCCGTTTAAACCGCAACGCTTTTGCTTGAAGAAAATCGGGCCGCGAGATTCGAGCTTTATGGCAATGGCGATGAGCAACATGATCGGAGAAGCCATGACGATTGCAAAAAGGGAAAGAATGATATCAAGCGCGCGCTTTATGAAAAACTGCCACTCGCGCGCATGGATCGTTTCATACTCAAGCAACGGAAAACCGCTAAAATCAGTCTGGCGCGGCTTCGCAATTTTGAGGTCATACAAATCCATTGAAATACTGGTCGAAACGCCTTCTTTTTCGCAGGCAAGAATGGCTTCATCGATGCGGTTCAACCAAAGCCTGGGGACGACAAAAATAACACGGTCCACGACTTTGCGGTGTAAAATCAGAGGGATGTCCTGAATCCTGCCCAAAACGCGGAAGCCTTCCACTTCCTTGCCGTACATGGCGTGCTCATCATCGATCAGGCCGACGATTCGCAGCCCCCACTTTGAGTGCTTCTTCACCATGCGAATGAAATTCTGCGCTCTTTCTCCAGAGCCCACGATGAGAAGGTTGATCTGGTTAAATCCTTTGCTTTGGACGTAGTCCAGAAAGTAGTTGAGGAGGTATTTCTCGAGACAAATTAAGGAAACGAGGACGCCGCCAAATACGCCGATGAACAAGCGGCTTGTAAGCTTGAGTTTGAAGAGAAAAATGAGCGAACCCAGAGCCAGCCCCATCAGCGCCGTTGATTTGAGCACCTCAAAAACGACTTGATAATATTTCTTGCCGCGAAATTCTTCGTATCCCCCCTGCCAGGAATGCCCGATGATCCAGGCCGGAATTGCGCCTATTAGAAGCAGATAATTCTTGCTGATGAAATGCATAAATCCGTCAATATCCATCGACGGCGCATAGGCCATTTCCCCCAGAGCGAATTCGTCTCTCAGGAAAAAACTGACGTAATAGGCAAGAAAAAACGCAAGAACAATGATGAGGAAATCGAGCAGTTTGAAGACGTCCCTGAGGAACGCTTCCTTCTCTCGAACCATTTAACGCCTCTAAACTTATGTGAGCAGCCCTGGATGATATTGGGGCGACGACTGGTCGTCAGGAGAAAAACGCCGATCTAACGAAATTAGAGTTCTGATTTAAACCAATTGACGAATTTTTCGATTCCGGTCTCAATGTTGACTTTTGGAGCATAGCCGAGATCTTCGCGCGCCTTGGTGACGTCCGCGTATGTAATTTCGACGTCTCCCGGCTGCATTGGCATTCGTTGGATAATTGCTTCTTTGCCAAGCTTTTCTTCAATGGTCTTGATCAAGTCGCTTAAGGAGATCGTTTTTGATTCACCTAAATTATAGACGTTATAGCCGGATGCGCGCATCAAGCTGCGGTAAACGCCGTCAACTATATCGCTGATAAACGTATAATCGCGCTTGGTCGATCCATCACCGTACATGGGAATCGGCTCGCCTTGCGCGATGAGTTTGGTAAATTTGTGAATCGCCATATCGGGGCGCTGTCGCGGGCCGTACACCGTGAAAAAGCGCAAGCACGAAACGTTGAGATCATAAAGGTGGCAATAGGTGTGGCTAATCAATTCACACGCTTTTTTTGTTGCGGCATAAGGCGAGATGGGATTGTCAACAAAATCGGATTCACTAAACGGCGTCTTTTTGTTTTTTCCATACACCGAGGAAGAAGAAGCGACGACGACTTTTTCAACTTTGTACTTATTCGCGCGTTCGAGCAGTTCCATCGTGCCCTGAATATTCACTTTTTCATAAAGAAACGGCTGTTGCAGCGAAGGACGAACTCCGGCGCGCGCAGCCAAATGCACAATGCCGGAAAAATTGTGTTTTTCAAAGAGCTTGTCCAATAAATCGCCGTCGAGAATTTCGCCCTCAACAATTTCAACATCGTTGCGTCCTAAAAATCCCTCGACATTTCTGCGCTTAATCGCCGGATCATAATAATCATTAAAGTTGTCGAGAATTACGATCTCATGGCCGTTTTCTAAAGCGTATTCGCAAAAATGCGAGCCAATAAAGCCCGCGCCTCCGGTTAGAAGTATTTTCATCCTCTCTCTGCTTCCAGTTTCCGATTGTTTTGATTCTCTGGATTAATAGTGGTAGTAGCTATAGCCCTCATGAGCAAGATCCGCCGAAGCGCCGTTCAGAATAATTCCCATCACCTTTGCGGGAACATGCTGGTAAAGCTCCATTTTCTGTTTTGCGATTTCCCGATGCGTTTTCCCTGCCCGCACGACGATTATCGTGCCGTCCACCTGGGTGCCGACAACAACAGCGTCTGTGGCGGCATTCAACGGCGGCGTGTCGAAAATCACAAGATCGAAGCGTCGGCGCACTTCGTCAAGAAAACGCTGCATTTGATGAGAACCAAGCAATTCTGACGGATTTGGAATCAACGACCCGCAACTCACAACGGAAAGGTTTGGAATCTGCGTTTCGCGCACAATTTCCGGCAGCGGCAGCGTACTCGTCAGGTAGTTGCTGAATCCAGGCTCTTTGGGAACGCCAAAAGTATTGTGCTGCACGCCGCGACGCAAATCCGTATCAACCAACAAGGTATTCGTTTTCTGCTGCGCCATTGTAATTGCCAGGTTTGACGAGGTAAAAGATTTTCCGTCGCCTGGGGCCATACTTGTAATGACAAGACTTTGCACTCGGCCAATCTCTTTCGAAAAAAGGATGCTTGTGCGCAGCGAGCGATAGGCTTCTCCAATTGGCGTTGGCGCATAATCGTGAGTCACCAATTGGTTATCTATCAGCTTAATTTTTTCATGATCCTGATACTCGCCGATATCATCAAAATTGACTTGTGGAATCGCACCCAAAACGTTGACCCGCATGTATCGCTTGACATCTTCGACAGTTTTCATTGTCTTGTCGAAAAATTCCAGGAAAAGCGTTACAAAAATACCCAGGAAAAATCCTCCAGCCGCACCGGCGGCCGCTTTCATCGGCTTATTGCCGTTGGTCGGATGTTCGGGGAGAATCGCCGCATCCAGAATGTCAACCTGATCAACGTCGTCTTTTGTGATGTCTAATTTGCTGAGTCTTTCGTTCAGGTCTTTTACAAGGTCTTCATCATTTCGTTTTTGCCCAAGCAGAATCTGATATTCGTTTTCTTTTGCGGGCATGGAGCGCAGCGTTAGCTTGCTCTCCGAAATTCTGCCTTCGACGCTTTTGATTTCTTTTTCAAAAACGTTGAGCTCGTTTCTCGCAATTGTCCGAATGCTCTGATGAACTCTGGAAATCTCTTTTTGAAAGGAAATCGCTTCGTCATTCAGCTCTGAAGACGCCGAAACGATTCGGTCATACTCTCCTTTCAACCTTTCCATATTGCTCCGCTCAACGACCAAGCGCGGATGATCTCTTAGCGTCGGGAGTTCGACTAACGTCATCAAATAGGAATGTTTTTGCTCGAAATCGTCGACTTTGTCCATCTCGCTCAATAATCCCTTGATAGCGTCGACGGCGCGGCGCAAATCCTTGTGTTCTCTTTCGGCGTCGGTCAAACGTTGAGAAATTCTCCCGGCTTGCGATTCCGTGCTGCCGACAGTGGGATTCCTTCGCTGAAAGGAGATTAAATTAGCTGTTGAGCTGTCTAATTTGGCCTGCGCTTGTTCAAGATTTCTTTTCAGCGTCGAGTATTGCTGCTGAACCCCCGCGTCCTTGATTTGGATACTCTCTTCTTTGAAAATCTCCGCCAGCAGATTGGTCGTTTGCATCGCCAGGAAGGGATCGGAATTGCGAAGCGTAATAAACATCAGCGTGCTGCCGCGATTAAAACGCACGTCAATTTGACCAATAAACCCAGTCACTGCTTTCTGAAAATTCCGAACGGAGAAGCGCAGTTCGGCTGGGAAGCTTTCATTCTCCGCCAGTTGAAACTTCATTCCTCCATATTCAAGAGGGCCGATCTGAGCATCTAACAGTCGTGAAGAAAGCACTTGGCTTTCAAAAGTTTCATCTTCTTGATCGAGAATGGAAAGCGAAAATGTTCCGTCACCGGGGAATCGAAGCAAGTAGAGGCCGGTTTGAGGGCTTTGCGTTGTCGAAAACGATTTGAAGATTTCTCTACGCTGTAAGAGTGAGTCGTTTTCGAGGGGCAAAAAGTCCATCGCCAACCCCAATTTGGCGACAACCTGGGCAGAGAAAGATCGGCTCAACAGCTTTTCCTGCCGCGCCGTAGCTAGTAAATCATCGTTGCCGCCCACGCTGATAAATTGCAATGTGGCGCGCGTTTCATAAACGGGCTTTTCTTTTTTAACGAACATCACCCACGGCACTGCAACAGCAACAGTTATCGCGGTCCAGAGCCACCAGCGTTTTAGGAGCGCCACCCAATATCGGCGTAAATCAAGCCCTCCTTCAGATCGAGTGTCTTCATCTTCGAAGTAGAAATCATCCATTGCTCCCGCTCCAGTTGTTTTTCGCCAAGCTGTTCATCTTCTTGTTCTTTTTAAAACTCGATCTAATAGCACCAAATTCTTCTATCTTGAGAAATTTCGGGAGGTTATTGCTCTGTTAAACGCAAGTAGAGCAGCAAAAGCGAACTTCCAAGCGAGACAACCTGGATCACAGTTCGCAAACTTATCTTTTTATGGGGAGGCAACACCAGTTGATCGCCGCTCTGAATACCGATTTCCTGGATATTGTAGGCTTGTTCAAATTGGCCTAACAGATTTTTAGCGACCATTCGTCCCCCTCGCGTATAATACAATTTTTTCAGATTGGCTCCAGTAACCGGGCCTCCGGCAATATCGATTACCTCCCACAAAGTGGCATTTTCTTTAACAAGATATGAGCCGGGACGAGCGACTGAGCCCATGACGGCCAAGCGTAACAGAGGCTTACAAACAAACGAAACGCCTTTTGTGAATTTCTTGTAGCGCTCTGAAAGAATCTGTGCTAATCCGTCCCGCGTCAGCCCGACAGCTCTCACATATCCGATAAGCGGCATAAAAATTTGGCCGGTTCGATCTATCAAATAATCATTTGATAGATTCAGCTCATCGATGTTCTGGCTTCCCGCCCCCGGATTTTGCCATGCAATAACACGAACGCCGTCGCCGGGCTTGAAATCGCCCGGGATGTCACTTTGAGCCGAAATTGTAAATGGGGAAATCAAGAGAAGAGAGATATAGGTGACAATCGGCGTCCTGCCGAAAAATGAAAAGTCCTTCATTGCTGTCCTTTCTGAGTGTGTCGAAAATCTGAGAGTATTTCTGGAAAGTCCGTTCCTTGGTTTGGGAGAAACAATTATCTCGATCTATAAAATCGAACTCGTTTTTCGTTTGTCTCGAGGTTCAGCTTTTTGAGGGTCTTATAGATCGTCCAAATACCAGTCTTTTTACCGCCAAACATCTCATTACGCAGTTCTTTTTTTATTTTAAAAGCGCCTTGCATCGGGTCTTTCATGACGATAATCTTAATTTGTTCAGACAGGGGCAATTGTCCAGGATCCACCTTGGGCTTGGTGTACGTAGACCGTCCCGATTTTTTCTCAGGATTTGGTTTCCTGACTGGAGCGGCAATCGTTTCAACTTGGGCGGCTCCATTCTCTACCGGCAATTTTCTGGTCACGCTTTTTGTAATATCCAATCCGATGGCAAGGTCAAAATCGTCTATTGCTTCTTCAACGTTGTCATAAGCCGACAGTATTCTGTTGAACTCGAGCATTTCAAAGATTTCATTCACTTCAGGCAGCATCTGCACAATTTTTAAATCGCCGCCGTTCTCTCGAATGCCCTTAATTTCTCCAACAAAAACGCCCCACCCTGCCGAACTCACATAGTTCACTTGCCCCATATCAACGATGATGTGGCAGCTTCCGTCATTTAAAATCTCAGTAATTTTATTGAGCATAACGCCGCAAGTTTGCGTGTCAATATACCCCTTGACACGAAAAAGAGCGATGTCGCGTCTGGCGCCCACCCGCCCAATTGAGATGTCAATTCCTTCCATAATTCAAGGATAGAGAAAAGTGTTTATGATTTTAAAACGGCAAGCAGGATTGCGACTGCCCAAGCAACAATCTTAACGTCCGAGTTTTCCTCAAAATGAACCAAGATACATTTAACAAAATATATGCCATGCACGAGGATGTTTAGAAGATGATTTGCCGCGCCTAAGGCCTTGTCAATCCATGGCGCAGCTTCATCGTATTCGGAGTGATAAAAATGTTTGATTTAGAAACATTGTTGCGGAATGAAACAAACCAGGCGCGCAAGCTACTCGTCGTCGTCGTCGCTTGGGCCGATTAACAAGCTTAAGGAATTTACGTATTTGGGGGCGACTGAATGCCATTGTGAACCTATGCCCATTACGTTGCTTGTAACAGCCTTCCATCGGTCAGAATCTTCATAAGCGTCCAGGGCTTTGTCTAACGCTTTTGCAAGATCGTTTTTGTCTTCTTTCAAAAACAAGAAGCCTGCTCCAGCATCTGGATTCTTATGAAAATCCTGAACAATGTCATTAAATCCAGCATTCGCTTTGACGATTGGCACCGTTCCATAGCGCAATGAATAGAATTGGGCGGCTTTCACAGAGCCGTCGTAACAAGGGATGAATAGGAAATCCGCTCCAGCGGTCATTTGGTGCTCAAACTCAGGAGTGACTTTCGTTTGAATAAACATTTGCTCTGAAAACTCTTCCGCTAACGCCTTCAACTGGTCCAAGCCGTCTGTCGATTCTACAGCTACAATGACCTGAGAACCGCGATCCAGCGCTTCGTGCAGGAAACCGCCCAGAATCGTAAAGCTCTTTTCATTCGACGGGACAGAGTCAAGTACGATTAACGGCGAGCCTTCCTTGTATTCAATGCTCGTTTGCTCCAACAGGGCTTTTTTGTTCTTTTCTTTATTGGAAAAGGATTCCAAATCGTACTGCGCCGAAATCAGATCATCCGAAGCCGGGTTCCAACTCGTTTGGTCTTCGGCTTCCACCAGAAACTCCGCCTTAGCGTTGTGTTCTTCAAAAATCTTTTGGCCGCCGTCAGAAGAACTGTTCTGCTCTAACGCTGCTTGAAACGTGTCGTCTTTCGTAATGACTTTATCACTGAAAATAACGCCGGCATTAAGCAGACGCACTTCGCCGCCGTCTGACGCTTGCTCTGGCACGTCCCCTTCCGACAGTCCAGTGTCCTGAATTGAAAAACCTTTGTTTATAGAGTCATAATCGAAAACTGAAAACGCGATTTTAATATCCTGAAAGAAAGGATCGTCTTTGAAAAGCGTTTTCAAGTAGATTGGAATCATGGCCGCCTGCCAATCACTGCAATGAATGATATCAGGCTGCCAATGAAGCATTCTGAGCGTCTCAAGGCAACCGAGGCAAAAAACGGCGAACCGCTTCGCGTTGTCTTTGAAGGGTTTATCGTTCTTGGGGTCGGCGTAGAGTCCGTTTCTTCCATAATATTCTTTCTGATCCAGAAAATATATTTGAACCTTCGAGTTTGGCAGAAACGCACTCTTTGCGTTAAACAAGATTTCTTCATCACCCAGCTTTATGCTGAGATCTTTTAGGCGAATGACATCACGTAAAATGTATCGTCTAGGATTTATGGCTTTGTAATTCGGCGTCATCACACGGATCTCATGTCCGTTTTCTTTCAAAGCCTTTGGGAGAGAACTAGAAATGGCCGCGATGTCGCTAGAGCCGGCAAAAGGAGCGACTTCAGGCGTTATGTAGAATATTTTGAGTTTTCGATCCATTTGATACGCTTCCTTTTATTCAGACAGTGTAAGCTTTAATCGCTTGGCGGCAATTTCTGGAGGTACGGAATTGACGAATATTCCAGAATTCCATTCAAAACCGCCTTGTTTTGACGTTACCGGCGCTATCTCCAGCCGCCAGTGGTGCAAGTTCATGAGTTTGCTTTGGATGATTGGAGAGCTGATTGCAAAATTAAATGCGGGCGTATTTAACAGCTCACGAAATTTCACGACAATTGATTTTAACAAAAGAGAAAAGGCTCTTAGTCTGTCTCTTATACACATCTGACGCTGCCGACGAGCTTCTTGGTGT
>CAXHAT010000240.1:0-10519 GCA_964014485.1 uncultured Deferribacteres bacterium
AATGGTGTTGATGAAGTAAGCTCGATAAAAAATGCCCGGGGCTTGGGAGGCGCCGGGCATATAAAACAGGCCATAAAAATTGGCGGGTTTACTCTAAATTCTTCCGGTTGAAGAAATCATTAAGATCAATGTAACCAATCCACTGTTCAGTCCCGTTGCCCAAGGGCGGGTAGGACGCGCGCGACGGCTTTCGACCATGCCAATTGGTAATTGACGCGACCTTGCCGGGACTGCGTCCGTGAAACAACCGGTAGCTCTGCACAACGTCGTCTTTGTTCCGCTCGACGCTGTACACAACGCCCATGTGATTGATCGACCTAAACAAGCCCTGCAATGTAATTTGACTCAGTTTTTTCCCCTGTCCCCCGTAAAACATCACAACGCCGGGCTTAATATTTTTTGCTTCTATGAATGGTTCGTGTACAATTTGCAAAGTATCTTTTTCTGCGAACCAACGCGCCAAATCCCGCGTGCTGCGATAACGATGAATCTCAGGAATTTCGATGTTGGGAAAGATTGCTTGAACGCTTTCCAAAAAACGAAAAAAGACGCCTGAACAATCGCGCTTTTCAGAACCTATCGTTGAATACATAAGCTTCAATTTTGCCAAAGAATCAATGATAGACTCAAATGTTGGCGTGAAATCGATTTGAGTATCAAGTCCCGCAATCGGTTCGACCAGCGTATCAATGGCGGTTGTTTCTTCGGATAAGACAGAGTCGGGCAGGGCGATTTCTTTCGAATTGACGTCTTCCTCCGCAATGATCTCCCTGGAATCGACAATTTTGTTCTTTCGACTGCCGGAACAGGCGGTCAGCACAATGCACGCGCCCAAAGTCAAATAAATACAGAAAGATTTGATTTCCCTCATAGTTTTCCCCGGGATTTTAACAGGTGTGCGGCCTATTGGGGCTGAGCATTCAACCACTCGCCTAAAAAATATTTCTATACTCAAAATGATGTGTTTTTTGCCACAACTTCCTGAACTTTTATCTATCTATCAATCGATCATATAGATAATCGGAACGTTTTGGGAAAAACCGTGACCATTTTGTCTCCATTTTTCTAAGAGCGTATTTGGAAAGTCCAAAATTGTCATGCTGTAAGCATCTTTTTTAGGCTTTTCCGCAAAAATTGTGGGGATGTTCATGTCTGGCGACCCAAAAAGATTCCTACGGAATGACAAGACAGGGACTTACCAAATGTACTCTAAGTTCATTAAATTGCGTTACGGTTTTCATAACACCTTGTTGGCTAAAGGACGGCTTTCTTTTGAGACAAAAACGCAAAACGCTCGCACGCTTTTTCATTTCCCTCGCTTGTTTAGCCGGGCTGGTTAACAAAGCGCCCGCACAGCAGCCCATCTACCCAATCATTTTTGTGCATGGCCTCGGGGGCAACGACCGCACGTTTGAAGGCACGATCAATTTTATGGTCGAAAACTTTGGCTGGGACAATCCCTACCCGGACGATCAAGGCGTATTTCATGCCGTGCTCAACGCTTCCGGTGAATCGACGATTTTCAGCGATGACGTGTTGACCGAATTCGGAAACGCGACGAACGATTTGTACAAAGGCAAAATTTATGCGATTAATTTCGAAAACTGGTGGAACGCCGAGACCGGTGAATTGATGCTGCGGCAGGATCGCAACGACGACCGATTTTCGGAAAGCAACGAGGCGGCAATTTTAAAACAAGGGTTTGCTCTAGGCAGAATGATTCGCCGCGTTCTCGAAAAAACCAATGCGGAAAAAGTGATTCTCGTCGGGCACTCCATGGGCGGGCTTGCTTCGCGGGAATACTTGCAGCGGGACGATGAAAACGGCTCGCCGAAATGGTGGGTGACGCCGGCAAACGAAGACGGACACCGTATCGCCAAACTCGTGACTACCGGAACGCCGCACGCCGGTTCGAATATGACGGAATTCGGAGCCGTCATCGGCCTTAATCTAAAATCGGAAGCCGGACGTGATTTGGCCTACAATTATTTTTTCTCAGGGCCGCCCGACCCCGCCAATGATACAGGGATTTATCTCTTCGGCGGCTTCGAAACCGGCGTGCCAGTGGTTGAAACGACCAATCAACAAGCGCAAAACGTCTTTCTGAACAGCGATGTCAATGCGAACGGCAAGTTTGACGATGAGATCATCGGCCTAAACTCTTTTCAGGCCGTTCGGCTGGATAATCCACAAATACCTTTGCCAAGAAACGTCGATTATACCTGGATTACTTCCGACGTGCTCGGCGTCAACGGCGACGGCGCGGTTAGAATTGACAGGCAATATCTCGACAGCGTCGGCGACACGCTGCTGATTCGCAAAAACCATATCCAGGAAGGCGGCGATGCTCGTTCAATCATCCGCGCGCTCGATGAACCGGACGTTTTTGAACTCGCCTATGAAATAAAAACAGAAACCCCCTACCACGTTTTTTCCAACGTTCCTTCGAAGAGCGAATTGCTTGACGTTGACTGGTTCATTTTCCGCCAGGACGCCGAAGTCGCGCTGGAACTCTCGCTGACAAACGTACCGCAAAACGGGCAAAACGCAACCGTCAGTCTCTCCTTATTTTATGCCGATAGTCTGGAAGATGCGGTCGTCTCCAAATCGAATGACGCAGGCGCGCCAAACATTCTCATTTCCACGACGGCGCTTGCGCCGGGGAATTACGCCCTCCGCATCAGTTCCGACGCTCAGATGCAAAGCTGGCGCTCGCCGATGACCTTAAGAATCAATCCCAAAACTGCCTTCTCTCCAGAATATCTAAAAATCACCGAATCTCCCGGCAAAGCAGCGCAGGCCGCCATCGACGTGACTGCTGAACAAAACAGCCACGTTGTCTGGCAGGACGACCGTGACGGCAATTGGGAAATCTATTTTTCTATCCTCAGCAGCGCAGGAAATTTTCTTGTGCAAGACGTCCGCGTCACAAATACATCTTCAAATTCTACAAGGCCGGACATTTCGTTAGACGCAGCGGGCAACAACCATGTTGTTTGGCGGGAAGGCAGTGAAATCTGGTTCTGCGTTCTCAATCCGGCGGGCGGCAAGCTTACAAAGAATACGAAAATCTCGGACGGATTGTCGAAAAATCCGTCCATAGCCGTGACTGCCGAAGGTCGCAGCCAAATCGTTTGGGAGCGTCAGCAATTTTCATCTTTCTACGTGTATCACGCTCAGGTTGGCCAAGACGGCGTGAAACTGTCGCCGGAAGTGCGGCTCTCCGACTGGGACATTATCGGCGGTTTTGAAAAACGCCCCCGCGTCGAGCTTAATGCATCGGGCCAAAGTTTTGTCGTTTGGCGCGATTGGTACGTGAATCTTTTTCCACGCAATCAAGCTTTGTTTCTCGCACGCGTTGCTCCGGAAGGCAACATCACGGGGCAATGGCGGCTCATGAATCAAGACAATACGCTTGATCCTGACATTGCGATAAATGACAAATATTTTTATTTCATGCACTCCGATGAGCGCAACGGCGAACGCGGCGTTTACTCAATTCTGGATTTTGAGCAAGATGAGCGCATCGACAACGGCGCGGTGAATCCAAACACGCCGGTTGTTGCGGCGGATGCGACGCACAACGCGTACGTCGCCTGGCGCGATGAACGCGACGGCAATGAAGAAATCTATTTGGCGCACTTAACGCCGGAGAAGCAGACGCTCGGCGATTTTAGAGTCACAAACACTCCGGGCGTTTCATCAAATCCCGACATCGAAATGGACGGAACGGGGGAATATTTTCTCGTTTGGCAGGACAATTCTTCAGGAAAATGGGAGATTTTTATTTCACGCGGCCCCGGAGAATTTACACCAGTTTCCCCGCCTGATCTGATCATTTCGCAAATTGACGCGCTGCTTGCCGGAGAAATTGGCGCTGAAATTTCCGTCGCTCTCACGGTTGACTTGCTCGAAGGCCAACTTACAAACGGGACTTACGTCGAAGTTTTTCTCTACGCTTCAGCCGATTCTGTATTCAGCGATGATGACGAACGTATTGGCCAGTCGACGGATACGCAATTTTTGAACGACGCTTTGAATAGCGAAAAAATGGTGACGCAAACCATCACGGCGATGCTGCCCGCAAACGCTGGAGAATATTATTACCTCGCCGTCGTCGATCCAACGAATTTTCATTCTGAGACCAACGAAGAAAACAACCATTCTACCGGAGCCAGATTTGTTGTAGATCCAGAAGAATCCGAGCGTTTTATTTTGCATTTTCCGTTGAAAGAGCAAGACCCGTTTTCCGCCAAAATCACGTCCATTTTCGATCATTCATTTCCTGAAAACAAAAATTTTTATACAGATAACGGTGAAACGAGAGCCTACACCGGCGAACTCGGAAGCCGTGATTTCGATGAATCGCCTGTTATTCTCGGCAGCAAGATTCTCTACGGCTTTGCACAGAATGATGCATTATCAGAATTTTTTGTTAATGGAATGTACACCGGCGGAGGAGATGCACGCTACCTTTTTTATGACGGCCATCCCGGCTTTGATTACAGCGCCAGATCAACTGAAATCATTATTTATGCGCCTGCAGACGGCGAAGTTTTCGTACCGACCGCAGGCGGCGACCCGGTCAATGGTTCTCCGGCAACCTTCAATTCTATTGCCATTCAGCACGATGAGACGTATTCGACCTGGTATTTGCATAGCAGCCAGCATTTACAAACTTCCGGGCCGATCAAGACCGGCGAACCGTTGGCGCATGTCGGCAGTCGAGGCGCGAGCAGCAACCACCTTCATTTTGAAATTAGAAAAAACGGCGTTCCAGTCGATCCCTACGGTTGGCAAGGCATCGGCGACGACCCAGATCGACTCGTTCGCGGGGTGACTAACGAATTTCTTTGGCACAACACGACCAAACAAGTCGAGTGGCATTTCACCGAAACGTTTGAAAAATGGCGCACGCGCGACGCTTTGAACAAAGGCATAAATGCTGCCCTGGGTGACAAATGGGTGCTCGAACCCGGCAAAGACCCTGGCGTTATCAGTCCGGAACTTTTGTGGATTGAAGCCCAGAATTTCAAGAAAATCGAGCTTCGTATGGGCGCAAAAGGCGGCGGTGAATCGCAGGCCAGACTTTTTTTTAAGACGGCGCATCATCAGAATTACAGCATGGTGCGCAGCATCGTTTTCACAGGCAAGGTTATCCGCGACGGCGACCAGCGCGTCTACACGGCAGACCTTTCGCAACACCCGCTTTGGGACGGGCGGATCGTGGAAATTCGCATCGATCCAGTGGAAAATGAACTGCCACCGGAGACGGACGCCACGATTTTCATCGACTACATCAAATTTATCCCATTGGTCACGAGCGTCAAAGACGAGCGGCGTGTATTGGCGCCGAACGAATTCCGCTTGTCTCACAGTTTCCCCAATCCGTTTCTACACGCTACAACCATCCGCTTCTCAACTTCGCAAAACAAGCCGGTTCGAATCGCGGTGTACAACATTTTAGGTCAGCGCATTCGGACGCTCCTGGAAGCGACGGTCACGCCCGGTGATCACGCTGTCAATTGGAACGCTCGAGATGAAAACGGCGCTCGCGTCCCGCCCGGCGTTTATTTCGTCGCATTGACTGCTCCCGGCTCACGTATCGTTCGAAAAATGATCGTGCTTTCTTCAACCGGCGGCGTCAATAAATGATTTAGCCTCGTGTTGTTTTCATTTTCAAAAACAGGCTTTTTTCTTACATCCCCCCGCTTTAAAAAGAACTTTTCCCCTATCTTTTCAACTGCCCGACCTATGGATTCAACAGAAAAAATCTGGCGCATCTCGCTGGACGCCGGCGGCACCTTCACCGATTGCCTCGCGGAATCGCCCGACGGCCGTCGCTTGCGCGCGAAAATATTGTCCAGCGGCGCCTTACGCGGCGTCGTTTCAGAAATCATCGACTCGAAAACGTTGCTCATCCGCGAAAAATGGAATGCCCCGAAGGATTTTGTTGCCGGTTTCAAGTTCAGGCTGCTCGACGATGACCATCCTCCTTTAACCATTGTTTCGTATCATCGGGACGACGACGGGACGTCACGTATTTCGTTGTCTGACTCGATGCCGGGAAACGCGAAAACCGGCAGTTTGTTTGAAGCCGTTTCTCCCGACGAGACGCCGATTCTTGCCGCGAAACTGGTGACGCAAACGGCTCCCGGCGACCTGCCGCCTCCAATGGCCATGCGTCTTGGAACCACGAAAGGCACCAACGCTCTGCTGGAGCGGCGAGGCGTACCGACGGCCTTTTTTGTGACCAAGGGTTTTGCCGATTTGCTCAGAATCGGCTCGCAACACCGCCCGGAATTGTTCGCGTTGGAAATCGTGAAGCCGGAGCCGCTGCATAGTTTTGTCGTAGAAGTCGATGAACGTCTCGACGCCCGAGGAAAAATCGGTCGTCCGCTGAACGAAGGTCTTGTCAAAAAAGAAGCGCTGAATGCGCTGCAAGCCGGAGCCGTATCCGCCGCCGTCGTTTTGATGCACGGATATTTGAATCCGAAGCATGAAAACGCCGTCGCGCGGATTTTGAAGGGAATCGGCTTTCAGTATGTCGCTGTTTCTTCAGAACTTGCGCCGTTGATTAAAATCACGCCGCGTGCGGAAACCACGGTTGTCGACGCTTACATTGGGCCAGTGATCCAAGCTTACATTCGCCGCGTCAGCGAGGCGGTCACGGAAAACGCGTTACGCATTATGACCAGCGCGGGAGGCTTGGCCGGGAGCAGCGAATTCCGTCCCAAAGACAGTCTTTTGAGCGGCCCGGCGGGCGGCGTAGTCGGCGCGGCAACAACGGGAAAACGCAGCGGCTTTGAAAAAATCATTTCCTTTGACATGGGCGGCACCAGCACGGACGTTTCGCGCTTCGACGGCGATTTTGACTACGTTTTTGAGCACGCCGTCGGCGACGCACGGCTCGTCGCCCCCGCAATTGCCATCGAAACAGTTGCGGCGGGCGGCGGCTCGATTTGCATGTTCGACGGTCAGCGATTGCGCGTTGGCCCGGAAAGCGCGGGGGCCTCGCCCGGCCCTGCGTGTTATGGCGCGGGAGGCCCATTGACCATTACGGACGTGAATTTATTGCTTGGCAGGCTCAATCCTGATCAGTTCGAAATCCCCATTTCAACATCGGCGGCGGAACGCGCGTTGGACAATGTTTTGGCCGAACTTGAAAAGAACGGCGGCGAAAAGCCTTCACGAGACGAGCTTTTGTCTGGATTTTTGGACATCGCCAATGAACGGATGGCCAACGCGATTCGCAGCATTTCCGTGCGAAAAGGGTACGACGCAGCCGAGTATGCGCTGGTGGCGTTTGGCGGAGCGGGCGCACAACATGCGTGCGCCATCGCCGATCTGTTGAATATGCGCACGGTGATTGTCCCGCAGGACGCAAGCCTTTTGAGCGCGCTCGGCATTGGACACGCCGTCATTGAACGTTTTTCAGAGAAACAGGTGTTGCAAGACCTCGCCGCGTGTGAGAACCAAATTCCAGCCTGGCTTGATGGCTTGGCGGAAAAATCACGAGGCTTGGTTAGCGGAGAAGGCGTTGCCGAAGAAGAAATCGTCATTCGTCGACGCTTATTGTTTTTGCGGTTTTCAGGGCAGGAAACGCCAATCACGGTTGAATATTCACCGGGCGTTGAGATTCGAAAAGCCTTTCTGGAGAATTACAAAACGACCTACGGCTACACGCCGAAAGATCGGGAGATAGAAGTGGAATCCATGCGCGTCGTCGCTTCCAGCCGCCCGCCGGTATTTCGCCCAACGGTTCCCAACACAGAAACAACGAGCAAGTTTTCAAAAGAATTCTCGGCAAAAAAGAGCGTCTTTTTTGCCGACGATTGGCGAGAAGTGGCGTGCTTCAAACGAAACTCGCTGCGCATCAACCAAGAGATGCCAGGGCCTGCGTTAATTTTTGAGGATCACAGCGCCGTCAGCGTAGCGCCGGGATGGCTCGCCCAGCTTGATGAAAATCAGGCCATAATTCTGCGCAAACAGTGAGTAGGGGCGTATCGCAACGCCCCTGCCCGGCAGCGCCCACATTCATTCAAACAAACGCTTCAACTCTTGCGCATCAATTTTTTCAGCGCCGTTTTCATCGATTCTGACCGTCTTCTCGAGCCAAACCAGGTTGATCTTTTCCCCAACCGAGAGCAGCGAACCGATTTTAGGATAAGTTGCCAATAGGGCAAAATAAGCCTCGCCGCCAAACTTTATGTGCAAATCCGGCTTGTCAAGATCAGCAGCAATGTCATTCCAGTAACCGTTTTCCGAGAGAAAGAACTGCCGCCCGCCTGCTCGCAAAGTTCGCGCTTGCGACGCATCTTCTTGCGAGCTGTAATAGCCCGACGCCTGCTTCAATCTGTTTTTTGCCTGGCTGGCCTGCACCGCGGAAGCGCCGGAAGCCTGCGGACTTTTCGGCGCCATGAATTGATCCGTCGTCGTAATCATCGACTCGTTCAGGTTTTTCCCCAAAGATTGCAACCGATGGCGACCCAGCGTCAGCGACTCGGGCGCCCGAGATTCTTCTTTGGCCAGGTAGGAAGTGTATGGCGTGACAATGCCGAATTCCTTGCTCAAGGCCACAATTTCTTCTCGCAATTCATCGCTTTCGCCGTTCATTTGAATTTCATCCAGCAAGTAGCCGATTTTGCGCGAAGCCCACAACGGCGCAATAAATTCATTGTCATATTCTCGACCGGCAAAATGCAGTTTTTGCGCAAACGATTGCCGCCTGCCGTTAATTTCGCCGCTCAAACTGACATTGAAATTACCGACGGACTTGTACCGCCCGAATATGATCAATTGCTGCCCTTTGAAAAGATCGGGAAGCTTGTGCGGATAAAGGTCTTCCGTCTCGGCGTCGCCAAAATCAATTTCGACGTTGGTCAAAACGGGATAACGGATTTTGTCATAAAACATGCTGATCCGCTCTTCCAAATTCTCGTCTGGACTGACATAGTCGGAAAATGCGTTCGTTTCGCGCGCAACGCCGTCTAACAGGCGAGTGTTTACGTCGTAGCCAAGGCCATAGGTAAAAACGCGCACATTTCCGCGATTCTTTTCCGTGACGTTTTGCAGAATTTTCCGCTCGTTCGTCTCGCCGGAAGTCGGCAAACCGTCCGTCACGAAAACGATCAGTGCGTTCTCGCTCTCTTCCGCCAACTCAAAAGCGGCGGTCAGCGCTTCGTGAATATTCGTTCCGCCGCGCGCTTCCATCTTTTCGATGAAATTCAAGGCGTCTTCGCGTCCTTTTCCGGGAGAAGCCAGGTTGTCTTCAAATTTCTTGACAGTCGAGCTAAAAGTGATCAAACCAAACCGGTCTTTTCTGTTCAGGTTTTCAATCCAGTAGCGCAGCGACTCTTTCGCCTGCTCAATTTTCTTTCCCGACATGCTGCCGGAAACGTCGACGACCAGAACCACGTCTTTCGCGGAAACGGCGTTCTTGCTCAATTCAGCGCGCGGGGAAATCATGAGCGAAAAATAGCCGGGTTTCGACCTTCGATCTCGCTGGGTCAGCATTCTCATGCTCACGTCGGACAAATCGAGCGCATAGTAAACGACGAAATCGCCCGCCTGCAAACCTTCGCGCCCTTCGTAGGAAATATTGAGTTTTCGATCATTGCGCCGCGTCACGTCAATCTCGTGGGAGGGCGAGTAAACGTTATTAATTGGCGTGGCGCTGGCGAGCTTGATCTCAACCGAACGAAGGAGCGGGCGTTGTTTGGATTTCTTGTCCAGGGACGGCTTTACGGTATTCAACTCAATCGGCATACGATCCCAGGGTCTGATCATGGGTAAAACGCGTCCTTCCGTCTGGAGTCGTCCGCGAAACGGCAGAGAAAATTTGACGAGACCGCCTTGTTGCTCAAGAATCGTTGAAAACTCCACATCAATTTGGCGCGTTTGGCCCGCCGGAATCGGAAAGACGCTGGCTTTAAAAGTGTTTTTGTCCATCATTTCCAGCAGAGCGGGATCAAGCGCTTTTCTCACAATGTCCGTGTAAATCTTGCGAGCTTCGTCCGCGTCGAGCAATTCGCCCCGCATCGCTTTGCCGTCAGCGTAAAGCGTAAAATCCGTGACCTGCGCGCCTTGCGGTAAGGGGAAATAAAACACGCCCTGCGCCGTTCCCGAGCCTGCGTTATAAAATTTGTGGACGGTCTTAAAATTTGCGATGTTTTCCTTAACATCAACATCGGCGTGGTAATATTGAAGCTGAATTTCGGCGGGGTCGCGCGGGAGAATAAAGCCTTGCGCGGAAAGATTTGCGCTCAAGAAAAGCAGCCCGAAAAAGGCCGACCATTTCTGAACGACTGCGGTTTTTCGTGTTTTGGCCGCAAATGAATTTTGGCTTATTCTATCGTATCGCGTTGCATTGTTGAACATGTTTCGTCTCCAAGAATTGATGAAATTTTTAGTCATCCATACTTGAAGTACATGCCCAATCCGGTTTTATTCCGAAAAAAGTCTTGAGTAATTAGTGTCCATCCGGAAACGCCCCCAAGGCGTTTCTGAGTTATTTTCA
>CAXHAT010000241.1:0-10516 GCA_964014485.1 uncultured Deferribacteres bacterium
ACAATTCTGGACTTTTTGAAACGCTTGCATAGTTGTTATAAAAAGTGTCAGGTAGCGAATAATTTCTTGAATTCCTGTTTAAACCAAGCTCCGGCGAGCGGCGTCTGCTTGAAAAACGTTCCGGAATTTGTTCAATCTCAAAATGGCGTCATTTCATCCCCAAAACGTGTGCACTCTCGCCGATAGTGAAATCGAACTTATCGCTCTTGCCAGCGCGGGAGATCAGGAAGCTTTCGAGCGCCTTTATCAAAAACATCTCGGCCGCGTCTACGCAATTTGTTTGCGTATGACGGCGAATGAAAGCGCAGCGGAAGAATTGACGCAAAAAACGTTTATCAAAATTTGGGAAACTCTTCCCGGCTTTCGCGGCGACGGCGCTTTCGGCGGGTGGGTCGCCAGAATTGCCGTGAATACCGTGCTAATAGAACTGCGCTCTACAAAACGCAGGCAGGCCAGAGTCTTTGCCGCTCCTGATATTTTTCGTTACGACGTCGGCGCTTGCGATTTCGACGCCGCCGAGATGCACGACCTCGAAAAAGCGATTTTCAACCTGCCGCCGCAAGCCCGCCAAATTTTTGTTTTACATGACATTGAAGGCTACAAACACCGTGAAATCGCCGACATGCTCAACATCGCTTCCGGCACGAGTAAGGCGCAATTGCATCGCGCAAGAAATTTACTGCGGGAGGCTTTGCAAGGATGATTTTTAAGGCTAAAAAACACTCGTCGTCCAAATATGATTTTTCGTGCGACAAAGTTCGAGCAATGTTTTCGTCCTTTATCGAAGCTGATCTTGACGAGCGACTTCATCAAAAAATCGAGTCGCACCTTGAAGACTGCGCGGATTGTCGGCGCGAGTTAAGCCGCTTCTCGAATTTGCTGGAAAAAACGCAGGCGCTGCCAAAAAACATTTCGCCGCAAAGAGATTTGTTCGACGGAATTCAATCGAAACTTCGCCCGCGAACCAGTATGCAAAGCGGGCGTGTTTTAGAGCTGCCGACCAAGCCTTCTCAGCTAAAAAAAGATCGTCGACAATTGAGCAGCGATTGGCCGCAGAAAGACGGCGTGTTTTTCTGGAAACGCGCTTTTTTAGCGGCGGCTCTTGTACTTTTTGCCATAGCCGGATTTCGATATTTCGAAGATTATGTGGGCGATGGCTGGATCGTTCGCTCAACGGGCGGCGCGCCGAAGATCGCGGGCAGAACTTTAGAAAGCGCCGAACGACTGCCGCTCGGCGAGTGGCTTGAAACGGACGGTCAATCGAGAGCCGTTTTAAACGTCGGGCAAATCGGCGAGATTATTCTGGAGCCAGGTTCGCGCTTGCAATTGCTGACTTCCACGCCGTTTGAGCACCGCATTTCCCTGGAGCGTGGAAAAATCTTTGCCAAAATTTGGGCGCCGCCGCAATTTTTTTATGTGGAAACGCCGTCGGCGCTTGCCGTCGATTTGGGCTGCGCCTACACGCTCGAAGTGCTGGAAAACGGCGGTAATAAAATGTACGTGAGCAAAGGGTTTGTGGCCTTTGTGCGCGACGGCGTTAAATCCGTCGTTCCGGCGGGCGCGGCTTGTGAGACGAGTGTTGCGAACGGCCCCGGCGCGCCTTACTTTGTCGATGCTTCGCCTCGGTTCTTGCAAGCGCTGCGGACGATTCAAGGCGACTCAATTCGAGCTGCTTTGGAAGACGTAAAAACGTTGTGCGGCGAGGCGCGCAAAAAAGATGCGCTGACATTGTGGAGCCTTCTGCCGCGATTTGAAAAAGCGGAGCGCGCCGTCGTTTTTGACCGCTTGAACGCGCTCCTGCCCGCGCCTGTAAGCGTCACGCGGGAAGGCATTTTGGAAAATGATTCGCGGATGCTCGAACGCTGGCGCGAAAAACTGAATCTGCCCTGGGCGGAAGACGGCAGAACGTTTTGGCAAGTGATGTGGGACAGTATTTTTTGATGGATTTGTGGATTAATGGAATATTGGGGGGCAATTTCCATTCATCCAACAATCCATGATTCCATCCATCCAGATTCGAATGATAACAAAAAGACTCTTGATTTAATTATGCCTTTTCAACTCAAACGAATCTATCAGCCCGCCGATGAAAACGACGGCTTTCGTGTGCTTGTTGATCGTCTCTGGCCGCGCGGCATAAAAAAGGAAAACGCCAATAAATCGAGCAAGGCCTGCAATAAACTTCAAACTTGAGCAAACCAATGGAAATAAGCGAACTGGTTGATAAGTTAACACAATTAGCATGGCCTCTAACAGTGTTTGCAATCTCGCTAATTTTTAGAAAATCAGTAGTCGATTTGCTTGCTAGCTTAGCTCAAAGGACTAAAGGCTCTAAGATCAAAATCGGAGACTTCGAATGGACCGATCTTGAACTTGATAGCATAATCGCGGATCGTGAAATTCTAAAGACTGGAATATTTATCGCATTAGCCGATGAAGAATTTAGCGAAGAAGAAAAGTATCTGCTGAAAGGACTGGCTATGTCCATGGGAGAAAAAACTGAAGAATTAACCGAAAGTGCAAAAAACAAAATTCTTCACAACATTATCAAAATTGCGTCTGCCGATGAAGTCATAAGATCGATAGAATACAAACAGATAGTGACAAGAGCGCGTAAATATGGTATTCAAGATGAGAAACTCAAGATGCTTATATTTGATGAATGCATTGCTCGCGAGATCAAAGTGCCTGATGAATTAAAAACCGAATATGATGACTATTTTGACATGCTGAAGAGCAGATTTGCCGTTAAAGGCTCTTCTAAACCGAAATAGCCAAACAGAACTTTTTTAATACTTCGGGTTTACTATGCCGCGACTCAACGCCGAACGCCGCTGCTTCTGGAAATCGACGAGACCTGCCCGTTTTATGTATAAGATATTGCAATTCAGGGTAGCGGAGAAAATGACGGATCATTACAAAATCTGATTTTATCATGCCTTTTCAACTTAAACGAATCTACGACCCCGTCGAGGAGAGCGACGGCTTTCGCGTGCTTGTCGACCGCCTTTGGCCGCGTGGCATAAAAAAGGAAAACGCCAAAATCGATTTGTGGCTCAAGGAAATTTCACCGAGCAATGAATTGCGAAAATGGGTTCACGCCGACCCGGCGCGCTGGGACGAATTCCGTGCGCGTTATTTTGCCGAGTTAGAATCGCAGCAAGAAAGCGTCGATCTTTTGCTGAAAAAAGCCAAAGCCGGGAAAGTCACGCTTCTCTTTAGCGCGAAAAACGAGCAACAAAACAACGCCGTCGCGTTGAAAGAATATCTTGAAAAATTATTGTAGCCCGATGCGCCAAGTTTAGTTCCTCCCCCAGCTTTTGCTAAAAGCTCGACTTTCGTTCTTTTGAGTTAAGTGAAAGCAAAGCAAGCTTTGCACTCCTTTTGTCCTGTCGCTCGTCGCGCCCGCCGTGACTTCCGCCAAATTTTTCCAATCTTTGTAACCTTCTCGTTTCAAACAAGTGAGCACAATTGAACGCTCGGAAATAACGAGGAAAAGGTCTTTTGAATATTCCGTCAGATAGAGAATTGATGCTCGAAGTCGGGCAGGGCGAGGTTGGCAAACTCGGGCTTTTGTTCGAACGTCACCACGTTTTGCTCTACAATTTTTTTGTCAGATTGAGTGGCAATCGGGCCGCCAGCGAGGACCTGGTGCAGGAAGTGTTTTTGCGCATGCTGAAATATCGCCACACCTATCGCGGCGACAGCAAATTCACGCTGTGGATGTTTCGCATCGCGAGAAATGCACATGCCGACCACTACCGCAAATCGAAGCGCGAAGAACCGATGCAGGAGTCGGATTTCAATCGCTCCAGCTCGGAGCCGCTGGCTAGCGAAAATGTCGAGTATGGTCAAAACATCGACTTGCTTCATGAGGCGCTCAACAAGCTCGCCATCGACAAACGCGAGGTGCTCGTGCTTAGCCGTTTCCAGGGCCTCAAGTATCACGAGATCGCGGAACTTCTCGACTGCACCGTCGGCACGATCAAGCTGCGCGTACACCGCGCCATTAAAGATTTGAGACAAATATTTTTCATGTTAACGCAGGAGAATACTGCATGAAATGCGATGACGTTTCAAAGCGCATCCCGGACTATCTCACTGGCGAAACGGACGGTGCGGCGAAGGCCGAGATCGAAGGCCATTTGCAAGCGTGTGATTCTTGCCGCAAGGAAACGCAGGATTTAAGCGCGCTCTGGAACAATTTGAGCTTGCTCCCCGAAGAGCAGCCAAGCGAAGCCCTGCGCATTCGATTTCACTCCATGCTGGACGCGTATCGTCAGGGCATGGAGCAAGGACGCGCAAAGGCGAGCGTGAAAGACGCTTTGAATGGCTGGCTTGAACGCTGGTGGCCGCGTCAACCGTTGACGCAATTCGGTTTTGCCTGCGCCCTTTTGCTGCTTGGGCTTTTCGCCGGCAATCTTTTTCAACAAGGGGAAGTCAGCCAGTTGCGAACGGAATTTAAGGAAGTGCAGCAAATGATGGCGATTTCACTGCTGAACCAAACTTCCACCTCGGAGCGTTTGAAAGGCGTCACCTGGACTTCTCGCGTGCCGCAGCCTGAACCGAAGCTGGTCAACGCGCTTGTAAATACGCTCAATTACGACCAGAGCGTCAACGTGCGCCTGGCCGCCGTGGATGCGCTGTACGAATTTAACAATCGAGACGGCGTTCGCGAAGCGCTCACGCTATCCCTGACTCGCCAAAAATCGCCGATTGTACAAATTGCTTTGATTGACTTGCTGGTGGAATTGCAGGAGCGTTCTTCGCTTGACGTTTTGAAGGATTTGACGGACGCGCAAAACCCGTCCGTGAAAGCGCGTGCGGAAAAAGGCATTGAAATTTTACGACGGGAGATTGCAAGATGAACGATTTTTTAAATGAATTTAAGTCTCTTGGGTTCTTTAAGATTTTCGCTCACATGTCATTCCCGCGCAGGCGGGAATCCAGCAAACGTGCCATACCGATAGATTCCCGCCTGCGAGGGAATGACCGGATGCGAGGTTTAAAAAGCCTCAGGCAAAGTCTGTTTTTTGCGCTTTTCTTGCTGTTTTCAACAAATGCCGTATCGGCTGAAGAAGAAAAAGACGTCATCCGCAAAACTTTGCGTTTTGCCGACGCCAACGCAGACAACTGGCTCGAAATTGACAATATTCACGGTTCCATCAATGTGCGCGGCCACAGCGGCGATGAAGTTTTGGTCGTCGTCAATCGCACGATTTGGGGACGCAGCGCGGACAAAATTGAAGAAGCCAAAGAAGAAATTGTTCTCGACGTCTACGAAAGAAACGACGACATTACGCTCTTCGTCGATGCGCCGTATCGCGCGCCGGACGGTTCGATCAACTATCGCGGCTCCGGACGCTACGGCTATAAAGTGACGATGGATTTCGAAGTAACAGTACCTTTTGGGGTGAATATTGAACTCAAGACCATCAACGACGGTGAAATTTCCGTGCGAAACGTACGCGGCGATTTCAAGATCAACAACGTCAACGGCGGTGTAGAGATGGATGGCTTGAGCGGGTCAGGGAAAGTCTACGCGCTCAACGGCGAGGTCAAAGTCGCTTTTGATGAAAACCCTTCCAAAAAATCTTACTTCGGCTCTCTGAACGGCGATGTTGAAGTGACTTTTCGCAGCAGACTTTCCTCCGATTTGTTTTTCAAAACTTTCAACGGTCAGGTTTACACGGATTTCGACTTTTCCAAATTGCCGATGCGTTCCAAAGAAAAACGGCGTCGCGACGGCAAAAAAATGATCTACTCCAGCAACAAACAATTCGGGGTTCGCATTGAAAACGGCGGCCCGGAACTGGAATTCGACGCGTTCAACGGCAATATCTACGTCCTTAAAAAGAATTGACTTAGAGAGGTATAAAATGAAACGCTTTTACAAAATGCTGATTTTGACAACGGCGCTCTTCTGCGCAACCCAAACCGGCTTCGGGCAAGAAACTCATTCCGACACGCTCTCAGTACCGTTCAGCGATCCTTCCCGATCCGGCATGATCACTGTGACCGTCATGTCCGGCAGCATCACTGTGGAAGGACATGATGAAAAACATGTTTTTATCGAGTCGCGCGCCCGCGTTCGGGAACGTCACGACAACCGTCGCAAGGACGGGCTGCGGTTGATCCCAAACACCAGCGCCGGGCTGAAAGTGGAAGAAGAAGACAATGAGATGAAAATTCACACCAACTCATGGTCGAGAAGGAGCGATCTGTTCATCAAAGCGCCGAGAAAAGTGTCTATGAAGTTGCAAACCATGAACAGCGGCAAGCTCATCATTGAAAATATTGAAGGCGAGATCGAAGCCAACAACATGAACGGCAGCATCCACATGGACGGGATTTCAGGCACGGTCGTGGCGCATTCGGCCAACGGCAAGGTCGTCGTGGCATTCGATAAAATCACCCCGGAAAAGCCCATGTCATTCATTTCGATGAACGGCACGATAGACGTTACGTTTCCCGCAAACGCCAAACTTGACGCCAAGATGCGCACCGATCACGGCGAGATTTACACGGATTTTGACATTGAAATGCAGCGCAACGTCCGAAAGGAAGAACGCAACCGTGAGCGCGGACGCTACAGCATCACGGTCGATAAAGAAATGTTTGGCAGGATCAACGGCGGCGGCCCGGAAATGCAATTCCGCACCATGAACGGCAATATTTATATCCGCAAGAAAGAATAGGCGCGCTTTTCAAAAACGATAGAATGTAGGCCGGATTTAGTTCGAGCGATCGAAGAATCCGGCTTTTTGTTTCGAGCATAAGAATTTGATCAGGCGGCAAGCAAGGCAAACTCGGCGCTTCTTAGCGTTTTCATTTATTCTCCCAAAAACGCCTTTGGGACTTGCGGCATAGCGCACCAGTCGGCGATTTTATTGTACTGCTTCGCCACGTCCTGCGCAATTTTGACCCCGCCCTTAATCTTGTCGAGCGTTTTGCCCGCCGACGTGCTCGCGTCGTTCACTTCGTCCAGAAACCGGCGGACTTTGTTCATCACACCTTTGTTTTTGACCTCTTCCGGCGTTTTGGCTGACTCCAGTTTTTGCACACGATTTTGCATCGTCGCGAGTTCTCCCGCCAACTCTTTTCCCGGCGCGCCTAATTCTTCCGCTTCGTCCTGCAATTCGTTCAAGCTGCTCTGCAAGCCCGAAAGATGAAGCGCAAAATTGATCTGCGCCGAAGTCTGGCTGCGACTCTCTGCATTCGCCGAAACATGAATGTGCGGGTTGACTTCAATTTTTGGCGCGAAGCGAAGACCGCCCCTTTCATCCCTTCTCAACTCGTCAGACTCGAAATCGCGCGGATCGCTCACGCCTTCCAATAATTCGAACACCGAAACGCGCTCTTTGAGCCCCTGCGGCACAAATTTTTCTTCGCCCAATTCCAGCAAATTGTACAAATGCTCCAGTTCGACCGCCACTTCCAGACGCCAGGGAATCGGGACCATTTCTTCAACCTTGAGATTGCGGAAATTGCGTTTGTGAACGCCGCGCAGCTCCGCACGAATCTCGCCTAAAAACTCCTTGCGCAAATGCGCCGGGCCGGTGAGCCGGATATTGATCACTTTCAGGCCTTCCATCTCTTCCTGCACAACAAGCGCGCGCACGCCGTTTTTTTGCAACACCGCGCCGCGCACCCAAACCGCCTCGTCCGCGCCCTCGCCTTCAATCCATTCGTGCATGCGCACGATGAGGCGCGAAATCACGCCGTGCGGCATAAACGGATATTGAAAACGAAAATGAAGATTATTCTCGTCGCTCCAGTCAAACTTGGGGCGCGTAGCGGGCAGCAATTGCGGCGCAATGTAAGTCTCTTTCTTTGCGCCTTCCAATGGATAACACAACTCAAAATTGTTTTTCAACATCAAGCTAAGAAAATTGTGCCGCTCCTCGCTGGAGTAGCCTTTTTTGCCCCAAAGCCCAAACATCCACTTGCGCGTAAAGCGCCCGCTGTTCTTTTTGGCGTAATCCGATTCCAGAATCGCATACACCGCGTTGACCACCCACTGCGGATTGAGAAACACCGTGTTCCGCAGCGCCGAATCCTCCTCAAAGTGCAGAATCACGCCGAGATCGTGCAGATAGCCGCTCAACTGCAATTGGTCGCTCTCCCGCTTCAGCCCGTGTTTGCGGCAAATCTCAAAATAGTCTTCCAGCTTAATGTAATGCTCGCCGCGCTGTTGGTCCAGTTCTCCGCGAATGGGAATCCACGAGGCCGGCAGTTCCGCGCCGACGTGCGGCAGATTGCGCAGCGTGTTTTGAATTTTCTCGCGCAAAACATGAAAGCGTTTCAGCGATTTTTCTGAAAGATCGACCTCGCACCGATCCAGCGGGAAATGCCGCTCAAAACTCTTGCGGTAGGTCTCATAATCAAAATTGGTGATTTTATTGCCGTCTTTTTCGTTGAGCACAACCAGCACCGGACTGGCGCCGCCCAGGGTTTTGAGAATATTGAACCAATAGTCGAAATGCGTGTTCTGCTTGCGATCGTCCGCCACCAGCACGTAGCAGGCGCGCGAAGTGAGAAAGAACTGGTGCGTCATGTACTGAATTTCCTGCCCGCCGAAGTCCCATAGGTTGGCCGAAAACGCGCCCGAGGGCGCCGCCTCGCATGAAAAGCGCCAGCCCGTTTTGACCGTGATACCGGTCGTTGAAGGCTCCTTGCACGGTACCTCGTAGTTCTCATCGAGCAGTTTTTTCATCAATGAGGTTTTGCCCGCCGCTGGCTGGCCTATAAACATGAGCTTAGCCTCAAACAAACGTTTAACTCCTTGCGCGCTTTTGAGTCGGTAATAACTTTGAATCGCAGCGATGCCATTTTCAACAATTACTAGCGGTGGTTCGATGATTGGGTTTTTCAAAACTCGTAGCACTTTCAAGTTCTTTAGCAGTGAAACATGATAAGGAATCTTAGCAAGATTATTCGCTTCCAAATCGAGTACAATTAGGTTTTTCAGCCTAGATAAATGTTTAGGAATCTCCGAAATACGGTTATCGCTCAAAAAAAGCGAAGTCAATTCTTCTAACATAGATAAACACTCGGGAATCTCAGAAAGCTGATTGTAGCTCAATGAAAGCGTAGTCAAATGTCTGAGTCGTACTATAGAATCAGGAATATTGGAAATCTTATTATAAGTCAAGTCGAGCGTAGTCAACTGTCTGAGTTCCGTTATATGTACTGGAATTTCAGTTATCTGAGTGTAGACCAAAACGAGAGTAGTCAGATTTTGAAGTCGCGTAATCTTCTCAGGAATTTCGGAAATTGGATTATAGGTTAAATTGAGAGAGACAAGATGCGGGAGTTGCAAAAGTTCTTCGGGCACTTCTGTCAATCCACTTGAATTCAAATCGAGAGTTTCGGCATTTTCGCGTTTGGCTCTTTCGATTTTATCGAGAATATACTGCGGCGTTTTCGACATGGCTGGTCGTCCCCGGGCGTTGGTTGTTTATTGGGTTTCGAGCTTCGCCCTAAAGTAAAAAAACATTTCCCCAAATCCGCAACCGAAAACCCAACAAGGAGTGCAAAGCTTGCTTTGCTTCTCAAACGCCCAAAAGTCCAAACGTAGAATTTCCCGGCAAATCTTTTTTTCAAAAGAGCAAATTCCATCCAAAGCCTGCCACGGAAAGGCAAGGCAAGCCTTGCACTCCTCCACCAAAAAGGAGTGCAAAGCTTGCTTTGCCTCTCAAGCGCCCAAACGTAGAATTTTCCGGCAAATATTTTTCAAAAGAGCAAATCCCAACCAAAGCCTGCGATGGGAAAGCAAGGCAAGCCTCGCACTCCTTGTTCATCAAAAATCATCGTCCTTCGCTTCATTAAGTACCAAACTTCTATATCCCGCATATTTTCGAAATTGTCTTTCCATATCGGCGCGGCCAATCTCCGTCAACGTCTCGTGAAAACTGGAGAACGGGTAGTCTTTCAAATCCGCGACGTACCCGTGCTTTATCGGATTGTAAAACAAGTAGTTGAGCCGCGTTCGATAGTCGGTTTCGTTGCGCGGACAGTAATCCCAATAATTCCACCACACGGGCGTCTCGCATCCGGTCGCGCCTCGAATTTCGATCCCTGAAAGGCTGTGAATTTTCCTGAAAATCGCCGACAAATCACAGCCTTTTTCGCTGACGCCCATGAGGTGGTAATGATTATCAAGAATCACCCAATGTTGAAGCCGCCAATCGTAATTTTCAAATTGTTCTCGAATCAATTCGAGAAGCCGTTCTTTGATTTCGGAAGAAGCGAGAAGCTTTCGCTTGCGGTAAATCGCACCAGTTATAAAATACGGCGTGTTGTCTGCAAAAAAATGCGATGGAGTATGCGCATGTTTTTGGTGCATGGAACGCCCCCTTTGGAAGTTTCATTTTACAAATGGAGAAAAGGAAGTACTCGACATACAAAAAGACAAGTTTTGAGAGACAGAAAAAAGGAGTGCAAGGCTTGCCTTGCCTTTCAAGCGCTCAAATATCCAAATGTAGAATTTTCCGGCAAATCCTTTCCAAAAGAG
>CAXHAT010000242.1:0-10488 GCA_964014485.1 uncultured Deferribacteres bacterium
TCACAGCTCACAGCTCACAGCTCACAGCTCACAGCTCACAGCTCACAGCTCACACAATCATCGTAGTACACACACTTGATTGAGCAACGCGAGTACGATGAATTATCTGGCGAAAAAAACGGCGACGGCGCTGGCTGGCGCTATTCTGCTTTCCGGCGCGTCCTGGACTTGGGCGCAAAACGATGAGTGCGCCAAAGCCGAAAACGATATTAACGCGCTCAAATGCGCTTTTGGCGCTTCGCCGACCTTGCCGTCTCCGCTGACGCACGGGTTGCTGTATATTTCTGAATCCGACCTGTCCGCCACCCCGCACGAAACATTTCTGTACCCCGACTCCTCGAATAAAATCCCGACGGCTCACCAGGCTGCCGGCGATTCAATTGCGCTGACCGTTGTTCCTTTGAATATTGACGGCGAAGTTGATTTTGAGCTGGGAAGAATAAAGATCATCGCCGAAGGGATGTCGAATGCGCGCGATGAGTTCAACGCCTTTAGAACATTGTTTATTGAAAACAACATTGATCTGCGCGAAGAAGTGGAGTTCGTCAACTTGTCGGAAGGCGGCTGCGACTTGCTCTGCTGGGTCGACCGCGGCGTTGAAGAAATCGATCGGCAGGTCCAAATCGCTTTTCTCAAACACTCAAACAACCGTCCGCAAAATCCCGACGGTTCGCCCAAAAGTTCAGCACCGCCTTTCTCAAGTCGCGACGACAAGCGTTTCCCGAGCCATGCGCTGACAACGAAAGAAATGCTGAAAACAAGAATTCTTGACCTGAAAAGCCAGTACCCAAATCTAAAAATGGTTTTCCTAACCAGCCGCAGTTTTGGCGGTTGGAGCTGCGTGCCCGAAAACGGCAGCTATCGCGAGCCGGTCGGGTTTGAAGAAGGATTCTCGGTAAAATGGCTGATTGAAGATCAGATATCCGGGGCCGACGCGGAATTGCGTCTCGACGGCGATTCTCCAACGCCGTGGCTGGCATGGGGGCCGTATATTTGGAATCCGGAAACGCCGGAAGATTATTTCAAAGGCGACGGCGTCCACCCGTGTGATTCCGGGACCGCTTATATTTCGAACCTGTGGTACGAAGCCCTGCTGGCCAACACTGCGGCGCGTCCCTGGCTGCTCAAAAATCCGTTAACCCCGGTTGAGCTCGCGTCATTCACTGCCGAAGTGGTTGGTTTTGACGTGCATCTGCGCTGGACAACAGCTAGTGAAACCAACAATTTAGGTTTCGAAATCCAACGTCTGCGACTTGGCGTTGAAGCGGGTATGAATAGCTGGAAAATCGCAGGATTTGTGGAAGGGCGCGGAACGTCTTCTTCGCAATACGATTACCAGTTCCGCGATTTAAAGCTTGCTTCCGGCGAGTATGAGTACCGGTTGAAGCAAATCGATTTTGACGGCGCGTTCGAATATTCCGCGAATTTGCACGTGGTTGTGTCCGGCCCAAGCCGATTCGAACTGCTGCAGAATTATCCAAATCCGTTTCGCAACCAGACGGAAATCGTTTTTCGGCTTGAAACGGCAGAGACGGCCACGCTCGAAATTGTCAATCTGCTCGGACAGACCGTTCGAACATTTGACCTCAGACCGACGGTCGGCGAAGTGCAAAAAATCATTTGGAACGGGCTGGACGACGCAGGAACGCCGCTGCCGCCGGGTTTGTATTTTTACAGAATCGGAACCGGCGCCCGCGCGATTTCGAACAAACTCATACTCACGCGATAGTCTCTCCTCAACGCAAACGAGGGGTTTCAGACTGACAACTTTGACAAGACAACAAGAAGCTCTTTGTTCTCGCAAAACAGTTCTCAGGCATAGCGATAAATTACCGTTCGCTCCGAATCCGATGAAAGATTGACGGATATCTGGGCTACAGGAAATCTGCCTGTTATCGAAATCGTTCCCGATTCAGTAATCAATGCCGCTCCGCCCGCCGTGTCACATAATTGCGCAGGACGCTCACAATTAAACCAGGAAACGAATGATGGCTGAACGGAAAAAGCTGCACAAGTTCGAACAGCTCGAGGAAATCAGAGATGGAGCAATGCTCACTCGGGTGCTGAAAAAATACCTCGATGCAAAATTGGACGACGGTTTAACGATTTCTCAAGCTGCGCTTTTGCATGTTGACGCCAAGCGCGGGAAAGCCTGCAAGTTGATGATCAAAGCGAAGATCACCGATGGAAAAGAAATCATTGGCGAACAAAAATATTTTGGCGGGTTGATCACGAGCTCTAAATATTCGCCGGAAGAGTATTATTACAGCATAACACAACGCCACACAAATGTTGTCGATCCGGCTTACGGCCCGCCGTCAATGTTTGTTCGTGAGTGGGGTTTGCTGCTTTGGGCCTATCCGAATGACCCTAATTTGCCGGGTCTGGGATTATTTGAAAACCGCGAAACGCTTTTGGCGCGAATGACTGAGCGGCCTGAGGTTTTTGGTTTGCCGACCGATGGCTACAAGCCCGTTTCGGCGACTGTTAAACTGACGAAATACGTTCCGGGAATGCGGTGCGGCGCTATCGTTGCCGTTGAAGGACAAAAAGATGGGGAGACGCTGCGACACGAGCTTTTCGGCAAGGCTTACAGCAAAGGCGGCGGGCGAGATGCGTATAAAATCATGCGCAGCATTTGGGATGAGAATATAGCGCAAAATGCAGGCTTGCGCGTGGTCGAACCCTTTGGCTTCGACGAAGAATACGGCGTTGTCTGGCAATCAGCCGTTGACGGAAAACCGCCGATAAAAAGCGCTTCGCGGTTGAAATGTCTGGACGAAATCGCACAGAAAATCGGTGAAAGTCTGGCGGCTTATCATGCTTTGGATATGCAGTTGCCGAAAACTATGCAAGCCGCAGAACTGCTCGAAGAAGTTGAGCAAGCTTGCAGTGCAATTGAAAAAACGTTCCCGGCTTATGCTGATCAAGTTGAGTCGCTGAGAAAAAAATTGCTTGAGAATCCGCCGATTGATTTTGAGAAAACGCCGATTCATATGTCGTTCAAACTAAGCCACATTCTCGAAGATGACAATGAAATGACGATCATCGATTTCGATGGTGCGCGCATGGGCGATCCGGCCTATGATCTCGGTCGGTTCAACGCGCAAATCTTGCGGTTGAAAGCCGAGAAAAAAACGTCGTCTGAGATGGCTAAGAAGACGATTACCCGCTTCATACAGGGATACAATGAAAAAGCGCGCAAGCCGATAGCGCCGGAACGAATCGCATGGTCTACGGCAAACCATCTGGTCGCCAGCCAGGCGTTCAAAACTGTAAAACGCAAGAAGGAGAAAGCTCTGGTAGGATTGCTTGCTTTAGCTGATGAAGCGCTGCACGAGCTTGCCGGCGAATAGGTTTTGGGGAGGAGCTGAGATTCAACATCGGCGAATTCATTGACGCCGGTATTCAGAAACAGGAAACGACAACAGGAATTGACAACATGCCTCAAATGAAAACTTATCCCGCGGACGAGAAGCTGCCGCACGTCAATATCGCTGCGAGCACAGAAAAAATAAGAGAGGTCTTTGCTCAAAAAATACCGCATTTCACCACTGGGGACTGGCGCGTGTATGACGTCGCCATCAAGCAAATGCAGTATCGCCCGGGGAAAAAATTCGAAGCGAATTATGTAATTCATTTTGAGAATACGAAGAACAATGAAAAGGGGCGCCAGTTCTATTCCACGCTGATGCTGCCGAAAAAGGCTGCGGCGCATAAATACCAAACGGAGCGGGAGCGCGATTATTTGCAGCCGCCCGTTGCTCCGGGCCTCTTTTTTCTTGAAGATGTTGATATGATCATGTGGGGTTTTCCCAACGATCCGAAGATCAAAAATCTGCTCGACGTGCTTCTCCCGCAGCGGCTCCAGGAGAGATTCGAGCGTTTCCGTGAACAATTCGAAATTCCGGAAGGCGCGCAAATCAAAAAGGTCAAGACGAACATGGCGAAGTATGTGCCGCGTGATCGCTGTACCATGAGCCACAAAATCAAATATGAGTTGGCCGGTAAAAATCAAGAAATGACGATTTTTAGCAAAACGTACAGCGTAAAATTTTCCGGCGAACCGCTCTTCAATTTGCTAAGGCAACTCTGGGAAAGCGAAGTTTGCCAAAGCGGGAAAATGCTGATTCCCAAGCCATTGTTTTATGACAAGCAAACGAACACCACCTACATGAGCGCGCTTTCAGGCGAACATTATAGCGATAAGCTTGAAGAAATCGATCTCCCGCAGGTAGCGGCGCAATGCGGCGCTGGCTTGACTGATTTACAGCAAACGGAACTTTCCGTTTTCGAACAACGGTCTCTGCGCGGCGAGCTGCGCGAATATGATGAAGGCATGCAAGTCTTGATCAAGTATGACGAAACCCTGCAGCCGCGATTGCAAAATTTGCGGCAGAAGCTGTCGGAAAGTCTGGAAAACTTGCCGCAACTGGAGAAAACGCCCAACCACGGCGCATTTCGACTCACTCAACTCTTGGACGTAGACGGAACGCCCGGCCTGCTCGATTTTGACGGCTTTCTGCTCGCAGATCCGCTCGTAGACGTCGCCAGTTTTGTGACGCATCTTTTCTATCTCGTTGTTAAGGGAGAAATCGATCTGGAAACTTGTGAAAAAGCGACCAAAGCCTTCTGCAGCGCCTATGCGGAAAAAGCCCCGTCCGGTCTGCCTGAAAACGCATTACGATGGCACGCTGTTGTCGCTCTCGTTGGCAAACAAGCAAAAAAATGCGTCCGGCTAGCAAAAGACGGGCAAGGGGATCGGATAGAACAAATGATTCATCGGGCGGAAGAGATTTTTGAAGGTAAACAGGCGCTTGTCTAAAGAAAGATGAACAAGTTGTGAGCGGAATTTGCGGCGTTTATTGTCCTCAGCATCCGGAGTACGCCGGGATCGGCGTTCTAAAGAAAATGTTGAGCGCTTTTCACTATGAAGGCGATTCCGAACGCTTTTTCCATATTGAAGAAGCCGCCGGCGTTGCTTTTGGGCAATTCCTGACTACGTCGTTGTACGAACGTTCATGCATTGCCGAGCAGAAATGGCACGCTGACGACCGCTTCATCATCAGCTTGGAAGGAGAAGTTTTTACAGAAAAAACAAACCCTTCGGATCGACGTCCCGCTACGGACGCGTTCTTGTGCGAACTAAAACAAGAACGTGAAAAAGCTCCCCTAGGTCATGACGGGAATTATCGCGCCGCGATTTGGGATGCAAAAGCAAAAACGCTGCGAATTCTTACGGACCCGTTAAGAAAAAGGCCGTTTTATTACGCCTGCATCGAAGATTTAGGGCTTTTTGTGTATGCTTCTGAGCTTAAAGCTCTGATGAAACACCCGCGACTGGCCAGGGTTATAAATCCCGAAGCGCTGACAGCCTTTTTATCATTTGGTCATGTGCCTGCGCCGCTGGCGATTTTTGAAAATGTTTTCAAACTACTCCCTGGTGAAACGATTACATTCAGCGCTGACAACAAATTGCGGAAACGCCGCTATTGGCGTATTCCGGATTTTGTCGAAGATGAGAAAGATATCGAATGTCTTGCTCATGAGGTAAAGAGCGCGTTTCTCCAAATGATCGAAAAAAATATCGCTCACGACAAAAGGGCGGGGATTTATTTCAGCGCCGGATTTGATTCGGCGATGATAGCGGCGAGCTTCAAGATTTTGGGCTATGAATCTCCTAATGCTTTTACGGTAGGCATTCACAGCGACCGAAAGCAAGGTTTGCTGATGGAAGATTGGGTCTGGTCGAAGCGGGTCGCCGGAAAAATGGGTTTGCGCTTGCATAAGATAGAACTCACTCATGAACACAATCCTTTACGAGACCTCGGCAAGCTTTTGCGACAATTTGATGAGCCTTTATTTACGCCCCATATCGAGAGTCAATATGTTCTTGCCGAACGCGCAAAAAATACAGGAGTAACGCAATGTTTTACCGGCGGAGCTTCCGGACCGCTCTTTGGCAGGCCGTCTCGCAGGAAGCGCGAAAAGCTTTTGGCGAAACTGGGCAAGGCTTTGAATGTCGAATCGTTCATCTTTGAGAATTTCGCGCGGTTTGCCAAGCCCAAAGTTCAAGGTCTTTTGACGACGACTGACCTTCCGGCTCCGCAAAAAGTTGGAACCCGAATTATTCGGGAGTGTCTCAGCGGCATACAAGCCGGGGACATTATGGATAAACTATACACAGCATTCACGTATATGCTCGTCGCAGGGCGCAACACGGATTTTCAATCGCATTTTACAGCTTTGACCGGCGTTCGAATTCATCTCTCTTTCTACGACAAGGCGCTTTTGAATTTGGCAAACAAGATTCCGGGTCGTTTTAAAGGTCTTGAGTCTGATGAAATGGACAAGGCGGTATTGCACAAAGCGTTCGATCATTTGATCCCGGAAGAAGTTCTTCGGCGGCGCAAAATCGGCTACCCGGGATATTTTTGGCACAAGGAAATTGAGACGTTGCGAAAAAGATTCCTTTCAAAAGAGGCCGTTCAACGGGCGGGCCTGCTAAACGCTGGAACGATTGGGAAACTGCACCGGAAGCTTGAAATCGGAACAGACCGCGCTGCCAACAGCCTCATGCTTGGGCTGGTTTTCTTACAAGCTTGGCATGAGGTTCACGTTCAAGGAAACGAAAATATTCGATTGAATTAAAGAAAATATTGGACCACGCATCACGCGAATCATCATTGGAATAACATCGTGCGAGATCCGAGATTGCCGTTTTTGGAAGAAGCGATTGACGCGGAAAAAGTTGCGGCAAAGTTTGCCGCTTCATTTCGCGAAACGCTGACTGAAAACGGTTTGAAAGTTAAAAAATGTGTTGTTGAGCGCGTCCAGCACAAGAAAGGCAAACGCTGCCGAATTTTGTACACGCTCTTTTTCCAAAATGAAAACGGCGAAGAAACGCGCCACTGGTTTCACGGCAAAATGGTGAAGCAAGGGCGCGGCGCCCAACATTTTGAAGCCGCCCTGCAAAAGCTTGGCGTTGTTGACGGCCTTTGGCCGGCGGTGAGTTTGTGGGAAGAATGGGACTTTGTGCTCTGGGCTTTCCCCTACGATCCGGATATGCCGGGCTTGAATATCCCCGCAATCCCGACGACTGTCAAAAGCATCATTAGCGAAAATACCGCAAAATTTGATTTTGACGAGAATTGCGTTCCTGAAGACGTCAAAATCGACCAGGTCAAGTACATGCCCGCAAAACGTTGCGTATTGCGCTACAACGTGGTTTTTCGGAAAGGCGACGCTGCGCAAGACCTGACTTTCTACGGCAAAGTCTACCCCGACGGGACAAGCCGCTACCACTACGAAGTGCTGAAAACGGTGTATCGTTCCGCCGGAAATATTTTGAATGTTCCCGCTCCAATTTTGCATTTGGACGATGCGAACACGATCTGGCAGCACGCCTGGCCAGGAGAGCCGCTGATTGACAAAATAAACGAGATTTCACACGACGAGATTTTTCCGCGACTTGGCGAAATAGCGGCTAAGTATCACAGAACAAAATGCGCTGGTTTGCCGAAGCATTTCAACTTCAAAACGGTCATGTTCGCCGCGAAGGAAGACGCCAAGATGCTTGGCTGGATGGCCCCGCATTTTAAGCAACGACTTGATCAAATTTACGAAACGCTTGCGTCGCTGCAAGAGCGCGTCGCAATGCAAAAAATCCCCGCCTCGCCAATACACGGCGCGATGCGGATCGAGCAGTTTGTAACACGCGACAATGAGTTCGCGCTGCTCGATCTCGACGCCGCTTCAATCGGGGACCCGCTGTTTGACGTCGTAGAGTTTATAACCTCGTTACAATATCTCGAATTCTTACGCGGCATGGAACGCGAAGCCTTGGCTTGCGCCGAGAACCTGTTTCTGGAAAGCTACAAAAAACATGCGCTCTGGGAACTGGATGATTTGCGGATTGCCTGGTATGCTTGCGCCTTTTTTATGACCAAAATCTACGATACGGTCAAAAATCTGGAGCAAAATTCTCTGCCGAATTTGGACAAAGCGTTTGACGTTCTGGAGCAATGGCATGTTAAGCTTTTGCACGAAAGAGCGGCTTTAGCGCCGGAAAGCATGGTCGCCTAAACCGGCCTGTTCCGTTAAGATTTAAGCATTTTTTGAAGGAATTGGTTTGAAAGACAAAACAAAAGACGGCAAGAAAAAAGAGCGCGCGCTGGAAAAGTTTCCAATGATAAGATCATTCCTGGAATACAGCAATTCGCTCAAAGATAAAACCGGAGTCGTTACGCCTGTTCAGCGTGAGATGATTTACACGGTCGTTTCGCGCCAAAACGGATGCGTTTTTTGCACCATCGGCCACGGGCGAAAACTCTTCGAATTAACGGGAGACAAAAAACTTTACGAAGACGTGGTCAAGGACTTTCGGCAAGCGGAAATTGACCCTGGCGACATGTTAATGCTCGAATACGCGACAAGATTGAACCGGAAACCGGAAACGCTCAAGCGTGAACAACTGGCGCCCTTGCACGAAGCGGGTTTCTCCCAAGAAGCGATTCTGGAAATCATCACCCACGCGGCGGTGATGTCCGCTCAAAATCGGATTCGAACCGGCCTCGGTTACCAAATTTCTCCGGGAATGCAAAGGGAAGCAGAACGTTTGGGCTTATCTGAGAGCTCGATCTGAGCAAAAATAGCCAAATTCGATGTTGGTAAAACAGTGTAGCACGATTGTGGTGATGGGAATGAACACGAAGACGAAACGTAAGAAGGGACCGCTTGAAAAATATCCGGCGATTCGTGCATTTATGAAGTACAGCAACTCGATCAAATGGGAGCTTGACGATTTGCCCCAGCTTCAGCGAGAAATGATTTATACGATCGTTTCCAAGCAAAACGGTTGTTTGTATTGCACAATTGGTCATGGCCGAAAGATTTTCGAGTTATCCGGCGACAAAAAATTATACGAGGACATTGTTAGAGATTTCCGCCAAGCCGAACTCGAAGATAGCGACAGGGCGATGCTTGAATTTGTAACCCTTTTAAATGAAAACCCTCAAGAGATCAACGTTGGGAAGCTCTTGGCGCTCAAGGAATGGGGGTTTTCAGAAGAAGCTGTGATCGAAATTTTGACCCATAGTTCAGTAATGACTGCACAGAACAGATTTCGGATGGGTCTCGGATTTGAGCTCACGCCCGGAATGCGCCGGGAAGCTTCGCGCTTGGGCCTTTGTACAAATTCCGGAACGCACGAATGAAAATCGCCTTTATTCGCACAAAAGTGCAAAGCACGGTTTTTCTCGACGAACCGAACGGCAGGCCAAGCGGCGAAGCGTTGGACGCAGCGACTTTGGAGAAGATGAAAATTACCGCAAAAGCGGGAAGCAGCTCCAAAAACGTCATGTTCGGGCTGGAAAAATACGGTCTGGTAGAATGCTTTGAAGAGTGGAAGTTTTGGGCGGGAGAATTTACGGAAACGCAATCGCCGGACGGTTTTCCGGTAAAAATTTTCCCTACAGACGCAGCGATGCGGTCGGAGTATCTCAAAAAGTACATTGCTGAAAACGGCCAGCCGGATATTCTTTGGATCGAAGGCCAGTCCTATCCGCCGTACATCGACCAGATTTTTTCTCTCTGCCCGGAAAGCTTCAAGATGCTCTATTCAAAAGACTGGGAGCCTTGGAAGGTTGAGCAGGTCGGATTGTACGATCTTGTGATGGTGGATGAGGAAATTCAAGCGCAACGCATTCAGAAAAAGCACCCGAATGTTTATTGCGGCTTGTGGAATAAGTTTATCGACCACGAGAGCACCCATTTCCCGCTCGACGTTGAAAAAAAATACGACGTCTGCTACGTTGCTTATCTGCGCGTAAGAAAGAATCATGAATTGCTTTTGAAAGCGGCGGCGAAACTGCCGGATCGCAATCTCAATATTGTCTGCCTCGGAGAAGATCGGAAAAACTACCGCGCCAAGCTCGAGAAAATGGTGGATGATCTAGGTCTTGACGTCACGTTTGTCGGCGAAGTCGGCAAGGGAGAGGTCAACCAATACATCAATCAATCGCGCATGGGCGTCATGACTTCGGTTTTGGATGCGGTGCCGCGTGCGACGCTCGAATACATGGCGGCGGATGTTCCGGTTTTGGTAAATGCGCACTTGCGCGCCGGTACGCGTTATGTCGGTGAGCAAGGCGGTCTCGTTAAAGCGCCGGAAGAATTTCACCGCGGCATTGAAGAGATTCTGGACAATCCCGAACGCTTTTCCCCGCGCGCGTTTTTTATGGAAAATTTCTCATTCGAAAAAAACATGGCCGTCGTGATCGATATTTTTAAGAAAGCGGGACTGCCGCTCTTGGTGAATGGTAATTAGTAAGCAGTAAGCAGTAAGCAGTAAGCAGTAAACTGTGACCTGAAACAAAGAGTCTCCTTACAGTTTACAGTTTACAGTTTACAGTTTACAGTTTACAGTTTACAGTTTACAGCTCACAGCTCACAGCTCACAGCTCACAGCTCACAGCTCACAGCTCACAG
>CAXHAT010000243.1:0-10337 GCA_964014485.1 uncultured Deferribacteres bacterium
ATTCATCGGAACAAGTTGGGTGGTGGAACGATAGTTCATTTTAGAAATTTAGGTGCCATCAAAAAAGCCGCGCGTGAAGAATCCCTCAGCGTGAATCAGTATATTGTCAATCTTTTGATGAAGCATTTCGGCAAGGGGAAGGAGAAGAAGTTTACCAAAAAATACAACGATCTCGATTCACTTTTTGGACAATGGGAAGAACAGGAGTATTCCGGCTTTAAAAATGAGTTGGACACACAGCGAAAAATTGATCCAAAATTGTGGCGATGAAGAACATTCTTATAGACGCCAACATCTATATCGAAGCGATGCGCGGTAATCGTCAAATAACCGAAAAATTGCGGACAGTTGAAACGATCGGCGTCAGCGCGATTTCCATAGGCGAGCTTTTGGCCGGAATCAAATTGCAGAAGCGTCCTGAAAAATACGCATCGCAACTCAAAGAATTTCTGGACGCTCCGCGCGTTAATTTTTTACCGGTAACATACGCCACAGCAGATTTTTACAGCGAAATCTATGTGAGGTTGAGAAAAGCTGGAACGCCCATCCCAACGAACGACCTTTGGATTGCAGCCACAGCATTAGAGCATGGTTTGTTTATTTTCACCTTAGACAAACATTTCAATCATATTTCGGGGCTCAGCCATTTTTGATCTGATCGACCGGATTGTACGGCGCAATTGATCCCCCAACTCATGCTCATTTACTGCCAACCGTTTTGATGTTTAGCAAATCGATCCACCGCAAACCCTTCAAGAAAATTGGCGAAGGCGATGTGTGCGTCGTCTATGAAGTCTGTGACGAATCATCCAAAGTTGCCAGGATTCACGCGACTGAAAAGTACGACAACTGCGATTTTGATTGCAAAAATTTGATGCAAGTTGGGCGTCTGCCAAACATTAATCAATCGAGATAATGCCCTTCTGCTTTTTTCCATTTAGTGCGACTGTCAATGGCCTCGCCAGTTTTATGTGCTGCACAAACTCTTGATTGGATTCCGCTTTTTGTGCGCTCAGCCAATTCCAATTCAAAAAGTGATCATTATTCGCCGGGTCAATGGTAAAATAGCCGACCTTGAACGAGCTGACGTTCTGAAAAAAATGGGAGGCCTGCGACGGCTCGATCACAATCTCTCGTATACCGCTCTCGATGATCACTTTCGCTCCGGCTATCTCTTCCCAATGTACTGGAACGCCAAGCCAGGGATCATTGCTCCCGAGACGACCGAGGGTTATCAGCAAGTAAGGGCGGTCTTCTTCAAGCAAAATACGATTGTAATGTTTAATTTCTTGAGAGATCTGTCGTGTGCGAGATCGATCAAATCGTTCTCGATCAACAACGATGACGTCGCAGATGTTATTTGAGATTCCGTTTCCAAGCACTTGGTCGCTGTAGCACAGCGTTGCGCCTTTTCGTCTAGGCGTCAACTCAACGATTGCGTCTTCGCCTTTTCTCTCCACGGGCCTCATCTGCAACAAGCAAAACTCATGCGGCTTATTTCTATCTTTGGCGAAACGAACGGCAAATTCGATCTCGATTTCGTTTCCCATACCTCCCTTGCCGATTTTTAAAATCGTTTCCAGTATTTCAGCAAGCGGGATGATCTCTTGTTTGAGAACGGGAGCCATAGTGATTAATCGCTGACCGGGGCGGGACACGCCGTCGTATATCGCGTGGTTCTCAGGTGAAAAAGTCGAGGCGACATAGCGCAATGAATCGTCTTCTTCCGCCTGACTCACGGGCAATGAAACAAGGTCGTCATCACGCAATTTGGAGTCATTTTTCAAATTGATGGCATAAAAGCCTTTCTGATCATTGTAAAGCGCCTGCTCGACGGAATTTAGCTGCGGTACATGTTTGGGGTATGCCGGGCAAAAGGTCAGACATTTTTCTCCTTCAACAACAGTTTTCCCCATGCCCAGCGCCAGGGCTGCAACCCCATCGACGGGTTTTTGCGGCGATACGCTATAATAATTAAAAGACTTGGCGACGCCGGAGATTTCAGGATAAAAATAATCGCCGTAAACATTTCCCGCGAGCGTTTGGATGACGATGGCCATGCTCTCTTCTTCATTGCGAAATGATGTATGCCTGATATAAGTTCTGGCCCTTTCGCAATAAGTCGAGGCGTAAACCATTTTTATCGCCCAGATGAGCTGTTGCAAGCGCGTCTCTATAGAGTCATTATTGTTTGCCAGCATAAATGTATCGTAAACGCCGGCAAACGGAAAATACTGCGAATCTTCCAGCAAACTCGAAGAGCGGACGGCAACGGGCTGTTTGATTTTTTCCAAAAAGGCGCGAAGCTCGTCAGCGACGGACTCCGGGAATACTGCTTTGGCAAAGAGACTTCGCAAGTAGCTGTCATCTTGAATATCCAGCGCCGTATTGTTCAAATTGTTCGTTTGCATAAACTCATCAAACACGCCCGTTCCCAGGATCAGCGCCGCGGGAACTCGGATTGTGATGTTTTTGAACCTGGCGCCTAAATTTTTGGTGTTGAGAAGCAAGTTTAAAAAGCTCAATCCCCGCGCTTTGCCGCCAATGGAACCTGTGCCGACGCGAGCAAAACCATACTGCGGATCGAAGCTGTTTTTATTAAAGTCCACCAGAACGCCGCGGGATTGCATGTTGATATAATGCGTCAAAAAGGCGACCATGTCATCGCGTAATCCTTCGACGCTTTCATAGTGAGAAATTCTCCAGGGCCGTAATTTTTTTGCCAGCCAAAACTCACATCTTGCCTTGAGCCAATTAGAAAAATGATTGAGTTCAGCGTGAAATTTTAGGCTTCTCGCCGGCACGGTTTTCAGCCCGTGCAATAAGCTGTTCAAATTGTCCGCCCTGGCGACTTCTTCGCCTGATTCGGTACGAAAAATGAAGTTGCCAAACCCAAGATTATCTAAGACAAAGTTGCGCATATCCCGCAACAAATGCTGTGAATCCTTGTGCAGAAATGAAGCGCCGACTTCCCAAGCCGCTTCTTTAAGCTCTTTGCTGTGGGATTGCAGCAGGATTGGAATATCTGTTTTGTGCGATTTTACAAATCGGGCAAGATGTAAACCGGCTTTTTCGTCGCGCTGCCCATTGCGCATGTAGTTGATGTCTGATATCACGCCAAGAATACAATCTTCATAAGCCAGAAAGTACCGGCATGCTTCTTCATAATTGGTCGCCAACAATATTTTGGGGCGCGCGCGCATGCGCAAAAATTTGTGCTGCAGATTGATCCCCTGTTCTACTAGACGATGCGATTGCTGCAACAACTCGGAATAGAGCAGGGGCAGATAGGAAGAATAAAAGCGGATATTATCCTCCACCAACAAGATCACTTGAACGCCTGCATTCCTGACGTCCTGCTCAACATTTTTAGCATCTTCGATGACCTTCAGCGTTGAAATGATAAGGCGGTAATTACCGGCCCATGTAAAAATGCGATCAAAGGGATTTTGTTCGCTGCTCACAAGGCGCGGATTGAATTCGCTGGTGTCAAATACCAAGTGTACAATTGGCAATTTGGGATTGATTTTCCTAACGTTGCGGGCGAACTCTGCGGCGGTGATGTCAGCGCTGTGCGCCGTGGTGATGATCATGTCGAATCGGTGGTCGCCTTTCAACATTTCGAGCGCCTTGCGTCCGCTTTCGACAAGCACAATTTCAGGGGTATATGATAGATTCAGGTGATAAGATTCTTCGCGGAGAGACTCGTACATGTGGCCGTCTTCTTCCAGCAAAAAGAGATTGTATTGGCTGGACACGAAAAGGAGATTTCGTATCCGATACTGCATTAAGTTGTGAAAAATCTTAAAGCGGTTTCCGGTGGGAAAGTCGGATTCAAAGAAATGAACAACTCGATCTTGTGATTTATGAGACGTGGCCTTCATCGCATATTCCGGTTGGTATTGAATACAAATTTACGCAAAGACGTCTGCACAACGCAACAAACAAAAAATCCCCCTGAAGTTTCAGGGGGATTTAGCCTATCGATTTATTCTAAAAAATACCGTTTGATGCTGCGCTAAACAATACCTTGGTCCATCATGCTATCGGCAACTTTCAAAAATCCGCCGATATTAGCTCCGGCAACGTAGTTCCCCGCGCAGCCGAATCGCTCAGCGGTATCTACACAAGTTGTATGAATATTTTTCATAATTTTTTGCAAACGCTGATCGACCTCTTCACGCGACCACGGCAAGCGCATGCTGTTTTGCGACATTTCAATGCCGGAGACGGCGACGCCCCCGGCATTGGCGGCTTTCCCAGGGCCATAGAGTATTTTTTCCTGCAAATAAATATCAACGCCGTCAATGGTCGTCGGCATGTTAGCGCCTTCGCTAACCACATAGACCCCGTTGTTCATCATATGCTGTGCGTCTTTTGCGTTAATCTCATTTTGCGTAGCGCTCGGGAAGGCGCAATCCGCTTTGTGATTCCATAAAGGGTTGTAATCCAACCCGGGATTAACGGGAGTATAAGTTGCGCTGCTATATTCTTCAGCATATTCGCGAATCCGGCCGCGACGGACATTTTTTAGCTCTTTCACAAACGCCAGTTTTGCTTCGTCAACTCCTTCAGGATCATACACATAGCCGGATGAATCTGAGAGCGTAACCGCTTTGCCCCCAAGATCAATGATTTTTTCAACGGTATATTGGGCAACGTTGCCGCTGCCGGAAACCAGGCACGTTTTGTCGTCTAAGCTTTCACCGCGTGTGTTCAACATTTCCGCGGCAAAATAAACGGCGCCATATCCGGTCGCTTCAGGGCGAATGAGCGAGCCGCCCCAGTTTAAAGCTTTGCCTGTGAGCACGCCCGTGAATTCGTTGCGGATTCTCCGGTACTGGCCGAACAGGAAGCCGATTTCGCGTCCACCGACGCCAATATCGCCTGCGGGCACGTCCGTGTCCGGGCCGATGTGACGCTGCAGTTCGGTCATAAACGATTGGCAAAAGCGCATAACTTCTCTGTCGCTCTTGCCTTTGGGGTCAAAATCAGAGCCGCCCTTTCCGCCACCCATTGGCAGGGTTGTGAGACTGTTTTTGAAGACTTGTTCGAAGGCAAGAAATTTGAGGATACCTAGATTAACGGAAGGGTGGAATCGCAGGCCGCCCTTATAAGGCCCGATCGCGCTGTTCATTTCGATCCGCAGACCGCGATTGACCTGAATATTTCCCTGATCATCTTCCCACGGCACGCGAAACAAAATGACGCGTTCAGGTTCAACGATGCGCTCAAAGATTTTAGCCTGACGGTACTCCGGATGGCGTTCGAACACAACGCCAATCGTTTCGGCAACTTCCTTTACAGCCTGGTGAAACTCAGGTTCGGCTGGATTTTTCGCAACGACTTCTTCCAACAGGGATCGAATATACTCGCTCACGATAACCTCCAGGGTTTAGTGTGTTCAGTCCTGACTGCCAGTTACTTTTTCAGGACGATTCCATGCTTTGTTCTCAAGTGTGCTTCCAGAAAATTGGTTTTTCGTTTATTGATGGCGCTTCCCATGATAGCTTTGATGAATCGCCATCGCTATATTCTCAAATAATGTGCCAGGTTGTGCAAGTCTGTTGAATGAACGATTTTCCAATGTAAGCTGATCTGATATTGTGTATGCCAACCTGAATAATCGATGATCGACATTCCCATCTAAGAGCATGACAGGGTAAATAGTATTACAAGGTTAAGTCCGCGGGATCACGTAAGAAAAGTGTCGTTCTCGTTCCAATGCTTTGCGTTGGAATGCAGCCCGGCGCTTCGCGCCGATTCATTCAGGTTCAAAATTGTGCGGACGGAACCGGCGCGAAGCGCCGCAAGTTGCATGACCACGCGAAGCATGGTCACGAGAATATTGGACTTAACGTTGTAATAATAGCCACATTTCAGGGCGACCGCCTGCGCGGGCATGACATTTACACCGGTTTCAACATGATCTCTCGGCTTGAAATCATCCAAGCTAAGTTATTTGGCAAGATATCCGCTTCCTAAGAATTGTAAACCAATGAGTAATTTTTCCAGTCTTGATAAAATTTATCGGCGAGTATTTGGACAATCCGACTGATTTCCATAACGCTTTCCCCTTCAAACTTCTTATCATTTCCAAGACCGATTTTGTCTGAAAGCGGCTCAAACAGTTCAAAGCCCATAAACAACAAGAAGGAACACCCACCGATTCTTGGTAAAAATGAGAGCTGAGAAGAAACAAAAATGAGTGAACCAATCGGCCAAATCGCTGCCCATTACAAAACTCTCGAAAAGCTCGGAGAAGGCGGTGGAAAGTCGTTTCGAAAAAAGTTGTAGTACATTATCAATGTGCTGGCGGCCCTGATGCGGATAGTTTGTCATGTTCTTCGGGTTCGAGAGGGGGGATTTCCTGCAGTGCGTCCAAAAAATCGTGCTCGTTGAAATCTTTCGCGCGCTCAGTGAAAAACTGCAAGGTTTCGTAGCGGATGATTTCATTTGAAATCGAATTTACCAGTAATTGATTAATGGAAAGCTTTTCCCTGTTGGCAATTTTTCGGACTTTATTGTGAATCGCCTCCGGCAAGCGAAGCTGCAATTTAGACATAAAACACCTCTTGCAAAAATTCTTGCGGCGTGATGATTTCAAATTTATACGGCGATAAATCGGCTTGGCGAAAATCTCTGACATTGAAAGTTACGATATAATCGGCATTGTAATTGGCTGCACACTCAAAGACCATATTGTCGTTTTCATCTTTCAGGTTCGGCCTGATTTTGTAGTAAATTGGTACTTCATCGGCATAAAATGCAAGCGCCTTCAAAATTGCATTTTTGGCGTTTTCGGAAATTCGCACAACTCCTGAATGAAAAAGTTCTTCTATTCTATGTTCGTATTCTAAATAAAGCGGTACGGAAATGCCAAGTCTGAAGCCATTCGTATGGAGACGGCTCAAAATCTGATAGCTCGCACCCGACCGGCTTCGAAGCGAAGACTCGATAACGTTAGTATCCAAAACGATCTTTTTTAGTGCCATATATGCAACTATAGCGATCAAGGAATTTATAAGCAAGCTCAATATTTTAAGTACAAGTTGTTGAAAAAGATGATCGGCGAAACAATTCTCCACTACAAAATCCTCGAAAAACTCGGCGAAGGCGGCATGGGCGTGGTCTACAAAGCCCATGACACAAAGCTCGACCGCGACGTCGCGATCAAATTCCTGCCCAAACGCATCGCGTCAAACGCCGATGAGCGTCAACGCTTTGAAATCGAAGCCAAAGCCGCCGCCGCACTCAACCATCCCAACATTGCCACGATTCACAACATCGAAGAGCACGATGACGAAATGTTTATCGTGATGGAATACATCGGCGGGCAGGAATTAGGTGACATTGTAGGGGTTCAAAATCTTGAACCCCTACCCATCAAAACGATTGTCGATTATGCCACCCAAATCGCATCCGCCTTGCAAGCGGCGCATGAAAAGGGCGTTGTGCATCGCGACATTAAATCCGCCAACATCATGGTCACGGAAAAAGGCCAGGTTCACCCCGTTGGACATATATCCTACGGGGTCAAAATTATGGACTTTGGCTTGGCGAAATTGGCGGGTTCGGACGTCCGATTGACGAAGGAACATACGACGCTTGGAACTGTAGCCTACATGTCGCCGGAGCAGGCGCGCGGGGAAGAAATCGATCATCGCACGGATATTTGGGCGTTTGGGGTGGTGCTTTATGAAATGCTGACGGGTCAATTGCCCTTTGACGGCGATTACGAGCAAGCGGTGATTTATTCGATTTTGAACGAAGAGCCAACGCCGGTTTCCGAATTGCGCGATGACGTTTCGCCAGAGCTTGAATCCATTGTCGCGAAAGCATTGGCGAAAGACACAGACGCGCGTTATCAGCACGTGGACGAGATGCGCGTGGATTTGCAGGCTGTGCAAAACAGCCACAGCAAAACGCAAGCGGGAACACCAAACACACAAACTTCACGCAAAAAAACAGGCGTGCTTGCCGGCGCTTTCGCCGTCGTTGTGCTTTTGGCTGTGGCCGCGGCCGTGTATTTCACAAAAGATGATTCGGCGCCGCTGGTCGGCATTGAGCGCAAGATGCTGGTGGTGCTGCCGTTCGAAAATCTCGGCGCGCCGGAAGACGCGTATTTTGCCGATGAACTGACGAACGAAATCACCAATCGACTGAGCCATTTGTCCGGTCTGGACGTTATTTCGGGAAACACCGCCAGAAGATTCAAGGGGACGGACAAATCAAACAATGAAATCGGCAAGGAACTCGGCGTCGACTTCATTTTGACGGGGAAAGTCAATTGGCGGCGAGCGGCTGAATTGACCGGCGATGTCCGCATCACGCCTCAGCTTATTCGCGTCATCGATGACACGCAAGTTTGGACTGAGCCGTTTCAGCAGAAAATCGACAAGATATTTGAGATTCAAACAAATATTGCAGAGGAGGTGGCCAAAAAACTGGATATTGAAATCTTGTTGCCGGAACGAGAAAACTTCCAGCGAAGGCCGACAAACAATCTGGCGGCTTATGATCTCTATTTGCAAGGGACATCTTTATCCAATCAATCATTCTCGCGCGCCGAATCTGAAGGATACAGCCTGGCTATCCCGCTATTCGAACAAGCGATTGCGTTAGACCCTCATTTCGTCCTTGCTTTTGTTGCACTATCGTGGTCCCATCAGCAAATTTATGTCCTGGGAGTTGATCGCTCGGATAAAAGGTTGGCGGCGGCGGAAGCAGCGGCAACTGAGGCTTTGCGACTACAGCCGGACTCGCCTGACGCTCATCGTGCGCTGGGGAACTACTACTACAACTGTATACAGGATTTTGCCAGTGCACTGAAGGCTTTCGACAATCTGCGGAAACTTTTACCAAACATATCACCTGCTTTACGTGCCCTTTCTCTACGGCGCATGGGTGAGTGGCGCGAAGCTTTGGAAGAATACAAACGCGGTTTTGCACTCTCCCCTCGAGAAGCCTGGATTCCCTTTGGTATTGCAAGCTCGTATATGCGGCTTCGCCGGTTTGCCGAAGCGGAAAAATGGTATAACCAGTCTCTGACCGTCGATCCGTCTTTTCAGGCGGCAAGAAATTACAAAGCACGGAATCATCTTTGGTGGAAGGGAGACGTGGAAGGAGCGGAAGCGATTCTCGCACCTGCTCCGAAGAATCAACCTCTGTATAATAGTTGGCACTGGTTGAATCAAGCTGACGCCGACCATTCAAGAGTTTTGGATCGCCTCGCCCAAATCGAAAGCGACGTCATCATTCATCAATCCCGCCATATACCAAAAAGCCTTGCTTATGCAACCGCTCATTACATGGCAAGAGAGCCTGAAAAAATCACCTCTCTCGCGGATTCAGCGCGGGTAAAATTAGAGGCCGAAATCCGTAAACAACCGAGTGACTCCCGATTGTATTCCTCGCTTGGGCTTGCCTACGCTTTCCTTGGCAGTAAGGAAGATGCGATACAAACGGCCAAGCGCGCGGTAGAGATTACGCCCGTCTCCAAAGATGCGTTGACTGGCCCGGTCTACGTTTTGAGTTTGGCGGAGGTTTATGCCGTTGTCGGCGAGCACGATCTCGCCATTGACCAACTGGAATACCTGCTCACCATCCCAAGCGAAATGTCCGCTTCCTGGCTGCGCTTCGACCGTTTCTGGCACGCATTGCGCGAGCATCCGCGCTTTCAAAAGTTGATTGCAGACGGGGATAAACCGCTATGATCGGCGAAAGAGTCACACACGACAAAATCCACGAAAAGCTCCTTTCGACAGAGTTCAGGACAGACGGCGAAAGCGTCGTCTACAAAGCCCGCGACATGACCAGATTCTTGTCTGGAAACTATTTTGAAATAAGCGAATGATATCTTGCTTGTATTTCATTGGCGACTAAACTAACTTTAGTTTAAAACCTAAATTTCTAAAATAAAAAGGGAGGAAAAGTGCGGCAAGTTGTTTATAATTAGATATCTAACCATCTTCTTATGAACAAACAAGCCAACACTTTTCCGATGCAGAGTAACCACAAAATATTGAAGTTCAAAAGCCAATCGGTCACGCACTCTTTCACAGGCAGGGCATTGACGTCTTATGCAGGTCTCTCGCCTATAATGCAGCAGATTACCCAACGTTTTGGGTTGGGAGAAAAGTTGGCCGCGCTTTTTCCAACCGAACAGTGTAATGCGTCAAAGTTCAGCACGGCTCAAACAATGATGGCCGTTGTTTTGGCGTCGTTTTGCGGCGTCCGCCGTTTGTGTCGCATTGCCGCTTTTACCCATGACGGGCTGACTTCCATAACCCTTGATTGTGATTCGACGGTGAAAACGGTTTACGGCAAGCAGGGCG
>CAXHAT010000244.1:0-10223 GCA_964014485.1 uncultured Deferribacteres bacterium
ATTCCCGCGCAGGCGGGAATCCAGGGGCTGCGCGCGATTGACTGGATTCCCGCCTCCGCGGGAATGACTTTAGAGCGAGTTTCTACAACGTCACGATTGGCAAATAATATCAGTTATTCATTGATACTAACACAGGCAGGCAGAAAGTGAACGCACAAGAATTCAAAATTCAACTTTTCAAAACCCGCACGCAGTGGCGAAGCGGATTGCGGCGCCGTCTGGAAGCCCTGGGCGACGGCGAGAACGGCGGCGTGGCGCTTTATTCCACGCCTGTTTTTTCCCGCTGGATGCAAGAAATCGGCGCGGACAAGCGGCCCGGCCCACTGGCGGTCGATGCGTGCGGACGGCTTTATTTTTTGGATTTGAAAACGTACAAATTCTATCGTTTCGATCCCGCTTCTCGACGTTTGGAGTTGATCCCTTACATCGGCGACAAAGGCGAAGCTCCGGGAATGTTTCGCGGGCCGACGCGCCTTGCCATGGCCCGATTCACGCTTTGGGCGGCTGATCCAGACAATCGCCGCGTGCAAGGCTTTGCGCGTCAAAACTGGCAAATCACGCGCATCATAAAAAAAGTCAAGCATCCTAGAGACCTCGCGCTCGATTCTCGCGGCAATCTCTTCGTGCTCGACGTTCCGACGACGGGATCGCCGCAAATCCACAAATATGATCGATTCGGCAACGTCGTTTCGAGTTCCGGGCACGCCTTGTTGAAAAAGCCGGTCGCGCTTGCGGTCGGCAAAAATGACAGGATTTACGTCATCGACGAAGAAGCCAACGGTTTTCTTGTCTTCACGGGAGCAGGCGGATTCGTCGCCGTCTTCGGCGATTTCTCGAAAATTTCCAGAGATTTCAAGCCCGTTGAAATCTCCGCCGACCGCTTGGGGAATATTTTCGCGGCGGACAATCACACGCGCAAAATCTATCAATTTGATCCGGACGGGAGTTGCGTCGGCGCGCTGCCTGATTTTTCCGCCAAAGTTCTGGGGCTTGCCTGCGACGGCAAAGGAAATTTGTACGCGAGCACGGCACGGGGCGCGGCGGTTTTTAGCGCGGAAAAGCATTTCACAAAAGAGCAGGGATTTTACTATTCGCCCGCCCTCGACAGCGGCGTGTCAAGCTGCCAGTGGCATCGACTCGCCTTAAACGCCGATCTTCCCCCAGGCTCCCTGCTGGACGTGTTTTATTTTGCATCCGATGACGCCGACCTGAAAAACAGACTTGACGCCGTCCTGAGCGATGCTCAAAAATCGACTCAGGAAAAAGCGGATTTGATTGAAAGCGCAATAAACTGGGTTGGGCCGGTGAGAAATCCGCACGACATGCTTTTCGAGAAAGCGCACGGCCGTTATTTATGGCTGAAACTTGCGCTGGCGACCCTGGACGAAAACGTCAGCCCCGTGGTCAAGGAAATGCGGGTGTTTTATCCGCGCCTTTCTTACTTGCGCTATCTCCCGGCGATCTATCAGGAAGACGCTGAAAGCAAAATTTTCCTGGAAAAATTCCTTTCACTTTTCGAATCGCCGCTCCACGACCTCGAAGCCGAAATCAGCGTTTTGTTCAAGCATTTCTCCCCCGAAACCGCTCCAAAAGAATTCATCGACTGGCTCGCGTCGTGGCTCAATTTGGCGTTGGAAGAAGAATGGACGGAAGCGAAGAAACGCGACCTGATTGAGAATGCGGCCGCGCTTTATCGCCGAAAAGGCACGCCCGCCGGGATTGAGGCGCTGGTCAAATTCTACTGCGGCGACGATTGCCGTCCGATCATCATCGAACACGCCGGGAACTTCTCGCCAATGGTTTTGGGGCGTGACTTTCGCTTGGGGTTCGACAGCCTGCTCATCCAGACGCCGGTTCGGAGCCTGCACCTGGGGCGCGACGCTGTTGTTGGCCGCGCCGCCCTCCGCCGGACGGGGCAAAATTCCGAGGATATTTTTTCAGCATTCGCACACAGATTCACCATTTTGCTCGACCTTCCCGCGCAAGAATTCGCACGCAGCGAAAAAGGACTCAAACGCTTGCTCAACGAAATGATTCCGGCGCACACAAGTTTCACGCTGCGCAATGTACGCGAGCCAAGAGTCGGCGTCGACGCTTACGTTGACCTGAATTTCAGAGTCACCGACCCTCCGCCCGTGCGGCCCGGGGTGAGCGCGGTCGTTGGTTCGGCAATTGTGATTATGGACGGTGAGCCCGATACGGTCGGCGTTGTGGATCAACACGCGCTCGTCGGGCGGCAAACAAGACTCATTTGAAACAGGAACTTCGAAAAACAGAAATAAGGAGGGACAACCATGAACGGCACAGATTGGGGATCGCGCAGCATCTTTGACCTCCCCGAGTTTGAGCGCAACAACTATTTCCATGACAAACTCATGACCAGCCGCGACTTTTTTGCGGAACAGTGCTATTTCAACGAAAAACGCTGGCTGATCAATCGAGCAGTGAATGACTGGGGCGTAGTCTGCGGGCTGAAGGTCGTCGAGGACGAAAACGGCGGCCCAAAAGTGAAAATTCTCCCCGGCTTGGCTATCGATTGCCGGGGCCGGGAAATGCTCGTCCGGCAAGAAATCATAGTGGAGGTCACGCCCACGGAAGCTGATTGTCAAGACGCCGGCGCTTCGCAAGCCTCTGAAGATTATTACATCGGCTTGGAATATTGGGCGTGCAAAACGGAAAGCGTGCAAATAACGCCCGCGGCCTGCGGGGAAAGCGGCAAGCACGAGTTCAATCGCATCAAAGATTATTATAAGCCGTGCGTCCTGCGTCCCGATGAAATCGCCGACGACCCGCCTCAGGAAATCTGTCCGCTAACCGCACACGCTGAGCATGATCTCCGAGAACACGTTTGCGAGCAAATGATGGAATCCGCTCCCGCCTGCCCGGAGAAGCCGCGCAACCGCGCCGTGATTCTTGCCAAAGTGAGTTTGGATGATCAGGGCGAAATCAAGCCGATCGAATATTGTCCGCACCGCCGCCAGGTTTACAGCAACAAAATTCTGGCTGATCTGGTGAATTGCTACCACGGAGACATGCCGCATGTGACAAAAATAAGCTGGAAGCAAAACGGAGAAACGCTGCCTCTGCAAAATTTCAAAACGGAGATGAAAAAAGGCCTGTGGGTGAAATTTGATCGCAAAATGGATGCTTCCACGCTTAATGAGCACACGTTTTTGCTTTTGGTAAAAATGGAAGATTCGGAGACCGGGAATTATCGTTTTGAGCAGATTCCAGGCTCGGTGAAATATGAACCCCGCGGATTAAGGGCGTTCTTCAAAATCAATTCAAAGTGGATTATGGACGTATACATGGGCTATTCGAGAATTTCGCATGAAAAGAGCGAATTCATTGTAATTCTGAAAAGCGACTATATCCTGAGCGCCGCGGAAAACGGCGCTTCGGCCAGGGCGTTGGACGGAAACTGCATTGGCGGCAAGCTGCCTTCGGGCAACGGTTTTCAAGGCGGTGATTTTATGAGCTGGTTTTATGTCCGCTCCAGCAAGCCGCGTCCCAAGCCGGGAAAAGAATCGGATTTAGAATAAAATCGCCGAAACAACATCTCCGGGAACATTCTGGAGGTGCATAAAAAAATGACCACAATTCGAGAGATTAGGAGGCGAGCAATGAACGACAAGCTATCAAAAACGCAGACTTGCGGGTACAACAACCTGAAGCGCACCCGCTATTTTCATGGGCAATTACTCACCGAACGCGATTTTAGAGACGAGCAGATTTACCACAACGAAAAACGTAAGCTGCTCAACAAAACGCTGCACGGCTGGGGCGTGGTTTGCGGGTTGAAGGTGAAAGCGACCAATCCCGCCAGCCAGTTTGTTATCGTCGAGCCGGGTTTGGCGTTGGATTGCCACGGCAACGAGATCATGGTTTGCGAAGAACAGAAGATTGATCTCGCCGCCGCGCTCTCTTCGCTGGACGGAGCGCGGAGTTCCGGCGATCTCTGCGCGGAGTATCTTCCAGCCGCGCCAAGACTGGCTTCCGAACTGTACATCGTCATCAAGTATCGCGAAAGCCCGTCCGATCCCGTCCCTGTTTACGCGCCAAGCGCAAGCTGCGAGGAAAAGACCTGCGATTACAGCCGAACCGATGCAGGCTTTTGCATTGTCGCCATGGATCATCATCCGCACCCGCAAGAGACCAGCGCTTCTGATCGCTCAAGCGAGCCTTTCGAGCCTTGCAAAGAACCGTATCCGTGCCCGCCCAATGCTTGTTGCCCCGATCCGCATTACATTGTTTTAGCACGAATTAGCTGCGGCCCCAGATTTGACGCTTTGGCTTCAAAACGTATTTATTCGAGTGATAAATCAACTAGTATTCGGTTTCTGACATCAAGAAGAATTACAAATAGTGTATGTGTTGACAATGACGCGAGTAGTGAAAGGAATAGGATTGGCATTGAAGCGAGTTTCTTTTTCGAATCAGATGACAACGAAATTTCTGACGCGACGATTGAGTGGGGAGCCATTAATCCAGATCACTTGCCTGCAGGGGTGACACCAGTTGATCTTTCTACAGACCCAGTCAAAGGACATCGAGATTTTAAAAGAGAGTTCGCTCTAAAGGTAGACGGCACAACCGAAAAAGGGGAAGTTGAGATACAATTGCCCGTAAATTATCTTGAATTTGAGATAGGCGGTAACAAAAAAAGATGGGAAGAAAGCGACCTGCCGTCACTGAAGAGCCTTATTGTGATCGGCAAGCCGGGCTTGCAACGCGAGAGCGTGGTATACGAAGCCCTTATCCGCAACTTGGAATGTCGAAAATACGCCGCATCGTTTCCCTGGATTGCCTGGTTGATGAATAGATACAAAGAAAGGAACTTTGATGATCCTCCTTGGGCGGGCGAGTTAACTCCTATCTGCACAGCGCAACAGAGCGCTGTTGAAGCGCAAGGCCTGACACATGTAGAAGTTGCTCGCTTGATTGTCCGTGCTCAAGAACAGTTGCGAGAAGAAATGCTCGCAAGAATTGATGAGATTGAGAAGAATGCCGTTTTGGATCACGAAAAAATCGAAAAAGACTATAAGCAAAAACTTGCAGCAATCACTAAAACAACAAAATCCTCGATTGAAAAAACGAAGCAGGAAGCCGCTACCGCACGCGAAGAAATGGATGAATCTTTCAAAACAGCGGTCGGCGCGTTGAACAAGAAAATCAAGGACCTGGAAAAGGAAATCTCTCGTACACCGCGTACGGGCTAAAGTGAGAACAACAGAAATGTCTTACTACACACGACAACGCCATCAAAAAGACCAGGCTCATCCCGCACGTATTATGCCCAAAGCGGCTGAGCCTGAAAAACCGCCTGCAACATTGCAAGGCGTCTCGCCGCGAATTTCTGCCAAGAACGCCGCTTCCCCGCCCGACATTCCGCTCACGCCGCAGAATCTCTGGTATTTGCAGAAAACTGTCGGAAATCAAGCCGTCGGGCGGTTGATTCAGGCCAAATTGAAAATCGGCCAGCCGGGAGACAAGTACGAACAGGAAGCCGACCGCGTGGCGGATGAAGTGATGCGTATGCCGGAGCCACGCATTCAACGCGCGCCCACTTGAACGCGCGCCAACCGTTTCTCGTGCAGGAATAACGAAGAAGAGCCGGTTCAGGCCAAACCGCTCGCTGAGAAGATAACACGCGTGCTCCAAAAACAGGTTGTGGAAGAAGACGATGATCTGTTGCAAGCCCAAACGAGCAACGGGCAAGCCCCGGAAGTCGCGCCCGAGCTTGCTTCCCGAATTAATTCTTTTCAATCCGGCGGCCAGCCGCTGCCCCAACCTGCGCGCGCTTTCTTCGAGCCGCGTTTTGGAGCGGATTTCAGCCATGTGCGCGTGCATACGAATGCACAAGCGGCGGCTTCGGCAAAAGCGCTCAACGCCAAAGCCTACACTCTTGGGCAAAATGTGGTGTTTGGCGGCGGGCAGTATCAGCCGGGCACAAGACAAGGGCGGAGATTGTTAGCGCATGAGCTGACGCATGTGGTACAGCAAGCTCCAGGAATCTTCCGCACAAATGAGCATTGGAGTAAAGTTTTGAGATTTCAGACATCAGTCGCCGCCGAGCCTATACCCGCTCCAGAAATCGAAACTCGTGGCCCCCTCTGGGAACGAGCCAGAAGCTACGAACCTCCGATGCGGCCTCCCTTGGAGCATGTCCCGACCATACCGTCGCCACCGATCCCCCAAACGCCCTCTTCCCCAGCTACTTGTCCCGATGCAGAAACCATTCGCGAAGAAATTAGAACTAACGACATTGTTGAAGCAACGGAACGAAGAATGCGTTATTCGATCAATCTTGAGCGTTCACGCGGCGCATTTCGTCAGCCGTTTCGCTTAACGCAAACATTGATCAGGCAGTCGGATAGAGCGATTCGGGCCGCATTTGGAACCATGCTGCCTTCAGGCCGAAATTTAGCTTCACATCAGGCAATTACGACGAGAACGCCGTCACAATTCGCTCAGCTTAGAATCCCTAATGAACAAGCGGCTCGTCAACGGATCGCGAGGGTTGCCATACAAACTTCGCCGGATATATTGCGCAGTCTGTGTATTTTAGAACCTACTCATAGTATTTTGCTCAACGAAGTTGCTACTCCTTTGCTTAGTCGGTTGGGAATGAATTTTGTGAGAGAATATGAGAGAATACGAATCGGCGGGCAAACCACCCATTCATACTCTGGGGGCAGTTGGAGCCGGCATATAGATATTCCGAATCAGCACAGACACATTGGACACATCTTAGTTCATGAGGGGATGCATTATTATGTTAATGATGAGTACTACGGCACCGCAAACGGTCATCCGCTTGAAGAACAGCTGATCGAAGAAGGAGCAGAAGCTTTAGCGCGCCACGTAATTAACCAGCGGTTAAACACCGATCCAGCCTTTAGGATAAATACTGCGACCTACTCCTCTGAATTTCATTATGTGCAGAATCATTTTATGCGCGGCGGACTTTCATCGTTTGCATTGGCCTACTTTCAAGGACGTGTTGATCTTTTGGGCATTACACCCAGGAGTGTTCCTACTCCTGAACTATCTAGTGGAATTATCCAAAGGAAAGAAAATCAAAAATTAGCACCAAACAGACTTCAACCACAGGTGAGCAGTTCAACGAAACAGATTCTGCATTTAGAAGCGGTGGATTTGACTGCAGGTGCAGTTGCACCCTGGCGAAGTGGCACAAATGTGGAAAGCGGCTATTTTTACCCGCAAACGATTCAAAGAGAATCCCAATCACGCGCCGTTCGGGAAATCGAAGAGCAGTCTCATCGCATGGAGGGAGACCCTGTACGTAGTTCCCCCAACAGGGGAGCTTCAATAAGTAATGGTACCCTGACCTGGGAATTACGCAACGTAGGTGATCTTGGTTCAATACGGTCGGACGGTGCGATTGTTATGGGAATGGATGTAGAAATGCGCGCAAGATTCACAGCGACATCGGATGCCAGCAATTGCCCGACTATAACCTTTTTGCAAACGGTGATCGCCACTACCGGGAGTATTCCAAGCGCAAGCCACCTTCTGTTCACCCGGGAGTCCACTTCGGGTGCGTCTGTGGATGTAACAGAAAGGGATACGGAGCCTTATTACGGCGTCGAACCGGTTCTTGGAGGAGCGGGACTCCAGCCTGAACCGAGTACCAGGATATCCGGAGCCGGACGAACAGATGCGGCTACATTTCGCGATACGCCAATGTGGAACAGCAGTTTAATACCTCCTGGTCAGACGTTAGTGAGAGAATTTGAACTAGCAGTCATCTGTGTAGAAACAGGGGAGACCTTCGGGTCTCTGCGCTGGGGGTACACAAAGACGAGGGAAGGTCTGATAACACTTACCGGCGCACAAGCCGGAGACCTGCGGTCTACTGCTGCCAGTCCCCAATTGGAGAGTATCAGGCTGTCATTCTATAGCGGTTTTTTTCAACACACTTTGTCAGGTTTCTCTCGCGGATCTGCCAGTCTTCTACGGGACCATCGCACTATTCTTCGCAATATTGCAGCACTCCCGAATGTTCGGCGCATTTTGTTGGTGGGCGCAAACGATTTTTCAAGAGGACCAGAAGCCAATACAACACTTTCTCTAAGGCGTGCTGAACGCGCGCGGGATTACCTGGTTCGCCACAGAGTAGATCAGAGTGTAATCACCGTGGAAGGTCATGGCGTTGCAAGTCGAGTTGCCAACCTTCCAGGACAACAGGTAGCTGCAAACCGGCGGGTGGACATTCACATCGACCGTGGAAGAATCGGAGAAAGCGGTGGTGGGATTGGCAGTCCGGTAGAAGCGCAACGTTTAAGACGTCAAGATCCACGGCTCACTTTTGGGAGATTGATCGATTTATTGATAGAATTACAGAGCAGGCGTGGCAATCTCCCACGCACGGAATGCAATCAATTGACCCATATCGTCGATGCACTGCGACGGTGGAGAAGGATCGATCCTTCTGTCCCGGATGTGATCGAAATCTACGGGCCGACGATACAGGCGGTGCGCAGGCGTTGTAGCCATATACCCAGGGCTGAATTTCCCTGGCTCCCTCCGCCTTTGAGACCTTAAACTAACGTGAGTTCGACGTAAGCAGTCGGGTTTTGTGTTGCCTACATTCTGCCCAGGAAAAGGACAAACGAATTATGGAAATGCTGCAATCGAATTGAAAAATTATGTGAGCATAATTCTGGAAAAATGTCGCAACAAGAGAAGATGATTTCGAAATTGAGCTTAAAGATTTTGGCCGGTCATTTCCAAACGTACAAAAACATTGCTTGAGCTTTGGTTGTAATTTTTGCAGTAACACGATGTTTAATTCGAATGCAAACCCGCTTCAAACTTGAGTATATTCGAGTACTCCCAAGATGGGAATCCTGCACTAAAAACCAAGTTGGCGATTAAGGAGATCGACCCAAATGCCTTACCACAAATTCCAACGCCAGCAAAAAGAAAAGACTCATCGAGCGCACTCAGTTCCCAAAGCAGATGAGCCTGAAAAGCCGCCTGCAGCATTGCAACGCGTCTCGCCGCGAATTTCGACCAGGAATGCCGCTTCCCCGTCCGACATTCCGCTCACGCGCCAAAACATCCTGTACTTGCAGCAGACTATCGGCAACCAAGCCGTCGGGCGGTTGATTCAAGCCAAATTGAAAATCGGCCAGCCCGGAGACAAGTACGAGCAGGAAGCCGACCGCGTCGCCGATGAAGTGATGCGTATGCCGGAGCCGCGCATTCAGCAAGCACCTACCTGAACCCGCGCCAATCGTTCCTCGTGCAGGAATAACGAAGAAGAGCCGGTTCAGGCCAAACCGCTCGCTGAGAAGATAACACCCGTGCTCCAAAAGCAGGTTGTGGAAGAAGGCGATGATCTATTGCAAGCCCAAATGGGTGGCGGTCAAACCCCGGAAGTCGCGCCCGGGCTTGCTTCCCGCATTCGCTCTCTTCAATCCGGCGGCCAGCCGCTGCCCCATCCTGCGCGCGCTTTCTTCGAGCCGCGTTTTGGCGCTGATTTTAGCCGCGTGCGCGTGCATACGAATGCAGAAGCGGCGGCTTCGGCAAAAGCCCTCAACGCCAAAGCCTACACCCTCGGGCAAAACGTGGTGTTTGGCGCTGGACAATATCAGCCGGGCACAAGACAGGGGCGGAGATTATTGGCGCATGAGTTGACGCACACGCTTCACCAAAGAACAATCAATCGCAGTCTCATTCAACGAGACTGCGATTGCTCAAGGATATCGGGAGCTCGCACACCTACAACGGTTGAAGAACAGAGCCTTATGAGAAGGTTTCCAAATTTGAGAAGAAATGATTGGTGTATAACCGGCCCAAGAACGCGACAGTACAATTGTCATGCTTTTGCAGCGGGCAATCAAACCGAATTTCGCACAGGTCCCGATATTGACAGACGATGGGGAAACAGAGACGGTCGTGTTACCCATTTAGATTTCGACGATTATTACAAAACTGAATCGGGGTTGCAGCCAGCTGAAGATTATTGTCCGGCAGATGCGCGGGTCGTGCTTTTTGCAAGTGGCGGGAGCCCGAAACATTCCGCGCGTATCGTGAATAATGCCTCTGGGACTATTGCCGAGAGCAAGTTGGGGAGATCTTGGAGAATTGTGCATTACCTGAACCAATTGGAAGGCGGCCCTTACGGCGATATCGTGCGTTATTAACCTTTGGTGCTAGTGGATTTATAGGCTAAACTCGGCAATTGAGATCGG
>CAXHAT010000245.1:0-10201 GCA_964014485.1 uncultured Deferribacteres bacterium
AGATCTACACCAAGACGCTCGTCGGCAGCGTCAGATGTGTATAAGAGACAGAGCCCACAGGCTCAATCTTGCGCCCATAGAAACGCCGTCATTCAATTCCGCCGCCCGGCAAGCGAATGTCGCCGTTGCGGACAGTGATTTCTTTCGCGTCGAAATAATTTAGCAGCGGCAAGGCGAATTTCCGGGTCGCGCCTTGAACAAGCTCTTTAAATTGGGGCACGGTAATTTGCCCGTTCTCGCGCAGGAAGTCGATCAATCGCAGCTTGGCTTCTTCGAGCCGTTTCGCGTGAATAAAAATGTCGCCGTCGAACCGTACGGCTTTTTTTTGCGCCAGCAGAACGGCCAGGATCATCCCCGATTCATTTTCAGCAACGCCAACCGTTGCAGCAAGCTCGCTTGGCGATTGTGTTGCGTACGCTTGGTCGTAAAGCAAAGCGTCGATTTTGGCGCGCATGGGTTCGAGCTTTTCCGGCAGCCGAATGGAAAAATTGGACAACGCGACCAACCCGTCTATCTCTTTAATCAAACCTTCTGACCCGAGTCGATCAAAAACGAATTGCGCCACATGCGGCAAAATCCGGCCGGCCAGCCGTTGCGGCAATTCCGCTTTTTTGAGGCCCGGGATTATTGGATTTTCCAGGTGAAATTCTTCGAGAATGCGCAGCGCTTGCCGTTGCAGACTCTCGAGCGTTTTCGCGTGAGTGAAACTCTTTTTGCTCAACGCCACGACGGCGCCCTTCTCAATCATCCCTTCCACGACCGGCTTCACCATTTCGCTTGACATGCCGGTTTTTCTTACCAAGTCATCTACACTCAGCGTCGCCTGCTCCGCCGCAAGAAACTGTTCAGCGATCAGTTCTTCCGGCTCTTCTTTTTCCAATCCCCGAAGGCGATTGATAGCGTTCTCGTCCTTGCGTCGGAAAGGCTTGGCGTTTGCGTCAAGAACAACGCCGCCGCCGATGGTTCTCTGGGGCGAATATTGGCGCAATACAAAGGGATCGAGACGACGCACGGCGATGCTTTCTTCCAGAGTGAATTGAACGTAGCCTTCGCCGCCCGCCGGGATGTGCTCCGCGCCAATCGGGTTCGTGCGCGCCATAACTTCCGCCGTGCCAATGTGCAAACGCACGCGCGTGTTCAATTTGAGCGGGATAGCGTCCTTGAGCAATTTCACTTTTCCGTGAATCCGGCGGCTCGATTTGAAATAACCTGAAGTCGCGAGCACATCGCCGCGCTGAACATTTTCTTTGTCGACGCCCTGCAAATTAATTGCGGCGCGGTCGCCCGTAGCCGCCGACTCCGAGCTTGCCCCGTGCTTTTGCAGGCCGCGGACGCGCGCCTTTTCGCCGCGAGGTAAAATATCCACCACATCGCCGACGGCGACTTTGCCGGAAAGCAACGATCCCGTCACCACCGTGCCAAAACCGTGCATTGAAAAGCAGCGGTCGACAGGCAGCCAAAAAACGCCTCGGTCGTGGCGCGGCGGCAACTTGGCGAGGAAAGCGTCAATTTTTTGTTTGAGCTCGGCGACGCCCTCGTTTTCAATCGCGGAAACGGCGACGATTTCGGCGTTTTCGAGGATGGTGTCCCGCACGAGTTCTCGCACATCTTCCGTCACCAATTCCAGCCACTCTTCGTCGACGAGGTCTTTTTTGGTGATCACGATGACGCCGCCGCGAATTTGAAGAATGTTCAAAATGTCCAGATGCTCGCGCGTCTGCGGCATGACGCCGTCGTCCGCGGCAATGACGAATAAAACGAGATCAATCGTTGAAACGCCGGCGACCATATTTTTGATGAATTTTTCATGCCCCGGCACGTCGATAATGGTCGCGTTTTCGCCCATGTGCGCAAAGCCGATATCTATCGTCAGGCCGCGCTCCCGCTCTTCCTTGAGACGATCCGTGTCGACATTCGTCAACGCTTTGACAAGCGCTGTTTTGCCGTGATCGATATGTCCGGCTGTGCCGAGAATAAAATGTCGGTCACTCACTTTTCCCACCTCACCTGGACGCCAAAAATCAACATGTGTCGTGTAAATCCGCCGAGATTGCCTTTGAATTTTTGAAATTGATATTCAGTACGAATAAATGTGGTTTTGCCCAAAGGAAAAAGCCCGCCGCAGCCGAGATGGAAAAGCGGCTTTGTTTCAGAAAACGGTCCTGTGAATTGCGTCTCAGCGCCGCCGCCGGCCAAAAGAAACGGCGTCCATTTGGGTTGAGGCCAATCTTTGCGCAGACTCAAAGCGTAAAAAAAAGCCGCAGTGCGCTTTTCGTAATCAAGCGCGACTGGCGTTTCGATAAAAAGGTTTGGAATTAGCGGAATTGCGGGACGCAGGAACAGCGTAGCACTGGCCGCACCGCCGCTTACTCGCAGCGCCGCCGAGAATGAAGTCTCAAAAAAAGGCTTTGGATTTTGGGAAAAAACAGGCGGGCACAACGAAGCGATAAAAAGCGCGACGAGGCATTTTCTTTTCATTCCCCGACGCTGCTCCACGCTTTCCTCAGCTCATCCTCCGCCGGGCCGTTCAGCGGCGGATAATCGCCGCGAGCATTGCGAATGACCGTGTCCCAGCGCCACCAATGCACGCCTTTGATCCACTCGATTCCACTCACGGCGCGCAATGCGGCTTTGTAACAGTCGGCCTGCTCGTCTACGTCAATGGAAGTGCGCATATTAAAATCATAGGGGCGCGTGTTCGTTCCATTTCTGCTGGTGTAACCGATTTCGGTAAAAATCACATCCTTGCCGATCTTTTCATGCCAATTTTCGAGGCGATTTATCCAAAATTGCCACCCTGCCGCCAAATCAACTTGTGAAGGATTTTTGAGGTCAGTCAAAGGGAAATAGGCGTTGATTCCGGCGAAGTCCAGAGCTTCCCAAAAATCGATGCGTTCGAATTCGTTCCAACTTGCCGAGTATAAGATTTTCCCTGAAAAGACGCCGCGAACTTCAGCAATAAGCTCACGCCACTTTTGGTCTTGCCGATTAAGTGAAACAAGCTCAACGCCGACGATAAACTGCTCGACGTCCAATTCTTCAGCCATCGTGGCGTAGTGCATGATAAAATCGCGATAGTTTTCGAACCAAACGTCAAGAGAATCAGGCTTGATATGCCCGCGCCATTGTCCGTTGTTAAGATCGACGTGAGGCTTGAGCGTAATTTTCATATTCTCGTTTCGCGCTTGAGCGATCATTCCGCGCACAAACGGATCGCCCGGACTGCGAGCGACATTGAAAACAATATTGTGAGCTCGCTCATCACTTTGGTAGCCGGTAACCACAATCGTCGCCCACTCGACGCCGACGGTTTTGAGCCGGGAGAGACTCGCTTCTGATCGTGAATTCCCCATACAGGCGTCTGACCAGCAAGCGAGCGTCATGCCTTTTTGAAAATCGGGGCGTGTTATCGCGGGGGGCGTATCGGCGGGGAATTTATTGCAAGCGTAGAATTGCGAAGCGGCGGAGGTAAAAAACAAGAGCCAGGTAAAAGCGATGGATTTTCGCCTGTGTGCATTTTGGGCCAAGCTTAGCGCTCTGAAAAGCGCTGGACGGGTGGAAGAAGCGCGTCGATTTTTCTTTGGAAGCACGGGTATTGAATTTTGAAAAAGCGTTCTACTCAGAAGCATCGTCGTCCCGATTTTTCCTTTTGCGAAGCTGCGAAACAAGCACAATGATAAAAATGATCGCGAGAATAAACATGAAATCCATAGCGCCCTCCGTTCGCAAAAATCAGTAACTCTCTACCTGACACTTTTGTGAACTGCATTTTCGAGCCGTCGCAAGGCCCCCCGTTTTGTCATTCTGCAGGAATCTTTGTTATCGTCCAGTACAGATTATGCTCAAAAATTCAAGAGTCGGATCAAAAAAGATGCTTCCAACATGACAATTCCGGCCTTTTTCGCCAGCTTTGGAAGCCTATACAAAAAGTGTCAGGTAGTGAATTCAGTAACTATCGACTGGACCCAAGCTACGAATCTCTATCTCCAAAACGCAAATCTTTTGCGCATCATTCCCCCGAATCTTTTGGAGGCTTCAGCTTTAAAATGAGGTCATACCGACTTTGCCAGATCCCATTTTCGTCTTTCTCAATTTTTCGAATCGCAAAAAAGCCGCCGCGCTCCTTGGCTCGTTCTCTTGCCCTGCTTGAAATCAGTGGATCGCCCTCAAACAGCAGCTCGAATTCTTGTTCAAATCCATTCGGCCCGTAAACTTCATAATGCACATGCGCCGCAACGGTTTGGCCAGGGTAAGAGGCGGGCCGAATGGTGCGGTACAGGTATTCGCCGTTGTCGTTGGTGATCATGTCGCCCTTCAAGCGATGGCCCTTGCCGGTTTTGGAATAAACGCCTTCAGCGTCGGTGTGGTAAACGTGTACACGAATTCCCTGCAACGGCGTCTTGCCGTCAGAAGCTAAAACCCTTCCGCGAACGACCATTGTCTCGCCAGGTTCATTTTTCTCGGTGATTTGAATTTGCCAGCTCTTTTCTCCTTCTTCATTCTGAGACAAAGCGCTGTTAGAAAATGAGCTGCTCACTATGAGAACGATTGCAAGACAGACGAAATAGAAAAGGTTCTTCAAAAAACGCATCGTGACCTCCTTCGACAAGATGTCGAACTTTGTCCTGAAGAGCGCTGAAAATGCTCCTCGATTATCGTTTTAAAAAGAACCTTTTTCTTGTCTCACGTTGCAAGCTCTTGAGAAAAACCCCTCAAAAGCGCGTGATTTTTAGTTGCCGCAATCAACATCATCTTGCGAGGCGTCCCAGCACGATTTCTCGCCGCCTTTATAATCCGGGGCCGTAATCGAGCCTTCGCCGGTGGAAGCGTTCCACTCGATGAGCGTTGTGGCAGACGCGGAGTTGTCGAAGTATGAAACGGAACGCAAGTCGCCGTCGACGTTGTAGGTTAACTTGTCGCCGTTGGCGTCAACGTCCGGCTTTTTGTTGGTGAATTCAAGAGTGGCCTGTTCTTCAGAGGGATGGCTCCAATCGATTTGCAGAAGTTCAACTTGCGTGTCCGGCGATTGCGGGTCATAAATGTGCCAGACGCCGGAAGAATTGTCAAATTTGGCGCGGCCTTCGTACCACAGGAAATTTTCCAGCGCAGGGTTTGCGTTCGAATTGGTGATGCGCATTTCCCAGATGGATTCCTGATTCTGCAAGTCGAGCGTGCCCGCCAAGTCGGCTTGCCAATTCTGACCGTTGGCGGTTTCCGTGTAAGTCCAGTGCCAATAGCCGTCTTCTTTTAATTCAGGCTCAACGGTAAAAGCTTTTGCCAGCACTGCAACCGGAATGGCAAGAACCACGACGGTTGCCGTATTTGCAAGCAAAACGCGAACGGCGGCATTGGCAAAGTTTTGCTTCGTGAAAGCGTCCGCAGACTTGGGCAAAGCCGCGTTATCGTTATCAAACAAGGAAAAATCAACTGACATCGAAGAAATCGGCGGCAGTTCCGGCGCTTCGTCCGGGTTTGGGCTGCTCGGGTTTTCGGTGCAAGCGAACATCGCAAGGTGCGCGGTGATAAGCGTGTAAACGAAAATCTTCCTGATCATTGAATATTGCATGGTTCATCTCCCTATGCGTTTATAAAAACCAGTTACTTGGTCACACCGTCTTTGGCAAGGGGCGTGCCAATTGGCCTAAGATCGTTTCTGAGAAAATTATAGCCTGAGATTTTCCAGGGAGTGTGGTCACAGTCAGAGGCGAGTGTGAAAAAAGTCAACAGTGTGGTTATTCGGCAGCGGCAGAGGAAGCGGCAGGTTCGAATCGAAAAATTTACTCAGAACGTTTTTTGGCGTTGATAACCCTGCGAATTTCTTTATGCAGGCGCTTGTTTTTTCGTTTTTGATCGAGCATCGCGCGCTGGTCTTGTCGCGCCGCCAAGCTCGCCAACTCTTTCTGCAATTTTTTGAAACTGAGATATCGCTTTTCCTCAAGGTCCCCGTCTTCAAGCGCCGCCAAGACGGCGCAGCCCGGCTCGTTGTCGTGCAGACAATCTCGAAATCGGCACGAACCGGCCAAGGCGTGAATCTCTTCAAAAGTCTCCTCAAGACCTTCGCCGCCTTCCCAAAGCTGCAGTTCTCTCATGCCCGGAGTGTCAATGATAAGCGCGCCCGACGGCAGGCGAAATAATTCGCGATGCGTTGTTGTGTGGCGGCCCCTGCTGTCAATCTCACGCACCTCGCGGACTTCCTGAATCACTTCTCCGTAAAGTCGATTCAAAAGTGTGGATTTGCCGACGCCGGAAGGGCCCAAAAGCGCACCTGTTTGCCCAGGCGTGAGTTGCGAAAGAACTTCACTCACCGCGTCTCCGGTCAATGCGCTAACCGCCGTCACCGGCACGCCCAGAGCGATGTCTTCAACTCTTGACAATTCCTCTTCCAGATTTTCGCAAAGGTCTTTTTTGTTGAGAATAATCGCCGGGCTCGCTCCGCTGTCCCATGCAAGCGTCAAATAGCGCTCAATACTGCGAATGTTGACTGCTTTGTTCAGGCTCGAGACCAGAAACACTTTGTCGATATTTGCAGCGACGATCTGTTCTTCCGTTTTGACGCCCGCCGTTTTACGGGAAAATTTGCTTTTGCGAGGCAAGACGGCGTGAATAACGCCCTTGCGCTCTTCTTCATTAAACTGAAAAACCGCCCAATCCCCGACGGCCGGGAGGTCTATCTTTCCTCGTGCAGAATAATGCAGTTTGCCGCTTGCCTCCGCGGCGATCTCGCCAAATTGGCTAAGCAGACGAAACGCTTTGCGATGCTCAAGCATCACGCGTCCAACGAAATATCCTTTCCCCTCAAAATCAGAAAAGGACGCTTCGAAAAACGAATTCCAGCCAAAATTTTCTAACGCTTGATCATCCACAGGTGATACTCGTAAAACTGAACATGTCAAAAACGGGTTTTGTCCCACTGCTCACTCAGAGAAATCAAAATAGAGGAAAAATCTTATTGTGTCAATATTTTAGGCGAGATCATCATCGGGAAGGTGAATGCTCGGCTAACCAAAAAGCAGGCGATAAATTTGAATAAAACGCCTCGCGCTTAAAACCCGCGGTCAACTGTCAGGTGAACCGGGACCTCGAAAATGGAGCGACGGCGCTTCGACAGGCGCGCCGAACGCTCCGTTCAAAATCAGTCTTTTTTGAGGATTTTCATCATGAGCGAACCCACGCCCCAAAGCAAAAGAGCCATGAAAGTTCCGGCGACAAATATGTGGCCGGCGATGTGCGCAAAAGTGCTTTCGAGGCTGTGCCCCGGAGCGGTAAAATAAGTTTCGATCCCGCCGAAGTCATCGATGAGAATTGCGATGGAAACAATGATTGCGTTTGAATAAGACAGCACCATCATTGTTCCCAGTACGTCCTTGTAAGTTGATCCTTGCGTTTGACTGAGCTTGTACGCAAAGAAAACGCCGAGTATGATCAATAAAATCGACATGCTTGTGTAAGTCGTTCCGCTGTCGTACGGGACGTTAAAAACCGGCAGCATCATAAAGCGGACAACAGCGACGACGAGCAGCAAATAAAGCCCGGGCTTCACGCTGTTGACATAAGACCCAAAAGGTTTACTGAAAAAGGCCATCTCCTTCCTCCTACTGTTGATCAGATAACCAAAAAAACAAAGCAGGAAAAAATATGTCCATTCTCTACATTTTCCCACATCCAGATGACGAATCCTTCGGCCCGGCTCCTGTTATGGCAAAACAAATCAGCGAAGGCAAGAGTGTGTTTCTGCTGACTCTGACCAAAGGCGAAGCGACGAAAGAGCGGTTCAAGCTCGGTCTCTCAAAAGAAGAAATGGGAAGCGTGCGGGCGAACGAGCTGGAAAAAGTCGCCCAAGTCCTCGGCTTGACCGGTTTAACAATCTGCGATTTCCCTGACGGCGGCTTAAAAAATCTCGATCCGCGCGTTTTGGAGCAAACCATCACCGATGCGATCAAGCGTCTGCAGCCGACCGTGATCGTGACGTACAATATTTTTGGAATTAGCGGGCACCATGACCATTTGACGACGCATGCAGCCGTCAAACGCGCGTTCGTTGAATTGAAATCGACGGGCGAAGGCTATCTCAAAAGATTGGCGTTTTATACCATGCCTGAGCGCAAGGGCAAGCGCAGCATCAGTTTTTCAAAGGAAGAAGAAATAGATTGCATCGTGAAGTGCGGCGAAGCGGAGATGGAAAAAGTCATGCAGGCGTTGGACTGCTACGCCTCGTATCGCGATAGGATTGAAAAGACAGGGGTCAAAAAATATAAAAGCAACGAGGTCTATTTTGAGTTTTTTCAGGAATCTTTTGCGCCGCCATTGAGCGATTTGAACGCACGGTTGAGATAGATTTTTTTCGAGAAGGCGCTGCGCTTATTCGTCCACAACCGTCGCTTCAGGATCCACTTCCTCGCTTTTCTTGGCGTAGACAATGAGCGCGTTCGTTCCCATCGAGTTAATCTTGACCTTCGGGATGGCTTCAACCGACTGTCCGACAACGCCGGACTTCATCCGAAACTTCTGAGCCTTGGGGGTGATTTTGGCAAAAGCCGTCTTTTTGAAATCTTTCCGAACCTTGACGGGTTGTTGCAATGCAGCCATCGCATCCACCACCTTGACTTTCATACCTTTTTCGAGCAGTTTCAAAGCGTCGATTGAAGCAATTTTAGAGGGAAAACTGAATTTCGCCGTTTTGGGCTTTCTTCTGAATCGAATGGCCAGATTGATTTTTTGCGGGCGGCGTATTTTTCGAAAATTGGGAGCGTGTTTCCCGGAAACGTGCACGTTGTTGGCTTCGGCGTTTAGCGAAGGCTTCTCAAATTTCGAAATCGGAGGAATGATGAAGTCAAAATTGCTAGAGCGGAAGTTGTCTGGCAGATGAAAATCCAGATTTTGCCATTGCGGCTTATAATCTTCGTGAAAATCCACGCTTCGCGGCCTGCCGGGGTCATCGATTCCCAAATCAAGCAAAATCGCCTTTGAAGCCTGCAACAAGTAACTTCGCGTATCTAACACGCCCGGCATTGAGCAGACAAAATCAATCCATCTGACTTCGCCCTCAAATTCGAACGGCATGTTGTAGCGATGAATCTTGTAATTGACGGCGCGCGGCAAGCGTTCCAAAACTTCAGGCTCGGCAAACTCAAAATATTTTTGCGGCAACATTTTGATGCTGACAACGATCCCGAAGGTCATTTTGTGCATCTTCGGAGTCGTAATGTTAATCCGGTAAATTTTGAGTTTCGAAATCTTAAGAGGAGGGAGCGGTGCAGTTTGAAGGTAGACCGGCTTATGCGGCGCCAATCGCCCTAACCTGCGCCTTGTTTTGATCTCGATCATGCAGCGGCGGCTTGCTTCTTGCCGTTCATTTGCTGGTGATGGATTTGCGTAACCGCGTCCGAGATTCTGTCGAACGGTTCAAACAGATTGTTCTCACGCGCTAAACTCTCGATCTCTTTTTTCAAAATCTGATCTTCATAATTTTTGCCCGAAACAAGGCTTTTTACAGCATTTTCGTCGGTCATTAAGGCGATCGGCGTTTCACTGGTGCTAACGAGATTGAGCAGCCCTGATTCGCGGACGAATATAATTTCCGGCTTTTTCGACAAATTGTTTAAAAGCGGTTTGCCGAAAACTTCAAATTTCAAATACTCTTCGAAAACAGCGCCGTAAAGCACTTTTTGAATCGGATTTGGCCGCAGTGGATCGGTCAGATAAAATTCCAACGGTACCGTGCTTTCTTGCGTTAAAAGCACGGCGCCGCGGTAAACTTCTCCCCCATCAAATTGCAGAATATCGAGAAAAGCCAGACGTGAGATGGACATCGGAAAAAATCCTCCGACTTAAAAATAAAACTCTGAATGTAATTTTTGGTGTATATCGGGAAGTGTAATGCAGGCCGATTTATGCCTTTAAAAGCGAAATTTGACCGTAACTCTTCTTGACTTTTGAGCCGTTTTACCTTCTCCGTTCCCCGATTAATACAGCACAAGAATTACGTTCGCGTGAAGAAAAATGATAAGAAAAACGCAGTTTTTTTAACATTTTCGTCAATTCAGGCGAATTTCGTACACTTGGCCGGAGCGCTTCTTGTGCCGTTTCACTTGAACAGCCGCTTTTAATAATTAAGTTAACTGATGTTATGCGCGGCAACGCACACCCCCTGAGTCCCGAGACAAAAGCCGTCTCATTAGCGCCGGGCTTCAGCCCGGTGATG
>CAXHAT010000246.1:0-10171 GCA_964014485.1 uncultured Deferribacteres bacterium
CAATCTCTGGATTGGGAGCGCAATTGTACTCGAAACTCCAGTTTCGAGTGAATTCATTGGCTCGAAGCCGGGGCTTGGGAATGAGCCGCAATGAAGCGTTGTTTGCGCTTGAGCCTCGGGAGAAGTTTTGCTGTGCGTAACATCAGTTCTTAACTTAAACCCGTTCCCATCTTCGTCCATCGCCTGCTTCAAAACGCCCCACACGCTTGGACGGCTTGCACTATGATTCGTCTTTAATTTTGTGTATGTTCAAATTGTTGCGCACCTTTCGCGCAAAAGTGAATCTCAGCTCTCCGCTCTCAAGATTGATCAGACGCGCATCCTGAAATTTAAGCGTCCAAAATCATGATAAAAACGCAGTCGTCTATTTTTTTCATCCTTATTTGTTGCTTTTTGGGGAGCCTGCCGACAAGAGCGCAGCCGCAGGAAATCAATCGCGTTTTGACGCTCGCTGATTCATCTTTGGCCGTCGGTGAATTCGATCAAGCCAAGCGTTTTTATCGACAAGCGCTGCAATTGGACAAGCACTCGATCCGAGCATTAAACGCTTTGGGCGACGTTGCTTATGCGCAAGAAAAGTTCGGCGAGGCCGGCAGTTTTTTCGCAAAGACGCTCGAAAATGATTCCGAAAATCTGTACGCCATTCTGCGCAGGGGCGCCTGTTATCGCGAACAGGGGAAATTCAAAGCCTTGATTTTGCAAAAACTGGATTTTGACAAAGCTGAGCGTCACTTCGAAAGGGTGCTGGCGCGGGATTCAACTTTTCAAAACGTCCTTTTCGAATATGCTCAATTGCAACGCTTACGAAAGAATTATCGTTCAGCGATCTCATGGGGCCGGGCGCAAAAACGTTTGCAACCAGGGACTCCAGCGGCAAACGCCGGCTTGCTCCGCCTTTACCGTTACTTCATCGACAATAGCAAGAAATCAAAAGTCAAAAACTGGCTTGAAACGCAATCGAACGAAGAAGCGCTTTGGGCGCTTGGTGAAACGCTTCGTTTGCAAGGGGACGTCGAATCAGCCTCAGAGATTTTCGAAGAATTGCTAAAAACAACCGCTTCGCTTCGGGAAACGCCGATCGTTCTTTCGCTCGCTAAAATTCATTATCAGCAAAACAACTTGCAAGCAGGCGAAGCGGCGTTTTGGCGAGCGGTTAATCTGATTCAGGACAAGGCGGACGCTGAATTTGTCTTCGAAGACGTCAAATATATTCTTTCGAATACTGAAATTCGAGAATATCAAGGATTGCGCAGCGCGGCGGAATACGGCGCTTTTTTCGAAAAAATCTGGCGCAAGCGCAACCCGCTGCCGGCGTCCTCAAGTAACGCAAGACTGGCGGAGCATTATCGCCGCCTGCTGAAAGCTGAAAAAGATTACCAATTCGACGGCGTGCGTTCGTGGGTAAACAATCCCGACAAACTGGGGTACCTGAATTTTCCGCCAACGTACAAATTGAATGATCTTTTCAACGACAAGGGCCTGATTTACATCCGGCAGGGCGCCCCCGATGATCGCGCTTTCACCGTCAACGAATCTTCGGAAACGAATGAATCGTGGCGTTACTACCGTCGAGGCGCAACCCCGGAAATGGCGTTTCATTTTATGATCGACGCTTCGGCTTCAGGCAACAACTGGCGGCTAATCGCGCGCATCGACGATCCGCGTATCGCCGCTTCGCGCGCCGACTGGGGGCCGGAATATCGCGACATTAACCGGCGGTCGCAATTGGGGCGCATTCAAGCGCGAGAACGTTTGGCGCAACAAAACAGCGAGCACGTCGATCGTGGTCTTTCAACCGACCGACATCGCTGGAGCAAGAACGTCAAGCCGCTTGAGATTTCTTTCTTCACCGCCGCTTTTCGCGCTCCCAAAAAGCAAACCTCTTTCGAAATTTACTTCGATATTCCTGTTAAAAAAGCGATCAAAACCCTTTCGAAAAGAAAACGACAGGTGATGATCGTTGAGCAAGGCATGGCGCTGCAAGATTCAAGTTGGAGCAATCTTTCTCACACCGAGCTCCGCAAAACGATTAGCATCGATTCGCTGAAAAAAAACGCAGCTTCAGAAATTGTCGATTTTTTCCAGGCGGTGACGAATCCGGCGCAAAGGCGCGCCGCTTTCCACGCCAAGATTTTGGACACGGATTTTATCGGCGGCTACAATTTCCCGGTCAACATCCCTGCGTTTGCAGATGATTCGCTGGCATTAAGCGATGTTATAACCGCCGACGACGTTGCGCCCGACCGTGAGGGCGGCGTGGTAAAAAACGGCCTTTCAATTTTTCCGAACCCTTCGCGGCGCTACAAAAAATCACAGCCGGTCTTTCTCTATTTCGAAATCTATAATCTGGCCGTCGAGGCGGCTGGACAAACGAATTTTGAAATCGAATACTCGTTCACGACGAAAAAATCACAGGGCGGAATAAAAAAGCTCTTCGGCGTTTTCGGCGGCGATCAAAAATCCATTGCCGTAACCAGTGAACGCAGCGGCGATCAGCAAACATCTTTTGAATATATAGCGCTGGATTTGTCATCAGCGTCAAAAGGCGACTATTTGCTGACGGTCGTGGTTAGAGATAAGCACAGCCAAGTGCAGCGCGAGAAAGAAGTCGAAATATCGATTTATTGAACCGAGTCTTTCGGGAAAGAGCCGAAACGTTTGATTTTCTGAAAGTTGTGTTTTTATTTGAGAGCGGGTTCAAACATGCTTATTTTTCAAAAACTACCGTCTCCTCGAAATCGATGAAGCTGCTCTCCATCGTTCCAATTCTCTTCGTCTTGCTTTCCTGCGACAAATCACCGCAGCCCAAAACGCAAGCGGTGATTAATTCCGAACAACCGGCGTCCGACGCTATTGTTGTAGACTTGGTTGAACGCAACGCACTCGGAGAGTTTTCGGAAACGCGTGAAATCGCATTTCATGATCCGATTTACGGCAAGGAAAAACGATTCTCAGGCTTTTCGCTGAGAGCGCTTTTGCATGAGATTCTTGCAAAAAACGACGCCGACACGACTGGATTGCAGATATTTTTTCAATGCGTTGACGGCTATTCGCCGTCGATGCCATTGAGCAAGGCATTGGCCGCGGACGGATGGATTGCAACACAAGACCTTTCATCGGATTCGCCCGGCGCCTGGGAGCCAATTCCGCACGGCAAGGAATTCATCTCGCCTGCGCCGTTTTACCTCGTCTGGCCGGAAATAGAACAAGCGGATCGAGGCTACCCGCGGCCGTATCAATTGACGACGCTTCGGATGACGGCGAGCATGTCGATTTATGACGGCGCTTCCCCCGGAGACGACGTCCGCGCAATGAGAGGATTCGAAACTTTTAAAAAAGAATGCGTAAGTTGCCATTCTATCAACCTCGTCGGCGGCAGCGTCGGGCCAGAGCTGAACGCACCCAAACACATTACTGAATATTGGAAAATTGACGATATTCGGCGGTTTATCCGAAACCCGGCGAGCTATCGCGCCCGCAATAAAATGTCCGCTTTTCCACATTTAACCGAACCGGAAATGGATGATTTGCTCTATTATATTGAAGCAATGAAATATCGAAAAATTCAATTCTGACCATAAACAAACAAGGTTCTATCGATGAACGCACTCGAAGTTCGAAATCTCAGTAAATCCTTTGGCAAGCTGCAAGCTGTGAAAGACGTTTCGTTTGAAATCCCGGAAGGCGCCGTCTTTGGCCTCATTGGCCGCAACGGCGCCGGCAAAACGACAACGATTCGCATGATGATGAATATTATCGGCCCGGACAACGGCGAGGTCATTTTTCGGGGGAACAAGGTTGGGCAGGAATTCCGCAACCGCGTCGGCTACCTGCCTGAAGAACGCGGGCTTTATCCCAAAATGCGCGTACTTGACACGCTGCTTTTTTTCACTGAGCTCAAAGGTAAAAAAGCGTCTGAGATCAAGCCCAAAGCCATGGAATATTTAGAGCGTTTTGACCTCGCCGACCGCAAGCTCTCCAAAATGCAGGACTTGTCAAAAGGCAATCAACAGAAAATCCAGTTTATCACTTCCATTCTTTCCGACCCGGAATTCATCATCCTCGACGAGCCGTTTTCCGGTCTCGACCCAATCAACACAAACCTGCTCAAAGACATCATTCTCGATCTCAAAAAGCAAGGCAAGGTCATCATTTTCTCGACGCATCTGATGGATTTTGCCGAACGCATGTGCGAACATATCGCCCTGATCCACGAAGGTGAGTTGATCGTCAAAGGCGCGTTGACCGAGATCAAGAAAAAATACAGCCAGCGAAACGTAAGCTTGGTCTATGAAGGCGATATTTCATTTTTGCGAGAAAGCGAGATTGTCGAGAGCGTGGAAGAATTCGGTAATACGACGGGCGTGCGCGTCAAGGAGACGTCGCAAATTCAGGACTTGCTCAAAATGCTGATTGAGAAAAACGTCGTCGTAAAAAAATTCGACGCCAATGATATTTCCCTGCATGAAATTTTCGTCTCGCTGGCCGGCGACGGCATTAGGTCCGGAGCGAATGAATTGATTCGCGAAGAAGATTTGGTCGGGGATATCGCTTTTAATTGAGCGTTGTTTCGCTTATCTTTTTGATAATATTTTGCTCAAGACAAGCTTTCAAATGCGGAGACCATTGACATGGGACAAGCGCAGAAATCAACAAACCCGCTAACGCCCGAAGAGTATCTCGCTCTCGAAAGAGAAGCGGGCTATAAAAGCGAGTATTATGCAGGCGAAATCTTTGCGATGGCGGGAGCGAGCATTGCACACAGCCTCATTTGCGTTAATATTAGCTCGGAACTTCGGGCGCAGCTAAAAAAGAAGCCATGCCGAGTCTTCAATAGCGACATGCGCGCCAAGGTTGAAGCGAGCGGGCTTTATACTTACCCGGACGTCAGTGTTGTTTGCGGCGAAGCGCGGTTTGACGACAATGTTTTTGACACCTTGCTCAATCCTGTACTCATCGTCGAAGTGCTTTCGAAAAGCACGGAAGGCTACGACAGAGGCGTAAAATTCAAACATTATCGCCAAATTGACTCGCTGAAGGAATATGTGCTGGTTTCGCAAGACCATCAACGATTGGAGCGGTTTGAGCGCAAGAGCGCGACGGAATGGCTTTTCTCGGAAGCCTGGCGGCCTGAGGACAAGCTGACGCTTTCTTCCATCGGCTGCTCGCTCTCAATTGAAGAAGTTTACGATAAAGTTGAATTAAATACAGACGAGGAGAGAATTCATGATTAATAACCGAACGCTCGCGGTGATCAAGCGCGAGATAAAAGCCCAGATCATGTCGAAGGCGTTTATCATCATGACGATTTTGATGCCTTTGCTCTGGTTCGGTTTTATAGGAATGCAAGCCTTGTTCGCTTCTTTTGAAGGATCGGGGAAAGTCAATCTCGTGATCGTTACAGAATCTGAGCAGATCAGCTCGAGCTTGCAGCAAGAATTGGCGGAGAAAGATTTTGTGCAAAGCGGGCAATATAAAATCGACTATCAAGTCAAGCCCGGTTCAGAGTTTGACGCTTACCACGAATCCTTGAAACAAGACTTGCTTGGCGATAAAATCACCGGACTCATCCTTTTACCGGATTCCATCCGCTATGACAAGGAAGGATTTTACATCTCATCAAATCCAACCAATTTTAATGTGATTTCGCGCATCGAACGCTCGGTCAACAAGGTGCTCAACGACCAATATTTCGCGGATAAAAACGTCAACTCGGAAGATTTGGCCTATGCGCGCCAAAACGTTGATCTCGAAGGCGTTCGGGAAACCGAAGAAGGCTCGCAGGTGGAGGGCGCCGGCAATCTTGTGCTCGCCGGCATTTTTACCATGCTGCTTTATATCAGCCTGCTCGTCATCGGGCAAACTTTGATGATGGCGGTGAATGAAGAGAAGAATAACAAAGTGATCGAGATTTTGCTGTCTTCGGTCAATTCGAAGGAATTAATGGCGGGAAAAATTGTGGGCACCGCGCTGACCGGCCTGACGCAGATGTTAATCTGGGTTCTGCCAATGGCGATCATCTCGATGGGTTCATTCGGCCTTGCCGCATCACTTGCCGATATAAATTTGAATCTGGATTTCGGAAAACTGGCCTATTTTTTCCTGAACTACGTCATCGGCCTCGTGATGTATTTGAGCCTTTTTGCAGCGATGGGCAGTATTTTTGAAAACCAGCAGGACGCACAGTCCGGCATCTGGCCGGTCATGCTGCTGGTCATCGTGCCGTTCTTCATGGCCTTTACCATGATTCGCGACCCGGCGAACATCATCGCAGAAGTCTTCTCGATGGTACCTTTCACTTCGATCATGATCATGCCTGCGCGCATGACGCTCATCGACGTCCCAATCTGGCAATTCGCTGTCGCAGTCGGGGCAAACGTGGTGACGCTCTACTTTGTTGTGTTAATGGCGGCGAAGATTTATCGGGTCGGCATACTCATCTCCGGCAAAAGACCGACTTGGCCGGAAATTTATAGGTGGCTTCGTTACGATTATTCATAAGCCAAGCGATACGAATCGTAAAAGAACGGCGGGAGCGCTTCAGGACTTAATTGCTGAGTTCGCTCGCGCCTTTGTCGTCATGGTTTAGCGCCCGAGCACTTCAAGTGCAAATGAGAGCAAGGAGCACAAACACAAAACCACGATTATTTCGATCATCAATCTACCTCAGTTGCAAATCTATCATGTTGATTTGAATCGAAATGAAAATCCATTTTCAAGTCGCATGGATACAAAGACCAGGCCATTTTTTCCTTTTGCGGGCTTTGCGCAGAAATTTGCGAAAATGCTTCTTTTTTAAGTATTTAGGCTCAATTTTGAGCAATTACTTTTCGCAAAACATACTCTGACGCTAATCTGTCGCCCGTAAATGTCTATGCGGCGTAACACTGTCTCATATTCGCTACAAATTGGAACGGCCTCAAACTCGGATCAAATCAATACGTTTTCTTGAAAGGAATGGCATGAAACATCTCACTCGCCCTGTTTCCGAAATCCACCGAATTTCCACCTCGCAACTTGACACGCCGCCGCGTCTACTTCTCGGGCCAGGACCTTCAAACGCACACCCGCGCGTGTTACAAGCGCTCTCCATGCGGCAGGTCGGACATCTCGATCCAAAGTTCATCGAGCTAATGAACGAAAATCAGGAATTGCTGCGCTACGCCTGGCAGACGGACAATCAACTCACGATTCCGGTCAGCGGTACCGGCAGTGCGGCTATGGAAGCATGTTTTGCTAATTTGATTGAGCCGGGCGACTCAGTGCTCGTCGGCATAAACGGTTATTTCGGGCACCGCATGGCGGATATGGCCGGGCGATATGGCGCGGAAGTCGCGACAATCATGCGCCCTTGGGGCGAAGTTTTTTCGCTTGAAGAAATTGAAGCCGCCCTTCAAAAAAATCGACCTAAAATTCTTGGTTTGGTTCACGCTGAGACTTCAACCGGCGCTTGTCAGCCACTGGAAGGCGTTGCGGAACTATGCCGTCAACACGATTGCCTTTTGCTCGTCGATACGGTGACAAGCCTGGGCGGCGTTCCCGTCTTCCTTGACGCTTGGGGCGTTGACGCAGCTTATAGCGGCAGTCAAAAGTGTCTGAGTTGTCCGCCCGGCATTGCGCCGGTCTCTTTTGGCGAACGCGCCGTCGAAAAACTCAATAGTCGCAAAACAAAGGTCGCCAATTGGTACCTCGATTTGACGATGGTCGGAAAATATTGGGGCAGTGAACGCACCTATCATCACACCGCGCCGATCAACATGAATTACGGCCTTCGCGAAGCATTGCGTCTGGTCGCCGAAGAAGGCCTTGAAGCCCGCTGGAAACGGCACCAACGGACGGCTGAATTTTTCTGGGCGGGTTTAAAGGAAATTGGCCTTTCCTGTCACGTTCCGCGTCCGCACCGTTTGCCGAGCTTAACGACAGTTTGCGTCCCCGAAGGCGTTGATGCGCAAAAAACCGCAAAACTATTACTTCACGAGTTTAACATCGAAATTGCCGGCGGGCTCGGTGAATTGGCGGGCAAGGTTTGGCGCGTCGGCCTAATGGGCTTCAACAGTCGTAGAGAAAACGCGCTCCTTTTATTAAACGCACTCAAAACCGCCCTCTCATGAAAACCTTCTTCGCCAAGCTTCCAAGGCCCGATCTACGCTGGTACGGCGTTGCGCTCTGGGTTTTGATTTGGCTGGGCTACGTGCTCTCCTTTTCCTTGCTGCTCCACAATATGATCCCGTTTTTGGAATGGCAGGGACTCTTCACAGGCATGGCCAGCTACTACGCTTTCTTGATGCTTTGCACCATCCCCACGTGGTATTTTTTCATTCGTATTCTTGCGGATAAATCATGGGCGGTTAAGCTCCTCTTGCACGCTGTGCTTTCAGTAATTTTTACAGTTGGGGTTTACGAAGGCTATGTTGTTGTCTTTAAATGGCTTGCAGGCCTTGAATCCGTCGAGAACACGAACCTGGCGCAAAATCACGTTTGGATGCTTTATAGCAACGCCCTGCTCTACCTGATCCAGTTCTCCATATTCCACAGCGTAGATTCGGTTGCGAAATTGAAGGAAAAAGAAAAGCAAGCCGCGGAACTGAAAGCCTTGGCCAGAGAGCGTGAAGTGGCGGCGTTAAAGGCGCAGATCAATCCGCATTTTCTTTTCAACACGCTCAACAGCATCAACGCCATGGTCACGCGCGACCCGGAAGAAGCGCGCAAAATGATCGTACAGCTTGCCGATTTGCTGCGCTATGCGCTGGACAGCCTGAATCACATGCGCATTCCGCTGCGCAAGGAAGTTGATTTTGTGAAGGCGTTTTTGGATTTGGAGCAAAAGCGCTTTGGCGAAAGATTACAAGTGGACTACGATATTTCAGCAGAGACTTTGAGCGTGCCGGTTATACCGATGGTTTTGCAGCCTTTGGTTGAAAATGCGGTGAATCACGGCATTGCTCCCAAAGAAGACGGCGGCAAAATATCCCTCAAAATCAAGCCGGCTTTCGGGCGGGTGGATTTCGATATTTCCGACACCGGCGTTGGCATGAACGGACGCAGCTCTTCTGCGGAAAGCAAAGGCATTGGCCTGAGCAACACCGACGCCCGGCTGCAAAAAATCTATGGCTCCGAAGCGGCGCTTAGCCACGGCTCGCTCAACGGCGCAGGCTTTCAAGTGAAATTTTCAATCCCGATTAAACACGAAGAATTGGTCAAATGAAATTTGAAGCCGTCATCGTTGACGACGAGCCGTTGGCCCGCCAAATCATCATCGAATATCTCGAAGAGCATCCTTCAATTTCCGTGGTCGCCGAGTGCGGCAACGGACGCGAGGCAGTGAAAACGATCAATGAATTGAAGCCGGACGTTGCGTTTTTGGATATTCAAATGCCCGTCATGAACGGCTTTGAAGTGCTCGAGAATTTGGAGCACTTCCCAAAAATCATCTTCTCCACCGCCTTCGACCAATTCGCACTCAAGGCGTTTGAAGTCAACGCCATCGACTATCTATTAAAGCCCTACTCACGGGAACGACTTGCGCAAGCCGTCGAAAAAATCACGCAGTCTTCGAAATCGGGTGCAGAGCTTGATAATTTAATCTCGCTCTTGTCGACCACTCAGCAGAAGCAGCAGGAAGCGTTCGCGGATAAAATTTTTGTCAAAATGGGGAGTAAAATCGTGCCGGTCGCCATCGACGATATTTTGTGGGTGGAGGCCGCCGGAGATTACGCAACGCTACACACAGAAGCCAAATCCTACCTGTGCAATACCGGCCTCGGCGAGTTGGACAAACGCCTCGATCCCGCCAAATTCACCCGCGTCCATCGCTCGTACATTATCGCGACTTCAGCACTTGCGCACCTCAAAAGCGACGGCGAGGGCGGCTACATCGCGACTATAAAAAACGGCCAAAAAGTCCGCGTCAGCCGCTCCTACGCCCCAAAAATGCGAAATTTAATTTTGTGATCGATTAGCGACTTGATAGGCTTCTCTGCTCAATACTCTATGAAAGCATTACAACTCGCAGTTTATCTCCGTTCCTGATTCCTACCTCTTTAAGGGTGCGGGGATCAGTATGAGTTATTTTGCGAAACTCTTTACCAGAAATAGAATCAGCGAGTACCCATTCTTTATAATGGACCCCATATTTCGGACAGGTGGTTAAAGTGGAAAACTCTGATGTAAC
>CAXHAT010000247.1:0-10120 GCA_964014485.1 uncultured Deferribacteres bacterium
AGAGCGGGCCTTCCGCCGCAACAAAGACCACGTCGCTGTTGCGCGGATCGACCAGGATTTTTCCAATGTGTTCGGAAGCTTTCAATCCCATGTTTTCCCAGGATTTGCCGCCGTCGCGGCTGCGATAAACGCCGTCGCCCCAGCCGACATGTCTGCCGCTAACATTTTCACCGGTTCCCAGCCAAACGATGTCTGGATTGTTCGGGTCGTAGGTCACGCAGCCGATAGAGTAGGAGGGTTGGTCGTCAAAAACCGGCGTCCAGGTGATTCCGGCGTTGGTTGTTTTCCACACGCCGCCGGAGCCAACCGCGACAAACCATTCGGTTTTGTCAACCGGACTGACCGCAATGTCAGCGATGCGGCCGCCCATCAGCGCTGGGCCGATTTCCCGGAGCTTGAGACCAGCAGCGGCTTTGGCTAAATCATCATTTTCAGCAGGTTGGGCAAAGTTGTTTGAAGAAAAAAGGAAAATGACTGCGGTGAAAATAAACTGGCGGGTAAGGCGGATCGTTTTCATGGCATTTCCATTTTGTAGAATTAAGGGCTGATGTTACGCGCCAGCTTCATAATACAGCAACCTTTTATCAACGTCATTCTACGGATGCGCATTGCCGTCAACCAAATTTCGAGCCCATCTTCATTCCCAAACCGGAGTTTGGGAATGAGCCGCTGTTTGTGGTTGAGTCTCGGAAATGCTTTGCTGTGCGTAACATCAGTTACGGGAATCTTTACTCTAAAATATTAGCGTAGACAAGCGCTTTCCCAAAGGCATTTTTTACAAAATTTTGCCGTCCGTCCAATCCCGCATAAAAAATGGGCAAAACGCTTCCAAGCCAAAGCGTTGGCGTTCTTCTTCCGCGAAATGCTTGATCTTGTCGGTGGAATCTCTTTATTTTCTTTGCGGGCGTTCGTAAATAAACAGAGAATTCCATGTTTGAAAAAATTGAAAACTCGGTCTACCGCTTGCACCCCGGTTTTGCGATGGAAGCGCGTGTGCTGAAAAACATGAAGGACAAGACCGGGAAAAATCTGCAGGAATGGCTGGAGTTTGTTGCGACAAACGGGCCTGCAGCGGAAAAAGACCAGGCGTTGTGGCTGAAAAACGAGATGGCGCTTGGAACGAATTACGCCAAGTTCATTGCTCAACGCGCGGCGGGAAAGGGCGGCGCCGAAAATTATCGTCCTGATGAATTGGTCGCGACGCAGTATGCCGGGAAGAAGGAAGGGCTGCTGCCTGTCTATGACAAATTGCTCGAGCTTGCTCTTGCCTTTGGCGAAGACGTGAGCGCTTGTCCGGCCAAGACTTTCGTTTCTTTGTATCGGAAGCACGTTTTTGGGCAGATTAAAGCGACGACGCAAACAAGAATCGATCTTGGGTTAGCGCTTAAAAATGCGGATCCAGGTGAATTGCCGGAGACGTTGATTGATACTGGCGGGCTGGAAAAAGGCGACCGCATTACGCACCGTTTTGCCGTTTCAAGCCTTGTCGACATCACCAGTGAGGTGACAGACTGGCTGCGCCGCGCATACGATTTGGACGCTTAACCGTAGAAGTCGAATGCATTGGCTTTCGAAGTTTATGAAGCAAAAGGGCTGTCCAAAAATATGGTATTTTTAGGCGTGGAATAGTATATCGTAGGGGTTCAAAATTTTGAACCCCTACGATATGCTTCGCCTTCAGAAACCATGTTTTTTGCCGACCCCACTCCAAGCATGTAATTTAGAAATTTGAAAGAGGTTTCTGTGGCTTACGACATACAAGATTTCAAAACAGACGTTCTTGAAAAGAGCAAAGAACTTCCAGTGCTGGTTGATTTTTGGGCGGAATGGTGCGGGCCGTGCCGGGTTCTCGGGCCGGTTCTGGAACGCATTGCGGAGCAGCGAAAAGCTGATTTTCATTTTGCGAAAGTCAATACGGAAGCGCACACGGAAGTCGCGCAAGCGTACAAGATCATGAGCATCCCAAATGTGAAGCTGTTCATTGACGGCGAAGTCGTTGATGAGTTCGCCGGTGCGTTGCCGGAGCATATGATCAATGCATGGCTGCAAAAAGCGTTGCCGAGCAAATTTCGCCGGGAATTGGCCGCAGCTGAAAATGCGGTTGCAAGCAATGACGTTGAAACGGCGAAAACGCTCTTGCAAAAAGTCGTTTCCGGTGAACCGAGCAATGAAAGGGCGCGCATTCTTTTGGCGAAGATCGTTTTGTTTGAAGATGCTGAGACGGCAAATACGCTCGTCACTGCAATTCAACCGGGAGCGGACCATTTTCAGGCGGCCGATTCCATCCGCGAGTTAGGCGAGTTGTTGGGCAAAACGAAAAATCCGAACGAACTGCCCGAAGGTGCGGGCAAAGAACATTTTTCGTTGGCGCTCACAGCTTTGAAGAATCAAAATTTTGATCAAGCTTTGCTGAAGTTCATCGAAGCGATGGCTGCCGACCGACAGTTTCTTGATGACGGCGCGCGAAAAGCGTGCATCGCCATATTTAAGTTTTTGGGCGAAGATCACGCCCTGACTTTGAAACATCGAAAAGGCTTTAGCAGCGCGTTGTATATTTGAATTATGCGAGTTTCTAAGAAACGAGCGCTTCTGCGCGGCGCCAGCAAGAAATGTCCGCACTGCGGCCTCGGCGATTTGTTTGAAAACCGATCACGGCTCCACGATTTGTGCTCGGTTTGCAAAATCAAATTTTTGCGTAACAACGGTGATGCCTGGGCGTTCTTGCTCTTTTTTGACCGGGGCTTGTTTGTTCTGCCCATCGTGGCAGGTCTTTTTTTCGGTCTGCACGAGCGGGCGTTCTGGCTGTTCATCGGATTGGCGGTTGCACTGGTCGCATTTTTTATTTATACCACGCCAAATCGCTACGGCTTTTGCGTCGCCATTGACTATCTCACCAGAATCCGCTTTCCTGATCCTTCCGATTTTATCCCTTCGAATACGAGCTCAAGCAAAGAATAACCACCCACTCCTTAGGAACAAACCCGCAGGCAACTTTTGATTCTCATTCGCTCCACTCTTCGAATTGGGTCTTTTTGAAGACCGCCGTCCCTTTCCTTGGGCTGTCCAAAAATATAACATTTTTATGGCGTCACATGGCACATCGTGGGAGTTCAAGATTTTGAACCCATGCATATGGTATTCCTGCTATTCAGACGCCTTGTTTTTGAACAGCCCCAAGATTTTTATCAAACACGCCCTTGACAACAAACCCGTCATCCAAATCAAACACTGAATCGTTTGGCTTTGTCGTTTCGCTGCGATGCTTTATTGCCGGGTACTTTCACTTAAAGACCTGATGTTACGCACTCTTGGAAATTTCCGAAACGGCGCTTTTGCGTCATTCCCGCGCAGGCGCACGCGGGAATCCAGGGGCGGTGCGCGATTGACTGGATTCCCTCCTGCGCGGGAATGACTTTAACAGGAGTTTCTTTGGTTTCATAGCTGGCGCGTAACATCAGTTAAAGACATAAAAATAAATGTTTTGACAAAAGCGAGCTGCTGGTATTAAAAAAAACGATGCTGTAGATGTATTGTGAAATAATTTAATGATCGATATAGTTTCTTGCGATTTTCCTGTTTGTACGCTACACTTTTAAGAAACAACAATCAATCAATCCTGAGGAGGATGACATGATTCAATGCAAAAAAGTGTACTGGGCGCTGTTGGGCGTGATGTTGGCCGGGTGCGGTTCGTTCCAGGAAGAAACGCCAATTACGACGGCTTCAGAAGAAGCGCGCAAACTTTTTGTTAAAGGGCGCGACCTTTACGAAAAGCTTCGCGAAGACGAAGCGCGTGAATTGCTTTCAAAAGCCGTGGAATTGGACATGGATTTTGCGCTTTGCCATTATCATTTGGCGGAATGCGCGATCTCGACGATTGAATACGAAACGCATTTGAAGCTCGCGGTCTCGCTCGCTTCACACGTTTCCGACGGCGAGCGATTGATCATCGAATCGGCCAGAGCTTTGAAAGAAAACGATCACGAGAAGGCAACGGCATTGCTGGAAGAACTCGTTGAACTTTACCCGAGAGACAAGCGCGCGTATAGAATGCTTGGCTATCTTTATCGCGGCGTCGATGAAGAAAAAGCCATCGCCGCTTACGAAACAGCGGTCAAATTGGATAAAAATTATGCCGCGGCGTACAACAATTTAGGCTATGCGCGACGGCGTGTCGGGGATTACGAGAAAGCAATCGACGCCTTTAAAAAATATGCCAAGCTCCTGCCAAACGAAGCAAATCCGCATGACTCCATCGCCGATCTTTACAAGAAAATCGGACGTTACGAAAAAGCGATTGAGCATTATGAAAAAGCCGTCTCCTTGAATTCGGCGTTCATTTTTTCACAGCGGAAAATCGGTGAGAATCTGATTTATTTGGAGCGGTTTGAGCAGGCAAGAGAAGCATTGCAAGGCGCACTGGGCTTCGAATCGACGCCTTCCGCAAAATTGGCCACGCTGCGTTTGATTGCTCATTCTTACGTGTTTGAGGGAAAGCCAAACATGGCGCTTGCAAAGCTGGATGATGGCGTGGAAATGAGCCGCGCCGCCCTGCTGCCGGAATGGGAAAGCCATTTCTTGCAAGACAAAGCAATGCTGCTTCTGGATGGCGGTGAGTTCGAAGGGGCGCTAAAATGTCTTGAGGAAGGCAGAAGCTCTGTGATTTTATCTGAGCTATCGAGTGACTGGCAGGAGGAATTTTTCAACAAAACACTGTACCTGCAGGCGCTGACGAACGCCAAAGCCAAAGACTTCAAACGGGCCAATGCGATCACAGACCTTCTTGAAAGCCGCGTGGAGAATTCAAAAAATGCGGCGGACGCACGTCGATTGCAAGGACTTATGGGCGTGGTCTGCGCCGCCCAGGATTTGCACGACATCGCAATTATGCACTTTGAACAAACCAACCAGGACGATCCGTACATCCTCTACCATTGGGCGCAATGTGAAGCACAATACGGCAATAACGACAAGGCGATTCCGCTCTTCCGCAAAGTTGCGGATTGGAACGAAGCGAGCATGGAATATGCGTTGGTTCGCAAGAAAGCCCAGAATGCGCTGAGATCGGAAATTCAGTCTGATTAAACCTGATGTTACGCACTGCTTAATAAAGGAGCGGTTCAATCAAAAAATTGCTTCTGCGTCATTCCCGCGAAGCAGGCTGTTGCAGAATAGATTTTCCATAAGATCACGCCTAATAAAATTCGCGACAAAGCTACAGCGAGCTTCCCACGTGCAACTATATCGCTCATTCGCTTCACAAATTAAGGCCGCGATTGAGAAATTTTCTATTCTGCAACAGCCTGCTCCGCGGGAATGACGATAACAAGAGTTTCTTCCGCTTTCTAACTGATGCGTAACACCAGTTAAACGTAAAAAAACAATTCTCCAGCGATAAACGCAAAAAGGGCGCTGCATCTAAAAAATGCAGCGCCCTTTTTGTTATGTAAAACGCCGAAGCGTGTGAGGTTACTTGATGCTGATTTCTACGGGCTTGGCTTTTTCGCTCTTGGGAAGCGTAACTTTAAGCAAGCCGTCAGCGAAAGCCGCATCAATTTTCTTAATGTTAATGCCGTCGCCCAGACGGAAGCTTCTTTCAAAGCTGCCGTAGGTGCGCTCAGTGCGGTGATAGTTTTTCTCTTCGACTTTTTCTTCCGATTTCTTTTCGCCTTTAACCGTCAAGTATCCGTCGTCGACGTTGATGGCAACATCTTCTTTCTTGACGCCGGGAAGCTCGAATGTGGCGAAGAAACTGTCTTTGTCTTCAGAAATATCGACGCGAGGGTTCCATGACTTCAGAGCTGCGGGCTCTTTATCGAAGGCGCCGAAGAATTCGTCGATAGCATTCCCAAAATCAGTGTTGAATCCGGTTAAATTGCGAATGGGGTCAAATTTTACGAGTCTCATGATTATTCTCCTGTTTAATATTTTTATTGCGAAGTGCTTATGGTTTTCAAAGGTTCGCCCGATTGAGTCAGGCCGTTTTCGTTGACGCTCGATATCATTTCAAGTTACGTGCCAAAGAGATGACAGGTGTTCTAAGGTTATGATAATTTAAGTTTTAGGGCTTGGATGCGGGTAAAAGGAATGAAATCAAAGGTGTGACAGTGTGGCTTCTAAAAAGAAATTGTTGGCAGGGAGTGCGACAATGTTGCCGACACAAAAAGAATATTTTTTGTGAGGAGAAGATGCCGCTCAAAAATGAAACAACGAAACTACTCTCGCTTGAATTTACCGCTTCGTCCGCCCTCCTTTTCGAGGAGCCGGACGTTTTGGATTTCCATGCTTTTGTCCACGGCTTTACACATGTCATAAATCGTCAGCGCCGCGACGCTGCAAGCCGTCAAAGCTTCCATCTCAACACCGGTTTTCCCCTCGCAACGCACCGTTGCATTGATCGCGACGCCGTCACCACTCAAAGACAAATCAACGTCGATTTTTGATAAGAACAACGGATGACAAAGCGGGATTAATTCATGCGTTCGCTTGGCCGCCATAATTCCAGCGAGACGCGCAACGTTGAGAACGTCCCCCTTTTTGAGATTATTTTGTCTAATCAAATCGACCGTCTCGGGCTGCATAGCAACAAAACCTTCCGCAACGGCGCGACGACGCGTTACTTGCTTTTCGCCAACATCAACCATACGCGCCGTCCCCGCCGCGTCGAGATGCGTTAACGACGGTTTTTCAGCCAAGATATTTCTCCTTCAATATATCCAAATGATGGCGTTCATGTCCGGCGATGATAAAAACGAGGCTCCGAACCGAGAACACGTTGCCGCTCGCCGTTCCTTGTCTCGCCAATGCTTCGTTGCTCAGGCTTTGAAACAATGCGATGTTCGCTTCTCGCAATCCTTTCAACTCTTCGGCAAGGCTGGCGATGGTGCGATTATCGAACGCGCCGTTATCGACATAAATATTTTGATCCATCGACGGCATGGGCGTCGTTTCACCCCGTGCAAAGCTCATCGCTCGGAATGAAAAAACGCGCTCAGCGTCGGCGATATGTCCCGCCACTTCTTTGATGCTCCACTTTCCTGACGCGTAGCGATGCAAGCCCTTTTCTTCGCTCAGGCCGGCAAAAAATTGCTGCGTTTCCGCCATTTGATCATGCAAACGCGTGAAAACGTCCCCGGCGCGAACCTTGTTAATATAAGTGTGATAATATTCGTGGCACTCGTCGAGAATAGCAGCTTCAAAATTCATACATGTACTCCTGAAAGGTTAGGGTTTTGGGATGGAAAAGATGTAATTGAATTTTTTGAATAACGCAAGTTCAGCGATTCGGCAAGGCTCCGCTTGTAAAAGATCAAACAAAATACGATCATGAACAAAGATGACCGAAGTAACCGCCAAATTGTTTAGAAGTGAGATCGAATGCCTTACACGTCCATCATATCGCCGCAAGCGTTGCTAAATGAACTGGAGAGTCAGAACCTGCGAGTTGTTGATTGCCGGTTTTCATTAAACGATCCGACTCGCGGCCGCAAAGATTTTGAAAAATCGCATATTCCCGGCGCGGTTTACGCTCATTTGAATGACGATCTTTCAGCGCCGGTCGTTCCGGGCGTTACTGGCCGCCATCCTTTGCCTGAGATCGAAGCCGCCGCCAGAGTATTTTCATCGTGGGGCATTGACGAAACCAAACAGGTTGTCGTTTATGACGACGCAAGCGGAGCTATTGCCGCGCGTCTCTGGTGGCTGCTCAAATGGCTGGGACATGATGCGGTCGCAGTTCTTGACGGCGGCTGGCCGAACTGGCTAAAAACCGAAAAGCTGATTTCGTCCGCAAAAGTTCAGCCGGAGAAGACCACATTTTTTCCTACGCCTCGCCCGGAAATGATCGCCGAAATCTCGCTGGTCGAAAATCTGCGAGAAAATGAAAATCGTCTCCTCGTTGATGCACGGGAAGAAGCGCGCTTTCGCGGCGAAGTTGAACCGATTGACCCAATCGCCGGACATATTCCTGGGGCTGTGTGCGCGCCGTTTTCCGGCAATCTTGACGAAAACGGCTTTTTCAAAGACAAGCAAGAATTGCGGGATCGATTTCAAAAACTTCTGGGTGAAAGGCAAGCGGAAAACGCGATTGTCTATTGCGGTTCGGGCGTGACGGCGTGCCATAATTTGTTGGCGATGCACCACGCGGAATTGCCTGGCGCAAAACTTTACGTCGGCTCCTGGAGCGAGTGGATCACCGATCAAACGCGCCCTGTTGCCTTCGAACGTCATGATTAAAATTGCCTTCGTTTTATTAGCCCCGTCCTTCAGGGCGGAGTTGAAGCGAGAACTCCTGCCTCTCCCCGCCGCGCAGGCGCGGCGGAGATGTAATGAGTAAGCCACTCTTGTCACCGCCCTGAAGGACGGTGTTAATGAGATGAAAGAATTTGCTTTAATTTTCGAATTTCATGTGAGGAATGTCTAATAAATTTTTCGTGAGGAAAAAATGCAATTGACCGGAGAACAAATCGTTGGCGCTAATTTGAATTCAAGCGGCAAATCCACATTTCAGGCCGTCAACCCGGAAAGCGGAGAAACGCTTTCGCCGGAATTTTTTGAAGCAAGCATTGACGAAATTGAACGCGCGGCAAGTTTGGCTGAACGCGATTTTGACGCATTTCGAAAAATGAGCAATGAAGAGCGCGCACATTTTCTTGATACAATTGCTGAAGAAATCATGGCGCTGGGCGACGCGCTCATCGAACGTGGCATGGCGGAAACGGGGCTGCCGCAAGCGCGCCTTGTCGGCGAACGCGGACGCACCGTCGGGCAGCTGAAGCTTTTCGCTGAAGTCGTGCGCGAAGGCTCGTGGGCTGAGGCGCGCATTGATACGGCGCTCCCTGATCGGCAGCCGTTGCCCAAGCCGGACGTACGCATGATGAACGTCGCGCTTGGGCCGGTCGCGGTTTTTGGCGCCAGCAACTTCCCCTTCGCGTTTTCCGTGGCCGGCGGTGATACGGCCTCAGCGTTGGCGGCTGGCTGTCCCGTCGTTGTGAAAGGGCACCCCGCGCATCCCGGCGTTTCGGAAATGGTCGGTCGGGCGATTCAAACGGCGGTTCAGAAATGCAGCTTGCCGGAAGGCGTGTTTTCACTGGTGCAAGGCAGTCGGGTCGAAGTTGGCGAGACACTCGTCCAACATCCTGCGATCAAGGCGGTTGGCTTCACCGGCTCATTTCGCGGCGGCAAAGCGCTTTTTGATCTCGCGGCGGCGCGCCCGGAGCCGATCCCGGTTTACGCCGAAATGGGCAGCGCCAATCCCGTTTTCATTTTACCGAAATCGTTGAAAAATCGCGGCGACGCCATCGCGCAGGGATTGGCCGGTTCCATTACTTTGGGCGTGGGACAATTCTGCACCAACCCCGGACTCACATTGTCGCAAAGCGGAGAAGAATTTGAAATCCTTCAAAAAAAGCTGGCGCAAGCGATTGACGAGCTGCCTGCGGGAACCATGTTGCATCAAGGCATAAAAAACGCTTACGACGCTGGTTTTCAAACGGCGCAAGGCGTTGCGGGCGTGACCCAGGTTGCCGGCGCGCAGGAAAACGGGGATAAAAATTGCCAGGGCGCGCCGCGACTTTTGCGCACGGACGGCAACACCTTTCTCGAACAAGAAAGCCTGGAAGAAGAAATCTTCGGCCCGGCGTCCCTGCTGGTCGCTTGTGATTCACGCGAACAAATGCTGCGCGTCGCTGAGAATTTGCACGGTCATCTAACCGCGACGATTCACGGCGAAGACGACGAATTGACCGATTACGCCGATTTACTGGCGATTCTTGAGCGCAAAGTCGGGCGCATCATTTTCAACGGCTACCCGACCGGGGTGGAAGTCTGCCATTCCATGATGCACGGCGGTCCGTTTCCGGCAACGACCGACAGCCGGACGACCTCGGTCGGTACGGCGGCGATCAAGCGGTTTCTGCGCCCCGTCAGCTACCAGGATTTCCCGCAAGCCATGCTCCCGCCGCCCCTGCAAAACCAAAACCCGGACAATCAATGGCGGCTCGTCAATGGCGCCTGGACGCAGGAGAACGTTTAGAAGCTGTTTTAAAAGTCCCGCAGTGACGGGAGATTTTATCGCGTTTCCAGCCTCAATCGTCCCTGGCGGGACTTGAAATCATAAGAG
>CAXHAT010000248.1:0-10079 GCA_964014485.1 uncultured Deferribacteres bacterium
CGTTTACTGGAAGCGCCAAACTGTTCTCCTGGATCGAGTACTGCGTCGAAGCCTTTGCCGCCGGTAATCAAACCGACGATCTCCGGCGTGAAATAAACGCCGAGCAGCGTAATCGCGGCGAGAATGATTCCGAAAAAATTCAGCGTGCGGTTGGCCAACCGCCAGGCTGCGTCAGTGCCGTCTTCCGTTTCCGTTGCGGTAAATGTGGTTATAAAAGCTTTGCTTAGAACGCCCTCGGCAAAAAGGTCGCGCAGCATGTTTGGAATGCGAAACGCCACGTTCAGGGCGTCCGCAGCGACTCCGGCGGCAAAAAAGAGCGCGATGACTTTTTCACGCACCAATCCCAAAAGGCGCGAACCCATCACCGCCAAGCCGACGACTCCCGCCGATCTCACCGATTCGTTTTTCTGAGAATTCTGATCCTGTTCAGGCGTATTCATAAAAAGGCGGGCGAAATAAATCGAAGTCTGCTAAAATGAAGGTTTCTGAGGTGACATTATTTCTATCTTGCCAATCCTGCAATCCGGGCAAATAAGCTTCACTACCTGACACTTTTTACAGGCATCTGAAGCTGGCGAACAAGGCCGGATTTGTCATGCTGTAAGCATCTTTTTTGATCCAACCCTTGAACTTTTGGGTATGATCTGTACTGGGCGATAACAAGGATTCCTTCAGAATGACAAAACTGGACCTTTCAACGGCTCGAAAAGGCGGTTTACAAAAAAGTGTCAGGTAGAGAGCAAATAAGCCAATCTATCCTTTGATGCAACCAAGCGGCCTGAGTTGCGCAACTTTTTTTGAAATTCCGGCAACGGCGCAAGCGTCCACAACATCTGCGACGTCTTTGTAGGCTTCCGGAATCTCCTCGTCAATGGTTCTCCGCGTGGCTCCCTGAACGACAATTCCTTGCTCGCGCAATTCGGCCTGCACGTCTCTGCCGCGAGCCGTTTTTTTCGCTTTGTTGCGACTCATTGCGCGCCCTGCGCCGTGGCAAGTGCTGCCAAAAGTTTCTCGCATTGCCGTTTCAGCGCCAACGAGTACGTAGGAATAACGCCCCATGTCGCCCGGGATCAAAACCGGCTGTCCGACCGCTTGGTATGCAGCGGGGACGCCCGCCGAACCCGGCGCATACGCTCGCGTCGCCCCTTTGCGATGCACGCACACTTTTTTCGATTTGCCGTCAACTTCATGCGTTTCAATTTTGGCGATGTTGTGCGCAACTTCGTAGACCACGCGCATCCCAATTTCTGACGGGCTTTTCCGCAGGACTTTTTCGAACGCTTTGCGCGTATTGTCGGCGATAACTTGACGATTGGCGAAAGCGAAATTGATGGCGCAGGCCATAGCGCCAAAATATTTTTTTCCTTCCGGCGATTCAATCGGCGCACAAGCCAATTGCCGATCCGGCAGCGTAATTCCGTACTTTCGCACCGCCTTGTCCATTAAGCCCAGATAGTCGTCGCAGACTTGGTAGCCAAAGCCGCGCGATCCGCAATGGATGATAGTTGTGATTTGATCCGGGAACAATCCCAAAGCCCGCGCGGCGTCTTCGTCGTAGATTTCAGCGACGTAGCCGACTTCCAGGAAATGGTTGCCGGAGCCTAGCGTTCCCAATTGGCCCAGCCCGCGCAGCCACGCTCTTTCCGAAATCTGATTTGGCTCAAAGCCGTCGATGCGCCCGTTTTCTTCGATATATTCGAGGTCACCGGCGTTGCCGCTCCGTTCGGCGGCCCACTCGGCGCCCTTCGCGACCACACGCTGCAGTTCTTTCTTGGAAATTTTTGTATCACCGCTCTTGCCAACGCCCGTTGGAACGCGATGAAACAATTCTTGCACAAGCTTCGGCATTCTCGGCGTAATTTCCTGCCGCGTCAGCTTCGAAGCCAAAAGACGCACGCCGCAATTAATGTCATAGCCAACGCCGCCTGGCGAAACCACACCTTCATCAAGGTCGAAAGCTGCGACGCCGCCAATCGGGAAACCGTAGCCCCAATGGATGTCCGGCATGGCCATCGAATATTTCACAATGCCGGGCAGGTGCGCAACGTTCGCCGTTTGCTCGATGGACTTATCAGCGAGAATTTTGCCCATCATTTTTTTCGTGGCGTAAACTCTCGCCGGGACGTTCATGCCGCCGGTCTGCGGTATTTCCCACAACGCTTCGGCGATCTGTTTAATTTTGAGTTCGTTTTCCATCAAAAAGACGAGGGTTTTGAGTTATGCGGAGATGGAGCAACTTACCGGATGAGCAATGAATGAAGGTAGGTCGAAAAGCCCCCAATTGTCATGCTTTAGGAACGTATTTGAAAAGTCCCCGGCTTGCTTCGACTGCCTTATCAGCGGTTTCGTTTTTGCAAGAGCGTGCGCAAGGATTGGATCTCTTTTTCAAGCCGACCTAGTCTTTTTTCAAATGAAATACTTCTCGCTGTTTTGCTCTCCGAGCCATCAAAGTCGTCTGAGGCGTACGGGATTTCAAGGAAAAGCTTACCGATGTTGCGCTGACCGACTTTTAGTGAAACGTCTTGCCGATCTTCGCTTCTAAGCACCTGAAAAGTCAGAGCGTCTCCGGGGCGTGCATTCTGGACAACGGATTTAAGGTAGTAATAACTGTCCAAACGCCTGCCCTTGCAGCCCACGACAATGTCTCCGATCATCAAACCGGCTTTCTTCGCAGGCGATCCATCATCGACGTCGATGATTTCGACTTGAATTTCGTCGCTGGTCGCCAAACGAACGGAAAGGCCGATCCAGCCGTGTTTTGCGTTGTAGCTCTGCAACAAGGAGCGGGAGACTTTGTAGATTTCTTCAATTGGCGTCACCAAAGCGGTGTTTCCGTCATTTGCGCCACGTACGCCGGGATTTGAGGCCAGCCTGCCGGAAAGAATCCCGATCACATGGCCGTTGGCGCTCAAAACAGGGGCGCCATTTGCTCCAGGTTCAACGTGCGCCGAAATCTGGACAAAGCCGTTATTGTAGACTGCGCTGATATTTCCGAGATTCACGGCATGAGAAACGCCAAGCGCGTTGCCGATGATGAAAATCCATGCGCCCGGGTTAATCGTAGCGGGCCGCGCCGCTGGAAGCGTTGAAAGTACAGGAGAATCGATCCGCAGCAAAGCTACGCCGGTTTTGTCATCGATGCCGATTAAGTCGGCACGCGTTTCATCGCCGTTCCAAAAACGGGCGCGAATTTCCTCCGCTTCAGAAACTACGCTTGCACGCGTCGCAATATAGCCTTCTTCGTTTAGATATAACCCGGAACCGACGTACGTGTAGTGGTCAGAGCCGGGGGCGTTTCCGAGATTTTTGCTGCCTTTCTCCGGCGCCTTTTTGAGCGCCACGGATGCGAGAATCGTTACAACGGCCGGTCGCGCTTCTTCCACAATCTGCGTGATTTCTTCTTCAAGCTCGGAAAGATGCGTCTGTTGCGCCGTTGCGGAAGACGAGCACCAAAAAAGCAACCCGACGCAGACTCCCCACATGAGCAAAATCGAACGATTTGGCTTCATTGGTCTACCTAAGTTTGTCAAGAGCACTTAGAAAGAGAGCACTTGTGAAGTTGCAAGCCCAGTGGTTTCCGTTTGTACGGGAGCTGTTTTACCGGCTTTGATCGAATCAGTCCTGTTCGGCGTAACAACAACAATCATCGAATGCTTTTCGCCTTCTGATTTTTTTGCAGGCGAGGCTTGTTCAGCCGATTCATGAGGCGCTTCTACAACATCAAGCGTAAACACAAAGTCACCAGATTGAAAGCTTGGCGTCGCTTCGATCATGTGTTCCGAGAACTTTGGCTGCGGCAAAGCAGAAGTCTGTTTTGCCAGATCACTAGAGCGCAGAGCAAAAATAAGCAGGACAATGGCAGCCAACGAAAAGCCATACGCCGGGACGCCGCGAAATCGTCCAAAATCGAAGCGCCACGAGCGGCGACCGATATTTTTGCTCATTTGGATGCGGGCGCGCAACACGGATTCAAAATCCGGGCGCGTTTGAACGGAAGGAAGTTTTTTAAGGTGTAATCGCAGCGATTCAAGCCGCCGAATCTGCATTCGACAACGTTCGCAATCATTCAAGTGGGATTGAAACGAACGCCTTTCATCTTCGGGCATTTCCTTTTCAAGAAAGCTCGAAGCGCGTTCATCGAACTCGTGGCAATTTTCCATAATTCTTTATACCTGTAGCAAATTGTTAAGAGCGGGACTCCTGGTCTATATATTGAAAAAGTGTGGTAATCCTAAAAATCGTATTGATTGGTCATTATCAGAAAATTCTTCGAATCGACGGTGAAAATCGTTTCAAAACTTGCGAATATCGTGTTAAAAACTGATCGCGGCGTAACCATTATTCAGTTTTCAAATACTCTCTCAATCTTCCAAATTCAGGTGTTTTGTCAGAGCCGTCTGCAGTCGCAGTCTTGCACGATTGACGCGCGATTTTACCGTACCTAAAGGAATTCGTAAAATCTGGCTGATTTCGTCATACGATAATTCCTGAATATCGCGTAAAACAATGACTTCTCTAAACTTGGGGGATAGCTTGTCAATCTCCTGCTGGATCACATTTTCATGCAAAACTGTGTCAACGTGCGCTTCCGGGTTGAAGGCGTTGTCGGCGACTTCATAATCCTTGTCTTCCACGCCCATATTGCTCAAAGAAAACAGCTTTCGTCGCTTCCGTTTGCGCAGTTCGGTGCGCGCCAAATTACCGGCTATCGTATAAATCCAGGTGGAAAATTTCGCAATTCTGCGATAAGCATGGCGGTTTCTATAGACGCGCAAAAACGTCTCTTGCAATATATCCTCGGACTGCTCTGAGTCGTTTAAAAACCGATAGATAAAATTCAGCAGTTGATCTTTGTATCGGCTGACGATCTCGTCGAACGCTCGAACGTCGCCTTGCTGAAAACGCTCGATCAACTCTTCATCGCTCAGCGGCTGACTATCGTTTTGCAATGATTTGGGCATCCAAATTCCTTGTGCTTGAACCTGTGGTCATCTCGAAAGTTCCGCGTCGGATCAGGTATTTTTATTGCCAAACGGTAGCCTGTTTGCCGGATAACCTCTCACGATATGGATGAACAAAAGTTGAACGAGCATGGACTGGTCAACGGAAAAAGTTTTGAGCGCAAAATCGACGTGGCGGATGTTCTCCAGTGCATTCTCAAGCATCCCAATTGTATATTTTTGCTTAAAACGATGCAGGTCTTTCACAAAGAAAACATGGGTGCGGGTGAGCTTCGCCAATTCACTGTCGTTTTGGCCTCCCGGCTTAAACCCGGTCGCGATCATTAAGTTCGTGAAAAATCGTGTTAACTGAAACAGAATCGTTTGCGGAGGAGCCGCGGACTGCAACTGATCATAAATATCAAGCGCCAGTTTCAAGTTCTTCTCACCCAAGGCGTTTTGCAGCGCAAAGATGGAATACTCTTTTCGAAATCCCGCCACGGCCGCCACATCCTGGCTCGTAATTTCGCTTTGATCGCCCAGGTAAATCAAAAGCTTGTCGATTTCATTTGAGACTTCCTGCAAATTGGTTCCAACCTGCATTGCTAAGGACGCCGCTGCGTCTCGAGCGATATTCTTGCCTCTGTTGCGCACTTCTTCTTCAATCCACGGCGCTATTCGATTTTCATACAATGGCTTGCACTCGATGAATTTCCCCGCTTTTTTGAAGGCGTCTAATCCTTTCTGTCGCAAATCGCCCGTGCGCGCGACGACCACAAAGATTGTCGTTGGATTTGGCTTCTTGGCGTATTCCAGAATCTGCTTGACTTCTGCAGCGGGCATTTTCTGAATATCTTTGACCACAACCACTCGCCGTTCAGCCATCATGGGAAAAGATCGGGCGATTGAAATCACTTTTGCCGCTTTTGTATCCGGGCCGTAGAGAACATCGAGGTTAAAATCTCGCATGTCCTCCGGCGCACCAATTTCCAGGATGTTCTTCAAATGACGCTCAATCAGGAAATTTTCGGCGCCGGCCAAGTAAATGACCGGTGACAGATCAGCGGCTTTTTTGAAAATTGCGCTTGAGATGGCAGCCATATAAATTACTTTTCTTTTTCTTTATTCATGGCGAGCTTGAGCGTATAGGCGAATCCGCCCCAAACGCCGCCGAGAATAATGATCATCATAATGATTGCGCCTGTACTCATGCCGCCGCCTCTCTGTTTTCTTGCACGTTCTTGTGTATCTTTTTGTTAAAAATCATAAACAACGCGATGATGACGCCCCAATGTACGAGACATGTTCCCATACTGAATACGCCAGTTGGATCAAACCACTGCCACAGGCGTTCTCCAAAAGAGAGCGGCGCTTCGGGCGTTGAAGTCGGAAAAATCTGGTAAAACCACCAGCCGATCAGAACAATAAATTGAATTGGGATCAGGTATTTAATCGCGATTTCATACCATTTTCCAATATGAATGTCGTTTTCCTTTACGTTGACAAGCTGCTCCCGGAATTTGGATACGCCGTACTTGATTGCCGTGAACGCGACGAAAAATCCACTTAAGAGCAAGCCAACGCCCCAAGCCCAGTCCTGACGCTGAAAAAAGTCAATGTCAATAGCGGAAGGCGCGCCGAGCACAAATGCGATGAGCCAGACAAAAAGGGTGGATTTCTTTCTCGACCAGCCGAAATCCATTAATGATCTTACCGCAAGTTCGATCATGGCAATCAAACTGCTGATTGCCGCAATGGCAAGCGCGAGAAAAAAGATGAAAAGGAAAACGCGCGAGTAGGGCATTTCGTTGAAAAGCTCAGGGATGTAGATAAAAGTCAAACCCGTTGAAGCCGGTCCGGGATTGCTGATCAGCGTTTCAGGCTGGGCGGCAAGCGCGAAAACGGCGGGAAAAATGACTAGCGCGGCAAGCAAAGACGCGCTGTTGTTACCAAGCCCGGTGATAAAACTGTTGAGCGCGAAATCTTCTTTTTTTCGCATATAGACGGCGTAGGTCATGATCAGGCCCCATCCCGCCCCGGTAGACCAAGCGGATTGCGTTAACGCATTGAGCCAGACTTTGTAATCCGTCAGAGACGACCAATTAGGTGAAAATAAAAACTCCAGGCCATTTAAACCGCCGTCTAAAGTCACGCCGCGAATAAAAGCAATAATCAAAAGAACGAATAGCGCCGGAATTAAAAGCTTCGTTGCTTTTTCAACCCCGCCGGTAATGCCGCGCCCAATAATAAATGCGCCAATGGAAATGCTAATAAGGTGGAAGAAAACCGTTCTTCCCGGGCTGTCCATCAAGCCTTCCCAGTAGACGGGGCCGTCAACGCCGGCAAGTCCGCCCGAGACGGATTCGACCATGTAGTTTAGACACCAGCCTGCGACGACAGAGTAATAGAACATAATCGCGATAGTACAAAACGCGACGAATCCGCCCATCCACGCGTACTTCTGGCCAATGATGCTGCCGATAGCACCAACGGGGCCGACGCGCGCTTTTTTGCCGATGGCCATTTCTGTGATGAGCAATGGAATCGACCACAAAAACAGAAAAATCAGCCAGGGAACGAGAAAAGCTCCGCCGCCGTTATCCGCAAGAATGCGCGGAAACCGCCAGATATTTCCCGTACCAATCGCCATCCCCAAAGCCGCCAGAACCAGCGCCCACCGCGACGAAAAAAACTCTTGTTGTCGCGCCATCCATCTCCCTCCGTTGTGCTAAGCTACCCGTAAAAATAAATCAATCCGACAATCCCAACCGCGAAGCAGTACCAGGCGAAATAGTCGAATCGGCCGCGGCGCACCAGCGACATGAGAACCTTTATCGCCGCGTAGCCGGAAATATATGAAGCAATGAAGCCGACGACGAGCGCAAGTACAAAAGCGCTTTCCGGCGGCTGTTCCATAATGTCTTTAAGTTGCAGAACAAAAGCGCCGGCAATTGCCGGAATCGCCATCAAAAATGAAAATCGCGCGGCTTCTTCGCGCTGAACGCCAAGTAACATGCCCGTCGCTATAGTGCTGCCGGAACGCGAAATTCCAGGAAAAATGGCCAAAGCTTGCGCCACGCCAATTATGACGCTTCGGCTCAAAGTTACTTGGCCGTCTGCCTTCAAACCGATTCTTGAAAGCAAAAGAATGATTCCAGTAACCAGTAATAAAAAGCAGGCGATCACAGGGTTCGCAAAAGCGCCTTCAATCGTGTCTTTAAAAAAAAGCCCGACGATAACGGCCGGGATCGTCGCCCAAATGATGTACGTGATGTAGCGAATCGCGCCGTCGTCTTTTTGCGGCGCAAACGGATCGCGTTTTTTCGGTGTAATAAACGCGACCATGCCTTTTAGGAGCCAAACGATATCTTTTGAAAACGCCGTAAAAACTGCCAGCAACGTACCCAAATGTACGACGACTTCAAATAAAATGCCTTTTTCGGTAATTCCAAGAATCGCCTTGCCCAAGGTTAGATGACCTGAGCTTGAAACCGGCAAAAATTCCGTCAATCCCTGCACAACGCCTAAAATAACCGCTTCCCAGATGCTCACATGAATCTCCTTAAATTCCCTTCACAGGTTCCACAAAAAACTATACCTGCTCCTTATAGCGGCAATGCGCAGCGATTGCGACTTACGATGCGGGAAAGAGACGAAATCATTGAAAATCAGCGATTTGAATATATTAGAAATGTCATGACGCTACAAGTGAAAAGGCGCTAATTCAGGCGGGATTGGAGACGGCCTTCGGGAAAAGACTCCAAACGCCGATCAAGGCCAAAATCGCAAGGTTTGGCAAAAGGAGGGGGTAAAAACAGGTGCAAAGAGCCGGTACGAGAGCCTTTGCGTCACATCGTGCGCAAATTTTTGTCCTTCCAAACCGCTCATGTGGCAGGTCGCGCAGGTGGGAACGGACATGTCGCGTGCGGCGCGTCAAGATTCATGTATTTTCAAGGTCGGCCGTGGGGGTGGGACACTTCAACCGCAGGGCGTTTCGAATTGATAATCAGCGCGGCGATAATGAGAGAGGTTCCGAGGAAAATAGCGACAAAAACCGACTTAAAAGACATTTTCGCACTCCCGGCTTGAGACTATTCGAACAATGAAATCAGAGGGATTTTCTTCCTACGGCAATCTAATCAGAAATCTTAAAAAGTATGCCGACGCGAATCGCAAACTGCTCGGACTCGCCGCCCAGCGTCCACATCACGTCGCCGACGCCGTCGAGCTTGTCGTTCAACGCGTACCTTACGCCGACCGTAGCGTCCAATCCAATTTCCAATTCAGAGCCGCCAAGATTACGCGTTTCTTGCGGCAAAGCGTCATCATATGACGTGTTCAGGAAATTCAGACTCAACCCCGCGCCGAAGTAAGGCTTGTACTTGCCGCCCTGGATCGACAAAGGCACGATTGCGGTTCCCCCGAGAATAAAATCGCTTTTTGAAACGCCGCCGCTTAAGGTATCGAAATTTGCAGAAGACGACCAATACCCCAAACGACCGCCAAATTTAACTTTTGAAGAAAATTCGCCCAAGTCGGCCATTGCTTCATACATAACAGTCCCGCCATATATGCCTTCCGGGCTGACATAACCAAGCTTGGCTCCCAGCCCCTTCAAACCAATTTTAGACTGCGCCGAGGCGACAGCACTTAGCGACATCACAAAAAAAACGACTACAAAAAACTTTTGCGCGACGGTCTTCATCTACACGTTCCTCCTCAACACCTTCTCGATTAGAACTTTTACCTTCACCATCCCGGACTGCAAAGCTTCAGGCTCGCATTCGCATTTCATTTGTTCAGGAACTGTCCCAAAACATGTTCTCCGTATCGTAGACAACAATGTGTAGGGGTTCAAAATTTTGAACCCCAACCGGATGTTATGCGCCACTTTGTAACTGATGTTACGCACTCTTAAAAATTTCTCAAGCAGCACCAGAAAACGTCGCTTTTACGTCATTCCCGCGCAGGCGCGATAAAAAGAATGTGGATAACTTGCACCTTGTCCCGGAGGGACATTCGAAAATAGCCAGCCAATTCATTGGCTGGACTGAAGTTACGCCCGATTTCCATAAAGTCCCGCAAGGGACGATTGAAGTTGAGCGTCGTGTAAAAATCTCAGTCGTCCCTGCCGGGACT
>CAXHAT010000249.1:0-10049 GCA_964014485.1 uncultured Deferribacteres bacterium
GCAATGGAGTCTCGTGGGCTCGGAGATGTGTATAAGAGACAGACGTCCAGCATTGGCGGCGTGACCCAAGCCTGGCTGACTTTTCGCTTTTGGAGCAAGGCGTTTTTCTTACTCCGCAAAACCGACGCTTTTGCTATTCATTGTCAGGACTTGAATACAGTTCCCCCCGGTTTGCTCGCGTCAAAAATGATGAAAACGCCCGTGATCTACGACGCTCATGATCCCTACCCGGAAATGTTCATGCTCTCCCAGCCTAAGTTCATCGTCCGGATAATGCAAGTGTTGGAGCGCTTCGTTTCCCGGCAAGTAGATTACATCATCACTGTTAATCAACTGATGGCCGAGCGTTTTCGCAAAATGACCAACAAGCCGATTCAGGTTGTTTACAATTTTCCGGAGAAGAGGCTGTTTCGTCCCCCAAATTCACCTAAAAAAAGTAACAAAGAAGAGTTGACCATCGGGAGAGTTGGCACGATTCAGCCGCGAACCGGAATTGAAGAAATTGTTGCAGTTATGCAATCGAAGAGTCTTGGAAATCACCTCAAGCTTCTTCTCGTCGGACAGGTGACGCCGGATTTTGAAGAAGAATTTGAGAAGATCATTGCGCCCATCGCGGATCGTGTTGAAATGACGGGGTTTGTCCAGCCGGATCAGGTCCCCCAATTTTATGAACGGATTGACGTTTCGCTCATCTTTTATCATCCCACGCCGATCTTTCAATACCTGAGCCCGATGAAGCTTTTTGAGTCTATGGCAATGGGCGTTCCGGTTGTCGCTTCAGATATCGGCGATGTACGCTCTTGTGTTGAGAAATTTGATTGCGGGATCGTTTTGAAAGATGGTTCCATTAGCGAGTTGCAAAAAGCGATTGAGTTCATGGAGAAAAACCCAAGCGAAAGAATGCGAATGAGAGAAAATGGGAAACACGCTGTTGAGGAAGAAATAAATTGGGAGACAGAGAGCCAAAAAATGAGTGCGTTTTATATGAATCTAACCAGTCTTTAAATCGACTTGGCTTCAATAGAAAAATACTAATTGTATGGTGAACGCCCGCCTAACTGGACTTCAATTAGCCGCTTATCGGATTCTCGAACCTGCTTCTAATCTTGATCAAGCCTTTGTAAAACCGCCAAACGATCTAAAGATGCAACGATCGCAAACATGCCCCAGATCACATTAAATATTTGAAGAGAATTGAAAAACGCGCTGATGAGAAAAGCGATTAGCGCAGTTTGCAGTGCTTCACAATTGGCAAACATTTTCATATTACCGCACTCAAAAAACTTTTTCCCCGCCGCTTTTAACCTTTTGAAGGCTACGACAAAAAAAGCGCAAAATGTGAGCATTGCAAATATTCCGCTCTCAGACCATAATTCAAGAAATGAATTGTGCGTGTCCAAATGCTTGCCGATGTAGTTAATCGATAAAGGGGTAAAATTTCCCAGACCGACTCCATTAAAAGGATGCTGTTGAATAAGCTCAATGGCGCCGACGTAAAGTTTAAACCGCCATCGAAGCGACGGGTCTTTTTCCGGGTCGAGAATGAGGGCTAGTCTATCGACAAAATCTTCAGGCAAGTAGATTACGGCTAACACGGCCACTAACAGAAAAAGCGCAACTGGCCATTTCCGTTCACGAAATTGCCAGGTTAGAATCATGAAAGCAACTCCGAGGGCTATAATGCCTGCTCGCGATACAGTCGCCGCCAAAGCAGCCACGGCGGCAAAAATTGCAACAATAAGAACCAAACGCGTCAGCCAATGCTTGTAAACTAACAAAAAGTAATAACACAGAAATGAAAAGGCGAAAAGGATATTTATGGCGAGGATATTAGGATTTCCTGAAACACCGCGAAGACGAAAAGCGATTTCGAGTACGTTCCCTTCTTGAACATTGGTCAGAAAATTATAAACCCCATACAGGCAGGAAAAGACAGCCGAAAAAATAATGACCCAGATAACGTTTTGAATGACGCGTTCGTTATTGAGCAAATCTACCAATACAAAGTAGATCAGAAAAATTTTGGCGTACATCCAAAGCATGACGTAAGAAGGAGTTTGCCAGCGGGCGTCGAGCACGGAAACAAGAAGAAAAAAGACGTAGCACAGAATGAGCAAGCCGTTTGATTCAAGGTAAATTTGATCGTCCCGAACAATAAACTTGTGCAAAAGCCAAACGGCAAAAAAGAATGCGGTGACGAGAAAAAAGCCCCCCGGAAGTTCAAGACCTCGCGCGATTTGCGTGAAGAGAAAAAATGCAAATACGTAGGTCGTCAATTCAAGCGAGAAAAGAGCGTAGGTGAAAAGAAGCAGGCCGGGCAACAATACTAACCCGAGACGTTCGCCGCCCAAGTTGCTCGAAATATATAATATTGCGAGACAGACGGATAACAAAACCGCAAAATATATAAGCGCTTGTCCATGACGAAGAAAAGGTGACTTGAGTGAAGAATTCATTCTGTCTCTTTTCTACTGCTGGACAAATTACTATAGGAACTAGTAAGTTTCTTTGCATCAATGCTCCAATCTATCGCGATCAGCATGCTTTCAATATCTTCAGAATAATACGCATTCATTTGAAAATGTATTTTTTCGATTGCCTGGACAAAAGATTCGACCCTTTGTGAGCAAAAAATTTCACCCATGTTAAATTTCTCGACATTACGAGCCAATGGTTTCGCATCCGAGACAATCATTGGACGGCGCAGAGCGGCGTACTGAAACAGTTTATGCGGAATCGTTGTGTTAATGAATGCGTTGCTCGGCTGAGGAATTAAACAAACGTCAGCGGCTTTCATATATGACGGCATCTCCGCGAACGGCCGCCAGCCGGTGAATTCGACCAAATGTCCTATGCCTTCATTAGCGATCATTTGCTGCAATTCATCCTTATTCGGCCCGTCGCCGACCAGCAGCAAGCGGATGTTTGGGATTCTATTTTTCAAAGGCTTCAAGGCTCGAATCGGTACGTCCAGACCGCGATCGCGGGCAAAGCTTCCGGCGTAAAGCATGGTGAAATCATTCTCATATTTCTCGACGATTTCTTGCTTAATTGGCAATTGCAAAAACGTCTGCGTATCAACGCGATTTCCAACAACGGTAATTTTTTCTTCCGGTAAGCCGCGATTGATCAATTCCTGCTTGAATTCTTCCACGACTACGAGAATATGGTCAACTTTCCTGCTGACAAAATTATCCAGAAACTGGGCTAGCAATGGATTTTTGAGCGTGCGCGAAAGCCAATCCTTGCGTTGCCACGCTTCCAGCGCTGCTGGATAATTTTCGTGCATATCATAAATGACCTGCACTTTCCTTCCCGCCGCCAGCAGAGCTAATGGCGCCATAGGTAAATCGTGGGCATGAACGATATTAATATTTTCTTTTTTGATTAGCCTACGCACCGTAAATAGCCAGAACGGGTTTAAAAACAAGGGAAAATTAATGAAGCGATTAAACAACGCTAAAGACGTTATACGGCGCTGGCGACGAATATGGAGGCCGTCTATTGTTTCATCAGAAAGACCTTTGCTGTTTTTACAAAGAAGAAAAACGCGATACCCCGCTGCTATCAATGATTGCGCTTCCTTTTCAACTCGGATGTCTGGCGGAAAATTTTTTTGAAGGAGCATTAAGACGTTTTTCATACAGACGACTTGGAAGCGAATGATTAGAATCTACAACCGAATTTGTTTCTATAAGTGATGAACAGTGGGAGCGATTAGAACCTTTCCTCAATCATCCCAAACCATTTCTCCAAATTGAACCAGCGCCAGATCACATAACTGGCATTTTCTTTTCCTGTTAGAAAACGTTCAAAATGTTTCTGCAAGACGGGCATGTTGTAAAAGCCGCGTTCACGCATTTTTTGTGAGTGAAACGTGTCGCGTATCGGCTCGTTCAGCGTTTCTCGAATCCATCGATGTTCCGGGCCAAAGAAGCCGATTTTATCACGTCGCTGCAAAATCGATTGTGGAAGTAAGTCCTGCAAGCTTTTGCGCATCAAGTATTTTGTTTCGCCCAGCCTGATTTTTTGCTCGGCAGGCACAGTAAAAAGAAATTCCACTAGGCGGTAATCAAGAAAAGGTACGCGAGACTCGAGCGAAAAGGCCATACTGTTTCGATCTTCCAAACGCAGCAGGTAAGGCAAGGTGTATGAAAAATCGTAGAAGTTACGGTTGAGAATACGGTCTGACGTGACTGACTCGTAGCCTTTATAAAAGTCGCCGCCTGAGATGAGATCGCGGTTGATAACAGCTTTTTCCGGACTATTCAATAGGCGTTGGAGCCAGAAACGAAATTGCGCAGGCAATGAAAGCGAGAAAGCATGCAAAAACAATTTTAGTTGCGACGAGTGTTGATCTCTTGCAATACTTGAGAGTTCCTGTTGCAAGCGTCGCCATTGCCCGGTTTTGAGAAGGTGCAGAATCAACTCAGAGAAGTAAAAATCATAACCTGCAAGCAATTCATCGGCGCCTTGTCCGTCGAGCAAAACTTTAACGCCGGCTTCCTTAGCGAGCCGCATGACACGATAATGATGGTAAACGCTTGAACTCCAAAACGGCTCATCTTGAAAATAAATGACATCTTCCAGTTCGGCCAAGAGCTCGTCAGCTTTTGGAGTCACGTAATGTGCTTTGGCCTGAATCATCTCGACGGTTTCGCGAATGTATCGACTCTCGTCCATCGATTCGCCTTCAAAAACAGCCGAAAACGTCGATAGTGGAAAGCCGTTTTGCGGCAGTTCGTGAATCGTCCGTACAATAGCCGTTGAATCCAGTCCGCCGCTCAAACATGTCCCGACCGATACGTCGCTTCTCATTCGCAAACGGACGGAATCGGTGAACAATGTTTTAAAACGTTCCTGGTTTTTCAGCTCAGAATTCGGCTTGATATTGATGCGATCACTCAGTCCATACCAAGCTTCAGTTTCAAAACGATCCTTATTGATGTTTAAATAATGGCCCGGAGCCAATCGTTTGATTGATTTGATCAAAGTTTGATTGTCTTCATCCGTCACTCCCCAAGCCAAATAGCGCAAAATTTTGGTTGTATCCACTTCTGATGAAACGTCTTCCAAACAAAGCAGTGCTTTCATCTCAGAAGCAAAGTAAAAATTTGATCCAGTTTTCGTGTAATAGAACGGCTTTATGCCGTAGCGATCACGCGCACAAAACAAATTTTGGTTTTTGGTATCAAAAATTGCAAACGCCCACATGCCATTGAGTTTATGCAAGCATTCCCCACCCCACTCTTCATAGGCGTGCAAGATCACCTCTGAATCAGTTTGCGAGAAAAAGCGATGACCTTTGGTAAGCAACTCGGACTTAAGTTCGATGTAATTATAGATTTCACCGTTAAAAATCAGCCATAGCGTACGATCTTCATTCGGCATCGGCTGACGCCCGTCTTCGCTAAGATCAATGATAGAGAGTCGTTTGTGGGATAGTGCAACATTGAACCGCTGGCTTTCCTCCGGGAAATCCCGATCGACCACGAGGTTTTTTGATTCTGAATCGAATGCCAAAATCCCATTATCATCCGGCCCTCTGTGCTCGATGGCGTTAGACATTCTGCGAAAAACTTCGTACTGGATCGACGACGCGTCCTGTTGATAAATTCCTGCAATTCCACACATTACTTTGAACTTCTTGAGAAAAAGAAATCACGTAAAATTTTGGCGTTTTCTTTCGCGTTAAAATAAGATTGCACTCGGCTCAATGCGATTTTGCCATACTCTTTTCGTAGTTTTTCGGAAACGGTTAACTCTTCAATTTTTTTCTCCAAAGCAACCGAATCATGTGGGCAAACCAAGAAGTTTTCATACTCGCCGCCAAGAATCTCCTGTGCGCCTGGAATTTTCGTGCTGACAATCGGCAAGCCGCACGCTGCAGCTTCAACGAGTGCGTTCGGCGTCCCTTCCCAATGACTCGGCAAAATGAAAATATCAGCAGCGTTGTAAAAATCCGGAAGATCATGATGAGCCTGTGCGCCTGCCAGCATGACTCTTTTATGCACCGTCTCGTTGCTTAACCACTCGTTAACTTGTTGTTCCATCATGTTTTCGCCGACAAAAAGCATCCGAAGGCAGGCATGGCGCTGAAAGAGGTTCGACATTGCAGGCATAATTTCCGCGATTCCTTTACGCTCCTGCAAATACCCCGTAAACAAAACAAGGGTTTCGTCTTCAGTCAGTCCTAGGCGGCTTCGTGTCACGGAGCGTTTCTCTCTATCCGGTTTAAAAACGCTCAAATTGCAGCCGCGATAAATGGTTTTCACATGGCTAGCGTCGCCAATCAATTTATTGATTTCCGCTTTTAACCCGTTGCCATGGCTGATGATTCCGGCAAGGTTCTGCAGCGCACTTTGCGTTTTTCGCATCGTCAAGAAGTTTTCATGGGGATGGGTCAGAACGTCATCTCCAATGGCGTAGCAAAAGCCGGGAACTCGGAATTTTTGACTTAGCCTCAGCACTGCGTCACCGTCTGGTATGATGGAATTCGCCAAAACAGCCTCAAATTTGAACTCGGTTCTGAGTTTCTTAACAACGGGTAGAATTGAGGCATACATTGATGCACCGCTGAAAGGCCTAAACCAACGACCTGGCGGTCGTAAATAGCGCGGATGGAGGATGTGAATATTTCCGATTTGGTTGTACGCGGGAATGTTATGATAGGCCTGCCATTTTGGGTTGGCTTTTGCCAATATTCGAGGCGTGAAAGGAATCGGAGAGATGATACGAACTTCAACGCCTAGTTCAGTCAGCCTTTCCAATTGCCTTAGAACAAAAACGCCGAACATGGGGAATTCGGGGTTTGGGAAAAGATGGCTGATCGCAAGAAGTTTCACAGATAATCCTGATGGAAGCGCAAAAGTTTTCCGTAAATTTACTCGCGCTCATTTAAAGATGCAAGCAGTGCGTCTCAGTTTCGTTCTCAAAAGATGTTGTTTACTGCAAAATCATTCGAAACTATCGCGTCAAAACCATTTTCTTCTGAGCAACGAAATCGCCGGCTTGCAGTTTGTAAAAATACACGCCGCTGGGTAAATTTTCGCCGCTAAAAGCAACCGAGTGCTCGCCGGCGTTTAGCTGTTGGTTGACCAAAGTCGCCACTTCTTTGCCAAGCGCATCAAAAACTTTCAGCGTCACAAACTCTCGCCGTGGAATCGCAAATTGAATTTTCGTTCTTGGATTAAAGGGGTTCGGGTAGTTCTGTGACAAGGCGAACGTTGTGACTGGCGTAAGCCTATCGTCAGAAGGCGCACTGGAAATGGCGTCTATGCTGATTTTGTACATTGATCTGCCAAATGTTCCGGCGATCAATTCTCTGTTTGTTTGATCAATCACGAAGTCGTAAACCGAGACCATTGGCATACCAACCCCGAGCGGTTGCCAGAGTCCGCCGGCTGTTTCACTAACGTATACGCCAACATCCGTCGCCACAAAAACAACGTCCGAGTTGAATGGGTCAATCTCCACGGAATTTATGGGCGCGTCCGGGAGATTGCCGCTTATATTTTCCCAACTCTGTCCAAAATCCGCCGTTCGGAAAATGTGCGGTTGCTTAGATTGCCATTTCAAACCTGAGAACGTGACGTACGCAATCGCTGCGTCATCCGGATCGACGCGAACGCGCGTGACCCATCGTCTTGGCAAATTTCCGGAAACGTCCTGCCAATTATCGCCTCCGTCGCGAGTCACCCATACGAATGAGTCGTCCGTTCCTGCGTAAATGACAGATGTGTCAGAAGCGCTGGGCGCAATGGTTGTGATCGTACCGACTGTTGAGCGTGCGTTTTGGCCAAAATTTGTAAGAATCGGACTGATCGATTTCCAATTTAAAGCGCCGTCCCACGTTTTGTAGACGCGATATGTTCCGTAGTATAATTTTTCTGAGTCGTTCGGATCCATAATCAAGGGCGTTGACCAGTTTTTCGGCTCGTTTTCCATGGCACTATTGACAATAGAGAACCAGCTCAGGCCGTCATTCACTGATTTCTCCGCATCACCAAATTGTGATTCTGCATAGATCGTACTTGGATTATCCGGATCAACGATGACATAAAAACCATCGCCGCCAAGAATGTCATGCCAGTCATCCTCTGCGCCGCCAGGCGAACGCACCGTACCGTTATCCTGTGTTCCGCCAAAACGCCTGTTCGAATTGGACGGATCAATATTGATATGGTAGAATTGCGTAATAGGCAAATTTTGAATTTTTATCCAGTTCTGGCCGGAATCAGTAGAGCGGTAAATACCGCCGTCGTTACCGAGGAGCATAACATTGGGTTCATCCGGTTTCCAGGTGAGCGCATGTTGATCAACGTGAACGGTTTGTCCCGGCCCCCCAGGTCTCGTCCCCGGCCAAGTAAATCCGCCATCCGTGGAGCGCATTAGCAAAACGTCCAAAGCATAGACATTCTCCGGATCGGTAGGATTTACCCGAACTTGACCAAAATACCAGCTAAATCCGCCATTACCTTGATACAGGCCAGTACCAAATGAAATTGTAAAGCGCGGGTCGGCGACCACCCAGTTTTCGCCGCTGTCGTGCGTACGATACAGGCTAAAATAGTTGAAGCCGTCGGTGTATAATGCGTACAAGTTATCGGGGAAATCGCGACAAATAGTTAAGCCAATGCGCCCGATTGGGATGGATGCTTCGGGAAGCCCGTTATTTTCGTTGAGCCTTTGCCAAGAATCGCCGCCGTCGGTTGAGCGATAGACGCCGGACAATGGGCCGGTAAATCTAGTCGGCGCTTCCGCAGGTCTGATCCGCTCCCAACCTGCTGCGTAGAGAATGTCAGAGTTCTCTGGATTCATGACCAAATCAATGACGCCCGCTGATTCACTCAAGAAAAAGATTTTCTTCCAAGTTTGTCCACCGTCTTCCGAGCGATAGACGCCCCGATGTTCGTCTGGGGCGAAGTAGGCGCCAATGGCGGCTACATAAACGCGTTGAGAATCTCGCGGATCGATTAGGATTCGCGCAATCGAAGTTGTCTCAGCCAACCCGATATAATCCCAGGACGTCCCTCCATTGGTTGTTTTGAAAACGCCGCCGCCAGGGAAGTTGTTGTGTCCGCCGTTCGCTTCGCCGGTTCCGGCATAAACAATGTCCGCATTTTTCGGGTCGACAACCACATCGCCAATCGGTAGCACTGCTTGGTCATCGAATACCGGGTTCCAGGTCAGCCCTGCATCGATTGATTTAAAAACGCCGCCCGCCGCCGTTCCCGCATAGGCGATGTTCGGATCGTTAGCCGCAAACGCCAAAGAGCTGATGCGGCCGCCAATATTTGTCGGCCCGAGGAATTCCCACTCGCTCATTAAGGCAGGCTTTCTCGGCTGTTTTTGCAATTTATTGGCTTCCCGAAGAGCTTCGATGTGAGCGTATTTATCTGCCTGTCCGTATGGAAAAATTCGCTGAAGCATCGCCCATTCACCCGGGTATTGCGACGGTCCATCTGTGTGCTCAAGAATATCGGCTGTGAGTTTGAGTTTTGGAAAGGAGGGATTGTGTGATGGAAAAATGAAAGCAAAAATAAGCCAGGCAAGACAAGCGGCGGCTAATACAAGTCTGGAGCGAAAAGACATGTTTGATAATCCGACGATTAGAGTTTTACTTGAGGATTTCAGGACAACGCTGTTTTCGGCATAGAAGGCAACGGAAAATGTGGGTTATTGGTTTGCCGGAATTTTTGCGTTTATCTTAAGAAGACCAACATGGAAATGCACTTTGGAGTTCCCGAAACAGAGAATTCCATCTTTATTGGTTTCAGTTCCAAAGATTCAGGGCACGTTTGATCTTCTTGTTGAAAAAATCTCTTTCTCTGTAAAAGCTTCTTTCATGTTCTGCCGATGATGACATGTCATATCGCAAAAAGATATGTGCTCAACAATTGGAGTCAGCGCTAAACAATTGAACGAAATTCGTGTGGTTAGCGAGGAGTTTTCGTTGGGCCATGCCCAATAATTCGTGGCAGTATTTTCCCCAAAATTGAAAAGGCCTTCTTGCTTGATTTTGCAAGAAGGCCTTTTCTTATGTCAGC
>CAXHAT010000250.1:0-9950 GCA_964014485.1 uncultured Deferribacteres bacterium
CTGTGAGCTGTGAGCTGTGAGCTGTGAGCTGTGAGCTGTGAGCTGTGAGCTGTGGCAAGATGACGGTGGTTTTGTAAAAATCAATTCATGTTGTACAAAGATGCTTTTTTAGAAGTATGGCTTATCCGAGAAATCCATACGTCAACAGCTATCGCGATCTGGTTGTTTATCAGAAATCGCGTGAGCTTGCACAGAAGATTTTTGAGTTGTCTCAAGATTTTCCGAAGGATGAAAAATATTCTCTGACTGATCAAATGCGGCGAGCTTCGAGATCGGTTGGAGCGAATATCGCGGAGTCATGGGGCAAAAGACGATATGAAAAGCATTTTATTAGCAAGTTAACAGATGCTGATTCAGAACAATACGAAACGCAGCACTGGATAGATATTGCAAAGGATTGCGGATATATTGATGACTCAATTCATCAACACTTTACTCAGCTTTGCACTGAAATCGGGAAGTTGCTTGGCGGGATGATCACAAATTCCGGCAAATTTTGCCACACAAAAAATAGACTTCGAGTCAACGACGAATTTTCCCAGTACTTTTCGGCGCCATTAGATTTATGATTTTCTTCATACGGTTATCTGCTTACAGTTTACTGCTCACTGGTTACAACAAAGGCTTTATCAGATGAAAAAACGCCTCCTCATCCTCCTCGGAATTTCGCTTCTGCTTACTCAGGATATATTTGCGCAAGGCCGACCATATCAAGGACCGGACGACCCCGCAGGGGACATTGCCGCTGAACGCGAGGGATTCATGAACGGCAATCGCATTTTGCTGTTTTTTCGCAACACCACCGAACTTTCCGACTGGCCGCGCGTGGACGTTTCCCGCTGGCCGAACAACCTTGAAGGCGTAAAAATGCTCGACGGCATCGCGCTGCTTATTGGCGCGCGGGTGTTTGTTGCAAATGACTCGATTCCAGTAACCGACCTCGCTGAAATTGAAACGCGGACGGATCTGGACACGCTGTACTTCCTGCAAACCAGCTATCGTGAAGAGATGGACACAGACCCGACCGGGACGATTGAGTGGGGATTTTACCCCGTGTTCGGCTATTTCGACGAACTGAACGAATTCCCGGCGATGAGCAATTTGGAAGACACATGGCCGAGAGGCGGCTGGCCTTCAATCGGGCGCGCAACCAAGTGGCCCGGCGAATGGAACGGGCGTTTTGGACGCGGCGTCCGCTTTGCCGATTTGGAATCCTACTTTGTCGCAAACGACGCTCAGGATCAGGAGTATCTCGGCCCGGAAGACCGCGTGAAATATTACCCGCGTCCCGGACATTTTATCGGTGATTTGCTGCCAAATGTTACGATTCAGCGCGGCAAACCGTGGGGCGGTCTGGGACTTCGTGTGGAGCAGCGCGGATTCCAGTGGAACAATCCGCAAGCGCGCGACGCGATTTTTTGGGAGTATACCATAGCCAATATTTCTGATTACGATCTGCCGCAAGTTGCGTTTGGCTATTGGGTGGACAACGGCATTGGCGCCGAAAGCGACGATGAGCTCGGCTTTTTCGACCGCCAGATTGACATGGCATATTCGTGGGACGTTGACGGCATTGGCAGCGGCGGTTTCCCAACCGGCACCATGGGATTTGCTTACCTCGAAAGCCCCGGACTGCCGTTTGACGGTCGAGACAACGATGATGATGGATTGATTGATGAACAGCGCGACAATGTGCCGATGACGCTGGTCGGCCCTATGGACGGCATCGCTGACGTACAGAAATTTCTCGATTTTTATCGCCTGCAGCCGGAAGATTTAAAAGAACACTGGGACGCAGACGAAGATCAGGACTGGACGGACGGCGAAGATTTAAACGGCGACGGCGTTTATGACGTCACTGAGTTCGCGGGGGATGATATCGGTATTGACGGCGTCGGGCCCGGCGAGTTGAATTACAGCGGCCCGGACGAAGGAGAAGGGGATCACATGCCGTCGTTTAAGGAAGGCGTGGGCAGCGAACCGAATTTTAACCTGACGGACGTCAACGAATCGGACATGGTCGGTCTGACCTCGTTCCGATTGTTTCCCGTGCCCAGTCACGCAACTGATTTTCGTTGGTTTCGCGGCGACCGTTCCATGTGGGACTTGATTGGCGAAGATTCAACTATCGCTTTTCTCGGCAACATTTCAAACTTGATTGAGACTTTCGCCTCGGGGCCGTTCCCGTTGTTTCAAGGACGCACCGAAAGAATTTCGATGTCTGAGCTGCACTCGTTCGATCCGCTGCAAGGCTTGAACGCTTCGGATCACCGGGCGCCGGCGTTGTTTGAGCAAAAACGGATAGTGCAGGTAATCTACGACAAGGATTACCGCTTTGCTCAACCGCCGCTCACGCCTGCGCTCACGGCAACGCCCGGCGACGGCTTCGTTGTGCTCACCTGGGACGACCGCGCTGATAAATTGACGCGCGATCCTTTTGTCGGCAATGTTAATGATTTCGAAGGCTACAAAGTTTTCCGTTCCACCGATAAAAGATTCAGTGATTCCGAAGTGATCACCGACGGCTTCGGTACGCCATTGATCAAAAAACCGATTTTCCAGGCGGACTTGATCGACGGACGCTTCGGCTTTACCAACTTTGGTCTTGTCAACGGCATCGCTTACAACCTTGGTTTTGAGAGCGGCATTGTCCATCATTTTATCGATCGCGAGGTCGAAAACGGGCGCACGTATTATTACGCGCTGGTTTCCTATGATTACGGCGCACCGCAAATCGAGCCGGGAATTGCTCCTTCCGAGAGTCCGATTATCATCGATTTGGATGAAGACGAGAATATCCGCGCCGTGAGCAAAAACGTGGCTGTTGTGCAGCCGCGGCAAAACGCGGCGGGCTACATCCCGCCGGGCTTGGAAGTTGATTCGACCAAGACGGTGTTCGGCACAGCTTCGATCATTCCTGAAATTCTTTCAGCGCAAGAACTCAAGACCGATCATACGTATCGCGTCAAGTTTAACGTTGACACCATGCTGACGATTCGCAACGCGCCGAACGGATTGATGTACGTCAACAACGGCTTCCAGGTATTCGATGAAACCGATGGCGACTCTCTGGTTTATCAAGAAAATCCTGAAAGTTTTGCGTTTGAAAATTTGGTTTACGACCCGGTTTTGCGATTCTGGAATTTCAATGCGGGTTCGGAGTTTTCCAGCGACGTCTTCGACGGTCTTCGTCTCAGGATGTTAAATGTGGCTGACACGGTAATGCATGATCCGGAGAATTCTGGCTGGGTGGTCGGTTCGGCAAGCATGAATATTGCGTTTAGCGAGCGTGAAACGCCGTTTTTTGCATGGGATTACGACATTGTTTTTACCAACGATCCAGCAGCTTATACCGGACGCGTCGTTGCGATTTCCGCTCGCGACGAGAACTTCGGTCGAATTTCGCGGCGTTTCCTTTTTACTGAAATGGGCTTCAATTTTTACGTCGTCAAGAAGGGGTTTTTCAACGAAGACGGCTCGCCGGAATTGTTGGATTTGGTCGGCTGGGACTTCGACGAAGACGGCGAGTTTAACATTCTGAAAGACAGAATCCTTGCCGGTTCCGTTTCTTCTACTGGAAGGTGGGCCGGGACGGTCTTTGTGCTGGATTTTCTCAACGCCGCCAGCGAAAATGCTCTGCCGCAGCCGGACGACGTTTACCACGTTCGCTTCACCCGCCCCTTTACGCAGCAAGACGAATTTCGCTTCACCGTTCGCAAAACCGATGAGATTGACAATGCTGCGATCACGCAAAACCTGAGCAAGATCAAGGTTGTGCCGAATCCCTACGTCGCAACGAACGCGATGGAGCCTGCGGTGCAAAATCCGTTTCTGAACCAGCGCCGCCGTATCATGTTCACCAATATTCCGGCGCAATGTACGATCAAGATTTTCACCTCAAGCGGCGTCTTGGTCGACGTCGTTGAGGTCAACAACACTTTCGGCGAGGGAATTGTGCAATGGGATTTGCTAACCCAGGAAGGCCTTGAAATCGCGGCGGGCGTGTATGTTTATCACATTGAAGTGCCGGCGACGGGCGATCAGCATATCGGAAAGTTTGCGGTGATTAAATAGAAAGTAGATGGGGGCGGTCAATGCTCTTTTATTACATTGATGAAAGCGGCACCGGGTACAAAGATAAACAAAGCGATTTTTTCCTGTTATCCGGTGTAGAAGTTCATTCTTCAAAAAGTCTTGCTGTCGACCGACGCATACATGAGTTTAAAGGCCGACTCTTTCCTTGGGCAAAGCCAGAAGATTTCGAATTGAAGGGCAGGGACATTCGTCATGGCGAAGGCCTCTTTCAGGCTTTGAACTGGTCAGAACGTGTCAGTATCATGAATGAATTCGCTGATTTAATATTGGCGCTGCCTTGCTCGCTTTATGCTGTTCGAGTGAATAAAATGCAACTTTCCAATTTGCTTGAATCGGAAGAACAACTTTATCGATTGGCGTTTTGGCGATTACTTGATCAGATATCGATGAATTTGTCAGAGAAAGAAGCTCTACTTTTGATTGATTCTCGCTCGACTCTACATTCAAGTTTGCAAGATCGAAGGCTAATTGATTCATTCAGGGAATGGAGGAAGCAAAGAAAATCCCGGCATTTTGTCGAATTGCCGTGGTTTGGATTTTCCAATTTTTACGCTGGGTTGCAGTTAGCTGATTTTTGCGCCTATATGATTGACTTTGCATCCAACACTGATGTTGCCAACAAAACCAGAGCAAAGTCAGTTTTGGAAGCGTACCGCATATTTGAGAGCAAAGTTCATCTCTTAACGATCCCATAAAAAAAGGGCCCACAAATGTGAGCCCTTGAGAAGCTACGGACAGTTCCGATAGGCGCACGGTATTTCAGCCGTGCTATAAATCCCCGTACAGTCCGGGGCACCTTACGCCAGTAATATAACCTCCCTTGACTGGTGAAGCAATTCATTTTTCAATCATCCAGCTTAAGTTCCAAAAATTCTGCAAATATTCAAAAAAGCGCAATAATCGCTTGCCTCGGTGCGAAGCGTATTTTAGCTTATACAGTGGTAAAAGAATGCTCCTATGAATGTATGAATTAACGATTCCAAGAGCGTGTTTGGATGATCCCCGTTTTGTTATTTCGCAGGAATCTTTTTAGGCGGCTTTGCCTGAACGTTCCCCGCAATTATTGCGGAAGAGTCTAAAAAGATGCTTCCAGCATGACAATTCGGGACTTTCCATTTACGCATTAACCGGGAAGCTTCAAAGTCAGGAGAAATCATAATGAGCGAAGTCGCCAAATTCAATCCGCCGGAAGATTTTTCGGCCAAAGCGTATATTCGATCACGCGAACAATACCAGGAAATTTACGACAAATCCTTGCAAGCGCCGGAGGAATTCTGGGGGGAAACGGCGGAACGGCTGCACTGGTTCAAAAAATGGGACAAGGTATGTGAGTACGACTACGTGAAAGCGGATGTCAAGTGGTTTTTGGGGGGCAAATTGAATGTCAGCTACAATTGTCTCGACCGTCATGTTGAAGCCGGCCACGGCGATAAAACGGCGCTGATTTGGGAAGGAAACAATCCAAACGAATCAAAGACTTTTTCCTACTCGGAATTGCTCGCGGAAGTGGAGAAATTCGCGAATGTTCTAAAAAACAATGGCGCCGAAAAAGGCGACCGCGTTTGCATTTACATGCAAATGATTCCGGAATTGCCGGTTGCCATGCTGGCTTGCGCACGCATTGGCGCGGTGCATTCCATCGTTTTTGGCGCTTTTAGCTCAGACTCGTTACGTGACCGCATTAACGACTCGTCTTGCAAAATTTTGATCACTCAGGATTCCGGCGTGCGTGGGACAAAAACCGATATTCCAATGAAGGAAAACGCCGACCGCGCACTTGTTGAATGCCCGTCCATCGAAAAAACAATCGTTGTTCAGCGAACGGGCAAAACAGTTGATATGGAAGGCGACCGCGATGTTTATTGGCACAATGAAATGGCCAAAGCGGAAGCGAAATGTCCCCCGGAAGAAATGGATGCGGAAGACCCGCTTTTTATTCTCTACACATCAGGATCGACCGGCAAGCCGAAGGGCGTTTTGCATACCACCGGCGGTTATCTCGTTTACACCGCCTATACTCACGAGATCATTTTTGATTATCACGAAGACGATATTTATTGGTGTACGGCGGACATTGGCTGGATTACGGGTCATTCCTACATCGTTTACGGGCCAATGGCCAATAGAGCTGTGACCATGATGTATGAGGGCGTGCCCAACTACCCGGATTTTGGCCGGTTTTGGCAGATCGTTGAGAAGTACAAAGTGCAGATTTTCTATACCGCGCCAACGGCAATTCGCGCCTTGATGAAAGAAGGCGATGCGTGGCCGCAAAAGCATGATTTGTCCTCATTGAAACTGCTTGGCACTGTTGGCGAGCCAATCAAAGAGCCGGAATGGATGTGGTACAGAAAAGTCATCGGCGGCGAGCACTGTCCAATTATTGACACTTGGTGGCAGACCGAAACCGGCGGCATTTTGATGACGCCGCTTCCCGGCGCGATTGCCACCAAGCCCGGCTCGGCAACGGTACCGTTTTTTGGGATTGAACCAGTGTTGCTCGATGAAAACGGAAAAGAATTGGAAGGTGAAGCGCAAGGCTATCTTTGCATCAAATCCGCTTGGCCTGGGCAGATGCGCACCGTATACGGCGATCACGAACGGTTCCGCCAGACTTATTTCGATCGCTTTCCCGGCTATTACATGACCGGCGACGGCGCCAAGCGCGACGAAGACGGTTATTACTGGATTACCGGACGCGTCGATGACGTGCTTAACGTTTCAGGGCACCGCATTGGAACGGCGGAGGTGGAAGGCGCCATTGGTCATGCGGACGGCGTGGCCGAAGCCGCGGTCGTCGGTTTTCCCCATGAAATTAAGGGGCAGGGGATTTACGCGTTCGTCACGCTGATGACGGGCGTCGATCCGAGCGACAACATTACAAGTGACATTAACGCCTCAGTGAAAAAGCTCATCGGCCCGCACTCCAAGCCGGACAAAGTACAGTTCACCCCGGCGTTGCCCAAGACGCGTTCCGGGAAAATCATGCGCCGGATTTTGCGCAAAATTGCCGAAGGCGATCTTGACAATCTTGGCGACACATCCACGCTTGCCGACCCGAGCGTCGTCGATTCGCTGGTTGATGAAAGGCAATAGCTTTTGCTAGACAAGGCATTCGGAAAAGCCGCGGTCATTTTGCTTAATGCAGCATATGATTTTGGCTTTTCGAGAAGAAAAATGCACAGCCTTGGCAGGGTTCAGAGCCCTGCCAGGGTTCAATTATCCAGAAGTTAAAGCGATTACTCATTCCCCGCTTCATCGAACGCGGTGATAACGAATTCCTTCGGGGGCGTCACGCCGAGCAGGTGTTCTACAAAATAATCCCAGCGTTTGCGCAAAAAATACGGGTGGTCGGAAAGACGGTGCGATTTGTTCGGTATCATGAGCAGATCAAAATCTTTGTTCGATTTAATCAGCGCATCGGCGAGACGGATCGTCGCGGCGGGGTTGACGTTATTGTCCATGTCGCCGGTCGCGAGCAAGAGCTTGCCTTGCAGGTTTTTGGCAAGCGTCAAGTTTGATTGCTGTTCGTAATGCTCGCCGAGCAGCCCCATGAACTTTTCCGGCCACCAGACTTTTGCCATTCGGTGATCGTGATTGCCTGCCGAAGATATGGCGACTTTGTAAAATTCCGGATGGACAAGCAAGGCGTGCGCAGCCTCGTATCCCCCCGCTGAATGTCCGAAAATCCCCACCCGCGTCGTGTCCATCCAGGCGTATTTTCGCGCCATTTTTTTGATGGCAAGAATATGATCCGCGGAACCGGCGTCGCCCAGATTTTGATGCGAGAAATCATGGAAAGCCTTTGAACGCCGCGAAGTGCCCAGCCCGTCCACGGTTACAACGATAAAGCCTATTTGCGCCAACGCCTGCGCATGATCGCGGTAAGCGCCGAAAAATGATTTCGGCGTACGAAAAGTGTGCGGCCCGGTGTAAGTTGCATCGATAACAGGATACTTTTTGGTCGAATCGAAATTCGCCGGACGAAAAATAGCGCCGTAAATGTCCGTCTCCCCGTCGCGACCTTTGACTTTGAAAGCTTCCGGGTGTCTCCAACCGGTCGCGAGCAATTTTTCGATATTCGCTTCTTCCAAAACGCGAACGATTTTTCCGTCCTTGCTGCGCCGAAGAACGCTTTTCGGAGCCAGGTCAACCCGTGAAAAAACGTCGACGAAGAACTCGCCGTTCGGTGAAAACGATACGCTGTGATCCGCGTCTTCCGGGGTAAGCAGCTTCAAGCCTTTGCCGTCAAATCCAACTTTGTAGAGATGTGAAAAATACGGATCGCGCTCCTTTTCTCGTCCGCCTGCGGTAAACCAGATTTCCCGCCGTTTCTCATCGACGCGCTGAAGTGCATGAACCATGAAATCACCCTGCGTCACTTGCTTGTTCATCGCGCCGGTTTTGGCGTCAAACAAGTAAATATGATTCCAGCCGCTGCGCTCGGAAGTCCACAGGATTTTCTCGCGCTCTTTGAGAAAGCGGCTGTCCAGCAGGTATAGGTCGACGAACGTTTTCTGTCGCTCCTCCAGAATTTTGCGCACGCCGCCGGTCGTCGCGTCGATCTCCAACAGTTCGACAAAATTATAGCCGCGATGAAATCGCCGAAAATGTAAACGACGACTGTTTTCCAACCAGAATGGCCCGCCCGAGGCTAAAAAAGATGGCCATTTCTCAAGCTGCAGGTTGACGCGTCCCCGAGACTCTGCGTCAAAAACCATGTACTCGACCATTGTTAAGAGCGTGTCGCCGGGCAGGGCGCGTTCGTAAGCAAACGCCTGCGCGCGAAGATCGTCTTCCGGCGCATACTTCATCAAAAACAGTTTTTGTGCATTTCTGCGATCCAGTCGAAACGCCAAAATCTTTTTCGAATCCGGCGACCAGGAAATTGAAACTTCCGGGACGCTCGGCTCCGCAGGCTTGCTCAGGTTTTCCAGTTCATACCACGACGGCCAGTAGCCGTAGTCGTGCTTTTCCGCTCCGTCCGTCGTCAACGGCCATTCTTCGCCGGAATCGGTTGAGCGCAGCCAGAGATTGTAATCGCGATAAAAGGCGACCCAGGAACTGTCCGGAGACAAGCCTGAGGGCTTTTCTTTTTCCTCGATTTTTTCGAGCGAATAATCTTTCAAATCACAGCGCCAGCGCGATTTTCCAAACTGGAATTCGATGGCGTCGTCACTGGAATATTCGAAGAAATCAAACGGCAGCTTTGTCGCGCGATAGCTTTTGACGCCTTGTTTTGAAAGTGCGATGGCCAATCGCTCATGATCGAAAGCGCGCTCGCGAACGCCTTTTTCTGAGTCGACTAAAATGAATTCTTTGTGGTTGTCTATAAGCCGATTTCGATACCAAAAGCTGGAAGATTCGTCGATCCAATGCGGCGCGACGCGCAGGTTAGCCATGAGTTTTTCAGCGTTTTGCGTAATAAACTGGTCGGCGCGCTGATAATCTTCAAACGTGCCTTGAGCGGAGGATTTTGTGACCAGCAAAACGGCAAGCGGTATGATGAGAGCGCTTTTTCGAAAAAACATGATTCCACCTTTTACAAATTCGACAGCTATAACGATGCAAGTTAACCTAGAATTGAATGATTTGAAAAACGGAAGTCGACCGGCTGAGTAAGCTGGGGTTTGATGATGTTGTTCTCTACCTGACACTTTTTTGTAAACCGCCTTCTCGAGCCGTTGAAAGGTCCAGTTTTGTCATTCAGAAGGAATCCTTGTTATCGCCCAGTACAGATTATGCACAAAAGTTCAAGGGTTGGATCAAAAAAGATGCTTCCAGCAAGACAATTCCGGTCTTTGAAGTGGACCCCAATGTCAAGACAGTTTTTACGAGAAGTTAAGGTGGATGAG
>CAXHAT010000251.1:0-9839 GCA_964014485.1 uncultured Deferribacteres bacterium
CGTCCGCGCCTGCGCCGACATGCACGGCGGCCGCCCGCGATTTGTGCGCGAGGGCGACCGCTTCGAAAATTTTTTAATCACGCGCGCCTGCTACCACTGTCACGATCCGGCGTGTCTGATCGGCTGCCCGACCGGAGCGATTCACCGAGCCGGAGTCAGGGGGCTGGTAGAAATTGAACCGCAACTCTGCATTGGCTGTCGGACGTGCGAGCGCAATTGTCCTTACGACGCGATCACCATGGTCGAGACCGGCGAAAAATGGTCGGCCAACATGATCCCGGAGCATTTGCGCGGCAAGGATCGCCTGGTTTCAAGCAAGTGCGATTTGTGCGCCGGTTCTTCGCACGGTCCGGCATGCGTGAATAATTGCCCGAACGGCTGCGCCTGGCGCATCGGCAGTTTGGCGGAATTACAGGATTTGTTGAATCAATAGCGGCGAATTACGATACGCAACGCCGCAGTGTTTAACGCTTAAATTTCATCGACAAATGGAACAGAGAAGAATTAAATCGCCGCAAACCTGGGTGCAGTCGCCCGGCTGGCTTCTCGTTTTTTCAAGCTTGTCGCTCGTGTGTATTGCGAGCTTTTTCATCTACTCCCAGACGCAGGATACGCAGCCCGGCAGCTGGTGGGGCATGAGTTACGGCATTGCCGCAACAGCGCTCATGTTGGCGGCGGCGTTTTTGGGAGTGCGCAGAAGGCGCGTCAAAAACGGGCGGATTAGAACGCAGCAATGGGTTCAGTTTCATGTTTATGGCGGAGTCTTGTTCTTGCTTTTGATTTTGCTGCACTCCGGATTCCGATGGCCCAATGACCTTTTGACTGTTTGGCTTTATTTCATTGCGGCCTGGGTGGTTTTAAGCGGCCTGGTCGGCGTATTCCTGCAAAAATGGATTCCCAGATCGATGACCGGCGGTTTTCAATTTGAAGCTTTGTATGAGCGCATCCCCGACTTGGCTGCCGAGCTTCAGGAACGAGCGATTGAAGCGGCGGCCCCGCTGCCAATGTCGATGAGAAATTTTTGCACGGAGTATATCGCGAGCATTTTTGTGCAGCCGCGATTCGCCCCGGCGTATTTATTCGATCTCGGCGGCGGGATTCAGGCGCAAGTGCGCAAGCTCGACTACATTCGAAAAAACGCTTCTCTCAGAGAAAAGAGATCGCTCTCAACCCTGGAAAAAATATGCCGCGCTCGACTGGAGTTGGACGCTCATTTTACGCTGCAGACGGTTTTACGAAAATGGCTTTATCTGCACATCCCCGCTTCTTTGCTGCTGATCATTCTAACGGCGCTGCATGTTTTTGCGGTAATTTACTACTGATGTTCCGCACTCTTGGAAATTTCCGAAACGGCGCCAGAGAAACGGCGCTTTTGCGTCATTCCCGCGCAGGCGGGAATCCAGTCAATCGCGCACCGCCCCTGGATTCCCGCCTGCGCGGGAATGACTTTAACAGGAATTTCTTTGGTTTCTTAACTGGCACGTAACATCAGTTACTATTGAAAATTATGGTGAAACTTTCATACGACCATGAGCCGCACCGGGAAGAAATTGGGCAAAAAAGGCCGCTATACAAAATTCGGACTGCCTTTCGCGAAACAGTATGTTCAGCCTCAAAGAAAAGGGAAAACGGCGGGGATTTTTATCAGCTTTTCCCTGCTCGTTTCTTTAACTGCGTTCATTTACCATCAGATGGCGGATGAGCATTTTTTCTCCAGCGGCCCGCTCTCCTCTTTTCACGCAAAGCTCGAAGACGACTGCGCCGCCTGCCACACGTCGTTCAAACCTGTTTCTAACGCAAAATGCGAATCCTGCCATACAAAGCCTGACGATGAAAATTTTTACCGCATCGAATCTCATTTTGCCGGAAAGCCGACTCAGGCTCGGCTTCTGGAAGTTTTCGCCCACAAAGAAGATTGCGCCGCTTGTCATTTGGAGCATTTAGGTCGACAAGCCAACATCTCCGAACCGCATGATTCAGAATGCATCTCTTGCCACCAATTTGGTTCCTTCAATTCAGCGCACCCGGAGTTCGCCTTCGCGCGCAACAAGCTCAGAGATTCCGGCACATTGCAATTTTCACATTCGCAGCACGTCGAAATACTGAGTTCGGGAGAGCTCTCCAAAAGCGCCGCCGGGGAAGCCTGCAAGCAATGCCACAACCCGGCAAACGATTTCAACCATTTTGAGCCCATCAACTACGCAAAACATTGCAGCGATTGCCACCTGCCGATAAAGCGCGCCGCCCGGGATGACGTCGTTCATCGCGACGCGATCGTTCTGAAAAAATTATCAACAATCAAAGCGGCGCTGGAGCGTCTTGCTCAGGATCGAAAAATGAATCCGGCGCGCGTGCGTTTACAGGCGATGGGCTTGCTGAAGCAGGCCAAACACGTCGCTGAAGCGTGCATTGCCTGCCACACGATCCCGGAAGCTCAAATCCTCCCGGTGCAAAAAGATCAACGCGTTTTTACGAAAGCGGACTTTAATCACAAGCCGCATGTTTTGCTGGCGCAGTGTCTGGATTGTCATAACAAGCTGCCAATCACAAAAGAGTTACAAAAAGAAGCAACCGCGAACCAAGCCAGTGACATATCCACAGTGATCAACATTCCGGAAATAGAAACTTGTCAACAATGCCACGGCACTGCCGGCGTCGCTGACAAATGCGTGACTTGTCATGATTTTCATCCGAGGTGAGCTGTGAAGCAAGACTATTTATCATTTTTGGGACTTCAATAATTCATTTTTGTGGGAGAAAGTATGCGAGCCAAGTTTTTTTGCAAAACCGGTCTTATGGCGGGCAAGGAATTTTTCATCACGGAAAAAGCGTCCATCGGGCGCCATCGACGAAACAGCATTATTATTCCGCATAAAAGCGTTTCGAATTTCCATGCCGGAATTTACTACGATCACGAAGCTAAGACATTTATTTTAAAAAACTTATCCAGTCAAAACGGCGTTGAGATTGACGGCGTGCGCGTCGATGAGATAAAACGTCTTGAAGGCGTTCATGTTATCACCATCGCTCGGTCTTTCGATTTCTTTTTCCAAACCGTCGGCGTCAACAATGAACGCGGCGGGCAATCGTCTAAACCGCCCAAAGGCGGCGTCGAAACCGTTCCGCTGCGCCCCGCCGCGCCGAGCTGGGAAGGCGAGATGAAAAGCCAAGTCAGTGCGTTAGAATCTCAAAGCGCCGCCAACCCAAACGGCCATTCTCGCCGGCACGGAAATCTCCCCGCCGTTCAGCCCGAGGCGCCGACATACAAAACGACTGTGGTGGAAAATCCGGCGCAACCGCCGCTCAAAAAACCAAAGGCTGACAACGGCGGCAAAAAACAAAGCTTGTTGAAGACGGTTTTGCAATCGGGCGTTTTTCGCCTGCCGGGCTCAAGGTCGTCATTGTCAAAAAACCGTCCTTCAACGACTGCGCAACCTCAGACGACCGATTATTTTATTGAACTGCAACTGCGGCTTTATCGCAAAAAGAGATTTTATTTAAAGACCGGTGAAAACATTATCGGGCGCAGCAAAAGGTGCGATATTTACATTCAAAATGCGTCGTTGTCAAAAAAGCACGCATCAATTTTGGTTACTCCTGAAGGGCTTGTTTTAAGAGATTTAGGCAGCACAAACAACACTTATTTGCAAGGCGGCAAAGTTTCAGAAGAGACGCGGGTAAAATCTGGTGCGAGTATTCGTTTTGGCTGGGTTGAGACGAAGCTTCGGTCAACTCATTAGATGCGCGACGGGCAAAAAACAACAAAAGATCGACACAAAAAGTGTGTTTGGAAAACACCCAATTGTCACGCTGGAAGCATCTTTTTTAGGCTTTTCCCCCCAAAATTGTGGGAACGTTCATACCTGGCAGCCTAAAAAGATTCCTGCTGAATGACAAAACGGAGACTTACCATGCACACTCTAAAAGCGAGAGATTGCAGAAGCAATGGAGATATTGGACGTCTTGGTTTTGGGCGCCGGGCCTGCTGGAACCGGCGCAGCGTTTCGAGCGCAAGAATTGGGTTTATCCGTGCAAGTCATTGATAATGATGACGTTTTAAAGCGAATCCGCGATTACGCAAAGGACAAATTGATCCTGCCGGATTTTGGCGGGGCAAGTGAGCTGGATTTCCCCGATGGCGGCGATCTAATCGCCCGTCTAAGGTTCGACCCTATCGACAAAGACGATTTGTGCCAACGTTGGAAGTCGCTTTATCAGAAATTCAACGTGCCAATCAAAATTGGCTTCGAAGCGGTTAAAATTTCACCTTCAGGCGAACTTTGGAACGTCGTTGCGCAGAATCTTCGGACGCAAAAAAAGGTCGTTTTTTCGGTGAGAACAATCGTCGCCGCTATGGGCAAGACCGCGACGCGACGTTTGTCAATTCCAGGCGATATTTCTGGAATCGCTTGCCAACTTTCTGATCCTCGGGATTACGTCGGCGGTTCCGCCTGCGTGATCGGCGGCGGGACTTCAGCGGCGGAGGCCGTGATCGCTATTTCCAACAAAAAAGCGGCGACGGGAGACGCTTCGGCGGTGTATTGGTCCTATCGTCGAGAAAAAATGCCGAAAGTCTCGAAGGCGCTGTCGCAAGCGTTTTTCGAAGCGTTTGTCGGCAACGGCAACATTCAATACTTGCCGAACAGCGAGGCAGTCGCCGTAGTCAAAACCAGCGAGTCCAGAGAAGTTTTGAGCATACGCGTCGGCCCAAAACCAGCTTCGGAGCGCCCGGACGCCGCAACGTACTTTGAATTCAGCAAAAAAATGTGTCTCGCCTGCATCGGCCAGGAAACGCCAAATGACGTCCTGAAAAAAATGGGAATCGAGCAAGTCGCGAGCGGCGAATCAGGGAAAAAGCGGCTCGTCGTTACGCCAAGCATGGAATCGGCGCAAAAAAACATTTTCATTGTCGGGGATTTGCTCAGTCCTGCTTATTTTGAGACCGACGCTTTTGACGGTCAGTTGACCAACTTGCGAAAAATCAAGCACCGCGGTAACATCAAAAGAGCGTTGCTTGACGGTGTTTATGCCGCCGAACAAATCCACCAGCGATTGGCGAGACAGACGCAAAACCGAACGGTCACGGCTACCGTTAGCCAAATCGTGCATAAAAATTCAACGCCAATTTCAGAGCCAGACAACCGAGAAAGCGATTCGGTCGAGGAAGACCTCAGACAAACTCCGGCGGCGAGTACTGAGACTGAAGCGTGGCTAGCGCTTTTTAGCAAAGAAGGCTTGGAAGACCGCCGAATTCATCTTCCGGAAAACGCTGTCGTAACTGTTGGAAAACAAGACTGCGACCTTTCATTCCCAGACGACCCGTCACTTTCCCCTCAAGACCGAATCACGTTTATTCGCCGCCCGGAAGGCGTTTATCTGCGCGACGACGGCTGTCAAGCAGGCGTTTTTCTACGCTTATCGCCGGGATTTGAAGCGACGCTAAAATCAGGCGACGTTTTGCGCGCCGGGCAACAACTTTTCGCCGTCCAAAACGGCGTTGATCAGCCCGCCCTGCTCCACTATAGTGAAGGTTCGCGGAATTTGCGGCGTATTCCCCTCTCCCTCGATGCGACAATTATCGGAAGAGAACATTTGGACATTATCGGCGGAGCGGAAGACTTAAGCCTCTCACGACGGCATGTTTCCGTCGCTCTCAAAAGTGAAAAAGTCGTGATCCGTGACTTGGAAAGCGCTAACGGCAGTTATCTGAAAATTAACGGGCTGGTCAAAATTTCCAACGACGATGAAGTCAGGCTTGGAAAGCAAGCGTTAAAATTGTACCTGCAATCTGGAAAGAGCACCATCCCGTCGGTCTTGAAAACCGAAATTCAGTCTCCGCCAAAATCACAGGATTTATCGACAAACGCGCGGACGGCAAATCCGCTTGTTTCAAGCAAGAACGGCAAAAGTCCTCAGCTTACTAACCCCGCATCTTCAGAAATCATCCTGTCCGGACAAGAAGGCGGAGGTGCAACACAAAATACGGTGGAGTTCAGTCCGCAGGGCAAAATCTGTCCTTTTAAGCCCGGACAAACAATTTGCGAAATCGCAGAAAAAAACGGCGTAACGCTCAGCGCCGATTGTCGCGCCGGGCAATGCGGCAGCGATTTGATCCGTATTCTCAAAGGGCGTGAAAACTTGAACGCGCCCGGCGACGAAGAATCCGAAACGCTCGAAGACGTTTGTGAGCGAGAACCGGGCGAGTTTCGTCTTGCTTGCATGGCGCGTCCGCAAGGCGCGGTGACCGTTGAAATTGTTTAATTTGAAACCCATTGTAACCCGGACAGGGCTCGGAGCCCTGTCCGGGTTACAGGTCGGGAAATTGTTTTCACCGCTTGCTCGCCTACTCATGAACCCGCTCCTAATCACCCCCCTGCCGCTAACTGAGGCATGATTCTTGTCTGATTCTCCATTTTTGTAAGCAACGCACCGCAATTCACCGAAGACCGGGCGCGTTTTCCTGCACCAAGCTCAGAATTGTGATGCAAAAGCGTAGCAGAAAAATCGCAGGCGGCGACGAATACGGAATCGAAAGTTGACGATACGGACGTGGATTTAGAAAAGACGAGAAACAGAAGTTTCTTGAATCAGGCTGGTTCCCAAATCGGAACTTAGGAACTGACCGCGTGAAAAAGGTGAGCCATGATCAAAGTATTGCTCGTTGACGATCACATCATGTTTCGGCAGGGCTTGAAACAGATTTTGAACGACATCTCAAACATCGAGGTGGTCGGCGAAGCCAGCGAGGCCTTCGAAGCGCTTGCTTTGGCCCAGGAATGCAAGCATGACGTTGTCGTGCTCGATATTTCCATGCCGGGACGCGACGGTCTCGATATTTTGCAAGAGCTGCGACGAGAAGAAGATGCGCGCGTGCTCGTACTCAGCATGCACCCGGAAGAACACTACGCCGTGCGGACAATTAAACTAGGCGCGGCGGGTTATCTTACCAAACATCGCGCGGCGGAAGAGCTGGCCAACGCCGTCCAAATTGTGGCGGAAGGCAGACGTTTCATCAGCCCGGAAGTGGCGGAGCAACTGGCGCTGGACATTGAGAAAGGCTCGGATCGCACGCCGCACGACAAACTTTCGAATCGCGAATACCAGGTGTTTTGCAAAATCGCGTCAGGGTTGCCGGTCAAAAAAATCGCTGAAGAATTAAACCTGAGCGTGAGCACGGTGAGTACGAATCGCGCCAGAATTCTTGAAAAAATGGATATGGCCAATAATTCTGAACTGACTTATTACGCCATAAAACACGGACTCGTACAATAAAAGAGCGCTTGTTCAGCTGACGAACTGCGTTTGCGGTCTTGGTCGAAAAGAAGCTCACTCCGGAGTCAAACCCTTCAGTGTTTGATTTGGAATCTACGGTGCGACGATAAATCACCGCACTCCGAAAAAGAGTTATTCACTGATGTTACGCACCAGCTATGAAACCAAAGAAACTCCTGTTAAAGTCATTCCCGGCAGGCGGGAATGGCGTAAAAGCGACGTTCCTTTGGCGCTGGTTGAAAAATTTTCAAGAGTGCGTAACATCAGTTATTCAGAAGCTTCCCAACTGCATTGGCGGTCTTGGCATACAAATAACTGATGTAACTCTGCCAGGGTTCGGAACCCTGGCAGAGTTCGAAATTACCCAAAAGCCGCACTCCTGCGCGCTAACTGAACGGCAGATTGAAAGGAATTTGAAAAATGAAACGGACATTCTTGACACACGTTTGGATAATCACTGTGACGCTCGCGATTTTTTCCGCTTGCAGTGAGAATTCCGGGACGCAACAATCTTCAGCGGAAAAATCGCCGGAATCGTCTCAATCCGGAATTTTGGCCTACACGCCGCACGAGGCTTGGGCGCGTCAAACGCCCAGTACGCGGATGCGGAAAGACGAGTATATTTTGCCCGCCCATGACAGCGAAAACGATGCAGAGCTTACCGTAGCGCATTTCCCCGGTATGGGCGGCGGCGTTGGCGCGAACATCGAGCGTTGGCGCAAGCAGTTCGAAAAAGAAGACGGGGCGGTCGTCGCGGATACAGCCAAAATCGTCGTCAATGAAATTCCCGTGACTCTGGTTTATTTGGAAGGCGTTTACTTGAAATCGCAAAACCCGGCGATGATGCAGGGCCCCAAGGACAGAATGCCGGACTATGCCTTGATGGCGGCTATCGCCGAGACGGGTCAGGGCCCCTGGTTTTTCAAAGCGATCGGGCCTCGGGAAACCATCCGAAATTGGAGACCGGCTTTCGAAATCTTCGCGCAATCTTTCAGATTGGAATAGATTATCCTGCATGAAACCTCTTTCGATTAAAAAGCTTCCGATCACGCCACTGCTTTTTTTCGCGCTTTTTGTTCTCTCTGAATTGCCGGAAAAAGGAACGGGCAAGCGGGGCTTTGCAATAGAACAAGAGACTGTCGAAGAAGCTCATCATTTTGTCGTTCTGAAAGAATCTTTGCTCTCATCCGGCAAAGGCTGCGCTCAAAGTTCGATTGTCAGGGCAAAAAAAGATGTTTGCAGCATGACGAACCTGGGCTTTTTCAACGGTCTCGAAAGGGATGAGGCGCTCCGGGCTGATGAGTCAGTTCATTTCAACGCTACTCTCTTCGCCTGGGCGCTGAATAGTTCGCCCGATGAAGCGCCTTATTGGCAGTCTTTGTGGGGCCGGGTTCTATTGAGCTTATCCATTTTGGGCACCATTCTCGCCGCGCATGTCCTTCGCACGCAAAACATTAAAATGGACAAGCGGCGGCTCAAAATCGAAATCGCGATGAAAACGGCGGAATTGCAAGAGAAAAAAAGAGCGCTGCAAAGAGCCTACGACCGAATGGAAGAACGCGTCGCCGACCGCACGGCCAAACTGCGGGAGGAAATAATTGAGCGCGTTCGGGTTGAACGGCGATTGCGGAAATCACGGAAAGACTTGCGAAATCTGGCAACGTTTCTCGAATCTGTTCGCGAGAAGGAACGCACCCGAGTGGCGCGGGAAATTCACGACGAATTGGGGCAAACTTTGTCGCTTTTCAAAATCCAACTAGGCGCGCTGCAAAAACGCACCGCCGATCCGCAGAAGCACGCAACGCAAATAAAATCGCTGGAAGAATTGATCGATAATGCCATCGTCACGGTTCAGAAAATCGCGACTGACCTGCGCCCGCCCATTTTAGATCACCTGGGACTCGCGGCGGCAATTGAGTGGCAGGCTCAGGATTTCCAGGAACGCTCCGGCATCCAGTGCCACATCGAGACGTTTGGCGATGTTTCCAAAGTCAGTCCGGAAGTAGCGACGGCGCTCTTTCGTATTTTCCAGGAAGCGTTCACCAATGTCGTGCGACATGCTGAAGCGACCGAAGTTTATCTGTCTTTGAAAAACGCCGAAAATACGCTGACGATGACGATTGAAGATAACGGCAAGGGTGTGACAGAAGAGCAAATTCACGCCACCCAATCGATTGGGCTTATCGGCATTCGCGAGCGCGTCCATTGTTTGGACGGCAACGTTGAATTCAAAGGCGCGTTTATGCAAGGCACGACGGTGACAATCAAAATCCCGCTGAAATAGTCCCCAAAGGCCAACAAAACGCAACGTTAGCGGACGGTTCTTTCGGCGATGCGCCCGCTTGGAACCAAAAGCTTCGCCGACACTTCAAAAAAACTTGACGTTTTCACCTCACAAATCGATTAACGCCTGAGCTTGTGCAAGAACAACTTGCATTTTCAAATGCAATTTGCTTAAAAGAACTTCCGAAGACAAACAAGCCGCTTACGCCTGTGGAGTGCTTCTGAGCTCCTGATGTTACGCGCCAGCTATGAAGCCAAAGAAACTCCTGTTAAAGTCATTCCCG
>CAXHAT010000252.1:0-9596 GCA_964014485.1 uncultured Deferribacteres bacterium
TATAAAATAAATAGGCTTACGGAGAACAGAAGTTTACAACACCGGGACAGTAGTGGCTCCGGGTACCAGCCGTCCGGCGTGGCGCCGTCGGTGGTGCGGCGCGTGACAGCGGCGTCAATGCCTAAAATCGGGTTGAGCGGCGCCACCGTCCAGTCGGAGCCGAAGCTCATTTTCACATTGTTGTCCAGAAAAGTGCGGAACGGGTAGGTGGTTTTGCAGCGTTCGTGACCGATACGCTTCACGGCCCAACGCCCGTCGTCGATGGCGTGGTAAGGCTGGACGCAGGCGATGACGCCGAGTTTGGCAAAGCGCTCAAAATCTTTGGGGTGGATATGCTGCGCATGCTCGATGCGAAAGCGCCGGTCACCGGGGCCGTTTTTCTCAATCGCTTCAGCGAATACGTCGAGCAGCCAGGAATTGGCGCTGTCGCCAATGGCGTGAACGGCCACGTGTAAACCGGCGGAGTCGGCGGCGATGATGTTTTTGCGCAACTGTTCCGGGTCGTCGAGAAAAATGCCGCGCGTGGTTTTGTCCTGCACGTACGGCTCAAAAAACAGCGCCGTGCTCGAACCGAGCGAGCCGTCGATGAAGCCTTTCAATCCGCCGATTTTGAGCCAGTTGTTGTGACGGAAATTCTTTTGTACGCCGAGTCGGGCTAAACTTCGCCAGTCGCTCAACGGCCAGCGCCCGTCGACGCGGACGGGGAGTTTGTTTTCACGCGCCATGTCCTGGTAAATTTTGAGCGTCCGCGAACCGAGATTCATGTCTTGTAAGCTCGTGACGCCGTTGCGTGCGGCGTGCTCCAGCGCCGCCGTTAAAATCTGTCGCAGCTCCGCCTTGCTGTGGCCGGGAATCACGCGCCCAACCAGACTTTGCGCCGTGTCTTTCAGCACGCCATCCGGTTCCTGTGATCCGGACTTGCGGACGATCACCCCGCCGACCGGGTCTTGCGTTTCAGCAGTAACGCCCGCCATTTTGAGCGCCAGAGAATTGGCGACGGACATGTGGCCGTCGTAGCGCGTGACAAAAACGGGGCGATCGGGCACATATTTGTCGATGAGAGCGGCGGTCGGCAGGTTGCCGCCGGGCCAGTTGTCGTGATCCCAATTGCCGCTGGTGATCCACGCGCCGGACGGCAGTTCTTTTGATTTCGCCGCCAGACGTTCGCCGAATTCCTGCTCGGACTTGGCCGTTTTTAATTTCACGCCAATCAACCACTCGCCGCCGCCGACCACGTGGACGTGATTATCGACAAATCCCGGTAAAACGAGTTTTCCCGCCAAATCGATCACTTTCGTTTGCTCGCCGATCAGCGGAGCAAGCTCACCATTCGAGCCGACGGCGACGATTTTTCCTTGCCACACCGCGACGGCTTGCGCTTGCGGATTGGTTTTGTCAACAGTCCAGATTTTGCCGTTTTTCAAAACGAGATCAGCTTTAAACCGCGAACTGTTTTGCGCGCGGGCGCTGATAACAAAAAGGACCAAGAGCGCGGCGAGGGTTTTGTAGGCGAGACTTTTCATTTTTCTTTCGTTTTTTTGTCGGGATGAACGGGATTGACAGCTTTTTAAAGATGTTGCCGATGACTCTAAAAAGCAAAGTCCGGATTCCGAACGGCACGGGCGGGATCGTCATTTAGCCATTGGTTCTCCGTGCGACGCTTTCTAAATTAGCGACAGGTTTTTCGGCAATTTTAGTTGATTAACTCAAGACTAAAGGATCAGTGTCACCAAGAAATGCTTTTCCTCGTCAAAATCCTGTCCATCAGGCGCCGCCTAGACTCGTATTCAAAATAGATTCTTCCAGAATGACATTCCGGAAGGTTGGTTAATAACTTCAGCCTAAGGCCTTTCGCCTGACAGGCTATGCGAAGAGATAAAAATGGACTTAACCGGTCAGACAATTTCTCATTATAAAGTTTTGGAGAAGCTCGGCCAGGGCGGGATGGGCGTGGTTTTTAAGGCGCAGGACCTGGAGCTCGGCCGGCATGTTGCGCTGAAGTTCCTCCCCCCCGCCTATTCCAAGAACTCGGAAATTGGCAAACGCTTCAAACGGGAAGCGCAAGCCGCCGCCGCGCTTAACCATCCGAATGTGGTCACGGTGTATGAGATCGGCTATCACGAAGATCACGTTTATATTGCGATGGAATTTGTCAGCGGCGATTCGCTGCGAAACATCATACAGCGCGGCCAACTGGCTTACGACCATGCGCAGGAAATCGCCATGCAAATTTGCGCGGGGTTGTGCAAGGCGCATCAAGCGGAGATTGTGCATCGGGATATCAAACCGGAAAACATTCTGATCGAAGCCGGGGGGCAGATCAAAATCGTCGATTTCGGGTTAGCCAAGGTCAAAGGCAAATCGCGCTTGACGCAGGAAGGGTCAGGGTTCGGCACCTACAATTACATGTCGCCGGAGCAGTACAAAAATCTGGAGATCGACCACCGCGCGGATATCTGGGCGTTCGGCGTGGTTTTCTATGAATTATTGACCGGGGAATTGCCGTTTAAGGGCGATTATGAAGCGGCGATTATGTACTCGATTATTAACGAGGATCCGGAACCGGCGCGGGCGCACCGGCAAGACCTGCCGCATCATTTTGAAGAAATTCTGGAAAAATCGCTGGCAAAAGAGCCTGACCAACGTTTTGGTCGTTTTGAGGATGTTTTGGCTTTACTCCAAAAGGAGAAAAAAGGCGTCGCGATGGACACCGAAGACGTCAACATCTCCAACTTGAGCGAGGCGGCCATCAATCTGGACGACCTTGAAGAACGCCTGCGTTTGCCTGACCGTCGACAGCATGAAAACCCGTACCTGAATCGGGTCATGATTCGCGACGTGAGTGGGTTTTATGGACGCACCAGTGAATTTCAGCGTATCTACGCGCGGTTTGCGGCTGCGGCGCGTCCGCAATCGATTTCCATTGTTGGAGAGCGGCGCATCGGTAAATCATCATTGCTGCATTATTTATATCATCCCGCTACACGAAAAAAACATCTGCCCGAGCCGCACAAATACGTGTTCGCGTTCATCGATTTTCAGGAAGAGCAACTCACTTCGGTGGACGCTTTTTTTCAGGCAATTTTTGACAGCGTCAGGCAGGAATATGAAATCAAATTCGATCTGCCGGAAAAGATGGATTATCAAAGCTTCAAGACGCTCGTCCGCCAATGCGATGCGAGAGGGCTGCGCCTGATCATTCTGATCGATGAGTTTGACGCCGTGACCTCCAACCCAATTTTCGAGGCGGATTTTTTCTCGTTTCTCCGATCGATGGCCAACAAATACAACATCGCCTACGCCGTGACAACAGCGCGCGATCTCCAGACTTTGTGCCACAGCAAAGAAATCGCCACCTCGCCGTTTTTTAATATTTTTTCAAACCTGAACCTCGGGGTTTTTAAGCCCGAGGAAGCGCGGGAATTGATTTGCGGGCCGTCGGCGGAGGCCGGTTTTCCGCTGCAACCGTTTGTCGATAATATTGTTTCGCTCGCCGGGTATTTTCCCTTTTATTTGCAGATCGCCTGTTCCGCTTATTTTGAACAAATGAAGGAGCACGATCTTTCCTGGGACGCGCTTCACGCTGAGGCGAAGAAACAATTTCTCGAAGAGGCGGAGGTGCATTTCAAAAATACGTGGGAAAATCTGGACGAGAGAGAACGGAACGTCGTTCATCAAATTATCGCCGGAAAAAAGTTGCGCGAATCCGAGCAATATTTGGTGACCAAACTGCAGCGCAGCGGCTGCGTCAGTAACGCCGGAGACCTGCGCCTTTTTTCAGACGCTTTCGCGGAGTACATCATAAATACCACCGGCGGCGGCAAAGCGAAACGCGGGTTTTGGTTTTGGCGAAAAGGATAAGATTAAGGAGTGGGGCTGCCCCAAAACACAAAAGATTGCAGAGTGATACACAACATGTTGTAGGGATTCAAGATTTTGAACCCCTGCGTGTCAATGAAGCGCAAGTTGACTAACTTGAGGAAGGAAATGGGAACAACGGTGAATCAAAAAACTGGCGGAAGAAGAAGTTCATCTCTTTGGGTTTTCGATTTTTTTCTCGCGCTTGCGTTCTGCGTTTTGGCATTTTACCCGCCCCTATTCGCACAACAGCAACAGAAAAAAACGCAGGAGCCAACGCGCCGTACTGTTAAACCCGCTCCGGATCGTCAGCGCGGCGAGGGGCCGTTTGAGCGTTTGATTATTCGCGGCGCAACGGTGATCGACGGCACAGGGGCGCCGCCTCGCGGGCCGATGGACATTGTTGTCGAAGGCAATCGCATTGCAGACATTGTTAACGTAGGCGTGCCGCATGTGGACATTCGCGCTGAGCGTCGACCTGGCAACGCGACGAAAGAAATTGACGCGCACGGTTCATATGTTTTGCCCGGTTTTATCAATTTGCACGCCCACGCCGGTTCCGTCCCCAAAGCGCCGGAAGCGGAATATCCCTACAAACTCTGGATGGCGCACGGCATTACCACCGTTCGCGGCGTACCTCTCGGCCCGCTGGAATGGGTGATCAGTGAGCAAAAGCGCAGCGCAGCCAACGAAATCACCGCGCCCCGAATCGTCGCTTACCATACCATTGGCTCCGGCGAAGCTTGGCGAGGCCGCAAAGTTCTCACTGGGCAAGTTGCGCGAGAATGGGTGCAATGGGCGAAAAAACAAGGCGTGGAAGGCCTGAAATTATTTGCGCATCCGCCGGAAATCGTCGCGGCGGTTTTGGACGAGGCCAACAAGCTCAACATGGGCTCAACGGCGCATTTGGCGCAACTCGCCGTCGCGGAAGTAAACGCCATCGATGCGGCGCGATTGGGACTGAAAAACATGACGCATTTTTACGGGCTTTTTGAGGCGCTTTACAAAGACGACGACGTGCAGCCGTGGCCGGCGGATATGAATTACAACGACGAACAAGATCGTTTTAGCCAGGTTGCGCGCAACTGGAACCTCATCCATCCGCAGGGCAGTGATGAATGGAACGCCCTGATCCAGGAATTTCTGGAATTGGATTTTATTATCGATCCAACGATGACGGCCTACCTTGCCGGGCGGGACGTGATGCGGGCGATGCGCGCGATTTGGCATGAAAAATACATGCTGCCGTCGCTGGAAGATTTTTATCGCCCGAGTCGGGTCAATCACGGCTCCTACTTTTTCAACTGGACGACATGGGACGAGGTCGCATGGAAAAACTTCTACCGTATTTGGATGGCTTTTCTCGACGATTACAAGGACGCCGGCGGGCGCGTCACGGTGAGCGACGACGCAGCGTTTATTTACAACCAGTACGGCTTCGGCTATGTCGAAGAAATGGAGTTGCTGCAGGAAGCGGGCTTCCATCCGCTGGAAGTGATTCGCGGCGCAACTTTGCACGCCGCCCAGGCGATTTTTGAACCAAAGGAAAAACCAATCGAATTCGGCGTCGTTCGAGCGGGACTGCTGGCTGATCTGGTGATTGTCGACGAAAATCCTATCGCAAATCTCAAGGTTTTATACGGCACCGGCGCGTTGCGTTTAAACGACGAAACCGGCTACCCAGAGCGTGTCGGCGGCGTGAAATACACGATTAAGGACGGCATTGTTTACAACGCGAAAGAGCTGTTGAAAGACGTTGAGAACATGGTCATCAAACAAAAAGAAGAACGCGCGTCGCAGTAAATTTTTCAAGCGTCCCCGAATGTCATTCAGAAGAAATCTGTTTTGACTACGGCAAGACGAGAGTGATACTCATCACTGAATGTCCGGCGAGAAAGCAATAAAGCAAAACAGGGTTGAATGCCAACAAATGAAAGTAGTCGATCTATTCGCTGGAGGCGGCGGGCTTTCGCTGGGTTTTATAAACGCAGGGTTTGCAATTGAAGCAGCGTTCGACAACTGGCGACCCGCAGTGGAACTTTATCGCAAAAACTTCTCCGACCACCCCATTTTCGAACTCGATCTTTCCCACAAGTATGCCGCAAAAGAAATCGCGAAACACAATCCGAACGTCATTATCGGCGGGCCGCCGTGTCAGGATTTTTCTTCGGCGGGAAAACGCGACGAAGCCCTCGGCCGCGCCACTTTGACGATCAATTTTGCGCAAATTATCGATGAGATCAAGCCCGGCTGGTTTGTGATGGAAAACGTCGAACGTGCAAGAAAAAGCCGTTCGGTTAATGAGGCCAATCAGATTTTTAGAAAGGCGGGCTATGGCCTGACGCAGCTCGTGCTCAATGCCAGCCTGTGCGGCGCACCCCAAAAACGGAAGCGCTTTTTCATTATCGGCGAGCTTGGCGGTCAGGACGGCGCTCTGAAGACGCGCCTACTGGAAAATCTGGACGACAAGCCGATGACCATGCGCGATTATTTTGGCGATAAACTCGATTTCGAGCATTACTACCGCCATCCGCGAAGCTACAAACGACGGGGGATTTTCAGCATTGATGAGCCCAGTCCGACGATTCGCGGCGTGAATCGCCCCGTCCCGGAAGGCTACCCCGGCCATCCCGGCGACAGCGCCCCGAAGACCTCGAATATCCGCCCGTTAACGACGGAGATGCGCTGTCAAATTCAGACCTTCCCCGAACAGTTTGCCTTGAACGGAACAAAGACGGTGCTGGAGCAAATTATTGGCAACGCGGTGCCGGTCAAGTTGGCCGAATACGTTGCGGCTCAGCTCAAGAATTACATTGATGAAAAAGTGGGGAACAAAACTCTGGAAAAAAACAAGAACGGGCGGCTGTCAAGCACTGCTGCAACGTCTATCGAAAATTCCGGTCTTGCCGTGCAGTAGCAACTCATTTTGCCCGCCCCAGAAGCAGTCAAAACCGAACGGCAATAACAGGAAAAACCGCATGTCTCAATTTGAACTCGCCCAGCTCAATATCGCGCGCATGATCGCGCCGCTCGATTCACCGGAATTGGCGGATTTCGTCGCCAATCTTGACCAAATTAACGAGATTGCAGATCAAGCGCCCGGCTTTGTCTGGCGTTTTCAAACCGACGACGGCAACGCCACCGGAATCCGCCCGTTCGGGGATGACGTCCTGGTCAATTTTTCCGTTTGGCGAGACGCAGAATCGTTGCATCAATATGTTTATAAATCCGCGCACGCCGAAATTATGGCGCGGCGCAGGGAGTGGTTCTCCAGAATTCGTGAAGCGTATTCGGTTTTGTGGTGGGTCGCAGCCGGTCACAGGCCGACGATTGAAGAGGCAAGCCAGAAGCTCAAATTATTGCAACAAAACGGGCCTTCAGCCGACGCTTTTACGTTCAAGCAGCCATTCCCCGCACCCGCCCAACCGATTATATCTGAAACATCATCCGCGCAATAACCAACCTGCCAACTTCCGGTGAAGCGTACCAGGCTTGGTATTTTTTATCGAATAAATTTTGCACAGCAAGATCGAAACGCAGGCCGTTTTCATACTCATAGGAAACGCCGAAATCGAGCACGTTAAATCCTTCCAGAGGCGCATTTAGCGGCGTTGAAAAAACGCCGGCGCGGACAGGGTAGCCGCCGGAATGCGAAAACGCACCGTTGAGCGCCCAGCCTTGGGGCAGTGACCATTCAAAACCTACGCGATATTTTGTCTTTGGGCGATTCAACGTTACCTCAAAAGTCGTCCCCGGCTCCCCAATTTCTCGTCGATCAAAATAGTTGTCATTCACCCACCCAAACATGCCAAAAAGCGCGACTGCGTCCCGCGGCATAAACCGCACGTTGACGTCCACGCCGTAATAATCAGTCTCTCCAAAATTCACATACGTCGCTATCAGTTCAGGCGCGGCGGAACCTGTCGCTTCTTTAGGTTCAACAATCCCGACCGGGGATTGCGCCATTTCCGCGGCTGGGCGCTCGAAGAAGTCCGCCAAAAGTCGAGGCGTCAGCCCGAAGCGCGCCAGTTCCTCCAAACTAAAGTTTTGCTCAATCGCCCGGCGCACGTCGTTCGCCAAATCGGCTGCGAAAACGAGCGGCGTGATGATTTGCGGCTCCGCCCAGAAGTTTTTTCGCCTTGTGTAATACCCGTCAATATTAACCAAAAGTTTTTTTCCGGCAGCGGCTCGATAGCCCATTTCGAATGACTTTGATCGCGTCGGCTGCAAAACGTCGCGGTCAGATAAATGCGCCACAGCTCTCCCGTTAACCTGCATCGTGCCCGGCGAAAAAAGCTCGATCTCGGCGTTTTTTTCCTGCAAAAACCCGATCAATTGGCCGCGAAAAGATGGCGGGAAAATATTGAAAAACTCTTGCGCAATCAGCAGTTCCAAAATTCGCTCATAAGCCAGGGCGACCGGAATTCCCGCGCCGGAATAGCCCAGATTCGGCGAGAAAAAACTCGAAGTTTGCACCGGCGAAGAAAAAGTCCAAGCGTTGCGTCCGCCGCGCAAACGCGTTTGGTAGAATTCGTTGTCGGCCAAAAGTCGATCTGATTGCAGCAAGTGCGCAGGCGGCGCAGTGTAGCCGCTGCTGCGGATCAATCGAAAGCGGTGGGCGGCGCTTCCGGCGACGAAACCAAGGCGTGACGAAAATTGCAGTTCATCCCAAATGCTGTGTTTGCTGACGCGTCCCGCTGAAACGATGGAAAAACTCTCACTCAAACCGATCACGGCGGAGGCTGAAACGCCGACCTCCGTCATCCGGTCGTCGCTTTCATTGCGATCAAAAATCAGCCCGTCGGAAGCCGGAAATATGGCGCGAAAATCTCCGCCAAAATCGAATTCCGCTCTGATTTTTTCAACGGAATGACGAAGCTTGGCAGCGGCGCCAACTTCGCTCGATTTGTCCGTCAAAAGCTGACCGGTTCGATATTCAAAATGATTCTCTTCCGAAAGGTTTTTGTTGATCCAGGCGTGCCCGGCAAACTCGTTTGTCTCAAATCGCAGTTGCCCAAACGCCGTTGGAAAGCCGTCGAACTGGATTTCGCCCGCATTCGTATTTGCGATGTTTTTTGCTTTCGAAAAGCCGCCGTCAAAAGACAACAAGGCGCCCGGTTTAATTTTGTATTGGGCGGTAATTCCGCCGAAGCTTTGAAAAACGCTCTCGTCACGCCGCCCCAAAGAACGAACCGGATCGCCGGCTGCATTTTGAAGCATTCCAGCAATTTCCGTGATTGCTTCGGCGGCTCCGGGAGCGCTAAATTTCAATGGCCAATCGTCGCCTTTTCGATAACCGCCCACCACTTTGACGGCCAGCTTTTGGTTCAAACGCATGGCGTGACGAAAAGCGCCGTCGAAAAAGGATTGGCCGCCAAGCGATAGGCTGACCGCCGTCCCGGGATGCGAAAAAGGCTGTTTTGTTTGGAAACGGACGACGCCAAATTCTGCGCCAGAGCCATAAATCGCAGAAACCGACCCGCGCAAGATTTCGACGCCGGCAATATCTATTGGATGAATGGGCAAGTGCGCGTAGGGTGGCGTGTTCGAAGCGGAAAGATGAGCGCGGCGTCCGTCGATCAGCACCTGATGAGACGCGTCAAAATTTGCAAAGCCTTGCAACCCGGCGAGCCGGGAGAACAATCCGGTCTCTACAAAATCAACGCCGGCTACTCGGCGCAAAACGTCGCTCGCGGCTATGCCTGGGTTTTGGAGCACTTTTTCGGATTCGATAAATG
>CAXHAT010000253.1:0-9571 GCA_964014485.1 uncultured Deferribacteres bacterium
GGGACTGATTTGAGTTATCCACATTCTTTTTATCGCGCGTGCGCGCAGGCGGGAACCCAGGGGCTGCGCACGATTGACTGGATTCCCGCCTGCGCGGGAATGACGTAAAAGCGACGTTCCTTTGGCGCTGCTTGAAAAATTTTCAAGAGTGCGTAACATCAGTTATTTTTACTACTTTTTATCCAAGCTTCTGAAACTGGCCCGAAAGCTTGGAGTTGCACGCAGGAATCATATCATTTCATCCAACCCTGAAATTTGAGCGCAAATCTTTACCAGACGATAATGAAGATTCCTCCAGAATGGTAAAATGGTACTTTTCGCCTGTTCAAAATTGCAATGTTCAAAAAAGCGTCAAATGGTGAAGTTTAATGACGAAATAAATCGCACCCCGCAAGTTGAAACAGACAATCGTCTGATTGGAAATTGACATTTCTGACATTATATCGTACACTTCCGAGCACGAAAAAAACGGATAAACGGAGCGTTCTTGTGGAGCGAGTAAGAATCGCCATTGTCGGCTCAGGCCCAGCCGGCGTTTCAACTGCGGCGGCGCTGGTAAAAGCGCGACCTGAGCTGGCCGGAGATATGCTAATTTTGGAAAAAGCCAAGCATCCGCGCCCGAAATTGTGCGGCGGCGGACTGACGCCCTGGGCCGACGAGCGCTTGGCTGACCTCGATCTGGAAACCGGCGTGCCGACTTTTCGCGTAAACCGCGTCGCATTCTATTTTAATGACGAGCCGCTTTATTTCGACCGTCAAAATCTGATGCGAACGATTCGACGCGATGAATTTGACGCAGCGATGGTTGAAAGAATCCGTGAGAAAGGCGTTCGCGTCCGGGAAAAATGCGCCGTCCAGGATGTGCGACTGTTTGAAAACGGAGTGAAGTTGGCGACAACAACCGGAGAAGTTTTTTGCGATACGCTCATTGGCGCTGACGGCGCCAAGGGAATTGTTCGACGAAAGTTATTTCGCGAAGAGGAATCGCGCGTTTCCCGTCTCATGGAAGTTTTGGTGAAAGTTTCCGGCAGACCGCAGGAATTTGCGCAAAAAATGGCCGTCTTTGATTTTCGCGAAATCTCAAATGCGCTGCAGGGCTACATGTGGGATTTTCCCTGCTGGATCAAAGGAGAGCCGTTTTTGAACGTCGGCGTTTTTGACAGCCGGATATTGGCAGGACCGCGCGCTCAGCTTCGCGATTTGCTGCGTCGCCGCCTGGAAAGTCGCGGCGTTGGCGTTGATGAAATCACTTACATGGGGCACCCGGAAAGGTGGTACCACCCGCGTCGTAAATACAGCTTCCCCCGCGTCTTGCTCGTTGGCGACGCAGCGGGGATCGAACCGTGGCTTGGGGAAGGCATTTCGTTCGCGCTAGGTTACGGCTCTGTGGCGGCCGAAGCGACTCTGCACGCATTTGAAACGAACGATTTCCGTTTTGCCGACTATGCTAAACGAATCAATCGTTCACCCATTGGCCGCGCGCTTATTCGGAACCGACTGATCGCAAAATATTTTTATCGCCCGCGCCGGAACATCGTTTTGCCGCTGTTCGAAAAAGCGCTTTCGTGGCATGTTGCTCGCAAGCACAACGTGGCCATCAAGCACGCACCGAGGTTGGAGTTAGAAACCTGAACACCGCAGATAGAGACGCAATGCATCACGTCTCTACAAAAATGCAAAATCAATTCCCATTCGCACCAGCGCTGTCCAAAATCATATGCCCCATCTTGTCCCGCTTGGTTTCAAGGTAGCGACGATTGTGCAGGTTTGACTGCGTTTCAATGGGCACACGCTCTAAAATCTCCAAACCATAGCCTTCCAACCCCACAATTTTTTTAGGATTGTTTGTTAGCAAACGAATTTTTCGCAAACCCAAATCTCTAAGAATTTGCGCGCCGACGCCGTAATGTCGCAAGTCCGGTTTAAAACCTAGCGCTTCATTCGCTTCCACAGTGTCCTTGCCTGCATCCTGCAATTTGTAAGCGCGAATTTTATTCGCCAGACCTATCCCCCGCCCTTCCTGACGCATGTAAAGCAAGACGCCTCGTCCTTCCTTTTCAATTTGCATTAGTGCACGCGTCAACTGGTCGCCGCAGTCGCAGCGCAAGGAACCGAGAATATCGCCCGTCAAGCACTGTGAGTGGACGCGCAACAAAACTGGCTCGCCGTCAGCGACGTCGCCTTTTACCATCGCGATATGCTCGTTGCGATCGACGTTGCTGCCATAAAGATGCAGTTCAAAATCGCCGTACTTCGTCGGCATCGCGACGGACTCTATCCGCTCGATAAGAACTTCGTGTTTTCGGCGGTATTCGATCAAGTCGGCAATGGTGATAATTTTTAGGTCAAATTTTTTCGCAATTTCAAACAATCTGGCCGTCCGCGCCATGCTGCCGTCTTCGTCCATAATTTCGCAAACGATGCCGGCTTGATGTTTCATGCCAGCGATCCTTGCCAAATCGACAACGGCTTCCGTATGTCCGGCGCGCACGAGCACGCCGCCTTTTTGCGCACGCAACGGGAAAATGTGTCCCGGGCGGCCCAAGTCCTCAGGTTTTGAATCTGGATCGATAAGAATCCGGATCGTGTGGGCGCGATCCATGGCGGAGATGCCGGTGGAAACGCCTTCTTTCGCATCTACGGAAACCGTGAAGTTCGTCCCAAGCGGCGCCGTATTATCAGCGACCATCATGTTAAGGTCTAATTGTTTGAGCCGCTGTCCGGTCATCGGAACGCAAATCAAACCCCGTCCGTGGATGGCCATGAAATTGATAGCGTCGGCGGTTACTTTTTCCGCCGCCATAATGAAATCGCCCTCATTTTCACGATCTTCATCATCGACGACGACAAGAATTTTTCCTGCTTTAAAATCTTCCAGCGCTTCTTCTATTGTATTAAAATTCATAAGTCGGTCCTTCTTTACCCTCATTGTTCAGTTAAAGGCGCAAGTACGTGCGGCCTTTTTTCAGGAGCAGCCAATTCTCTTCCTTACGACGATTTCTTGATCGGATCAACAGTTTTTTGCGCTTAATATCGTGCGCCACAGTGAATACTAATTTAACGCGTTTATGTATTTATTCTACAATAACCGTTTGAACTTTTGTTTTCAGGTTCAGAAATGGTTTGGCATGTGTGTTGCTTTTCATAGCGGCAACACAGTTGATTAAAGCAGTACAAATTAACTAACCAGGGAAGTAATTAACAGGATGTTAAAAAAAGGAATGGACTCGATTATTTCCCGCGCGCGCCGCTCAAACTTGGGTTCAGGCGCCGATATAAAACATGAAGATCGCTTGGAATTCCTGGTCTTGTGGTAATCCGATTCCTGCGGTCGTCAACAGGTCTTGGCGGGGCCTCCGTTTCAATTGAATTTCGAAATGTTGCGGGCCCTGCCGGGATTGAAGCATCTTTACTTTTTGAACTCAAATAAAATTTCCTCCTCTCCCTTTTCCTCCGAATGCCTGACAGATCGCTGTCAGGCATTTTTTTTATTCCCCAACATTCTTCACGAAAACAAAACTTACTGCTGACGAAACGATGAACGGCGCATAAGTTAGCACGTAAGCATGAAGATCGAAATGCAAATGCTCGATCAGCCAAAAAGCGTTCAGGTTTTGAAATTTCACGAATGAAATGATAAAAGGCAGGAGCAAATATCCGAGCAAAAGGCCGGGAATAAAAGAAACAAACGTGGACGAATTCGGACGGCGACTTTGTAACTTCTCGTACACAAAGAAAATGATTGGACTAACCAACCCAACGGCGAAAGCTCTTACAAGAACAATCTGCAAAAGCTCACCCAATGCATCAAAAAGAAAAACGAAGCCAATTAAAACAGCGGCTAAAAAATCAACGATAGAGAAAAACAGCCAGTTGGAAGAAATCTTGGACATGACTATGCCGCCGAACTATTTTATTTCACGGATGAAATTTTAGTAGCAGCGTTTTCGTCTCCGGGACGATACTCTCTGACAAGGTTTTCGCGAATCTTTTCTTCGTCCATCCAAACCGGCTTCATTTTTTCCTGCACGAAAAGCTTTGCTTGATCATCATAATGCGGCGAGTTTTTATCCAGCGTCGCCGAGCCGAATTGATGAATACTCTGCGAGCTCACGGCGCCGTTTTTATCCCATTCGACGAGCAAGACGTAACAATCGCCCGCTGTGCCGCGCAAACGCCCGCCTGCGGTATTGCGTCCATAAACCGCACGCAGCACGTCCGGCCCGCCGCTCACCGCCAAATCGGTTTCTCCGCGGATGAGCCGATTTACATCGCCCCATGGCGTATCTAAGCGGCCAAAATTTTTGAGCAGCCTCTCCGCCGAGCCGCGAATTGCGCGATGCAGCGTCTCGGCTTTCAGCGTGTCCAAGCCGGCGCCTGTGAATCTTCTCAGCGGTAAAATAGAAATCGCCGCTTGCCGGTTTTCGACGCGCGTATCCAAATCCCAATTCAGAATCAAGTCAACGGCGGCCTTCGTCAAAGAATCGTCCGTTGTTTCAACGTTTCGAAGGTGCTGAATCACTTTGGCAATGGCTGACGAATCCGAGTATTTTGTGTCAAACTTGTAAGCGTAAAATTCATCCGCTGTGATCGATTCATCCACGTCGAAAAGTTCCAAAGCGCGCAAGCCGCGGTTGGTCATGTGCGCTTCAATCCCAAATGTCGGCGAAAAATCTTCGGCGTTCAGGTCTTCTTCCGGCGCGGTTGTTCGGAACGGCGTGTTGTTGCAATTCTGGATAAATCCCGCCTTTGGATTGATGACATGAGGCAGCCTTTCGAACGGCGCGTAATCCGTCCACAGCGTTTCCGAAGTTTCTCCCGGCAAAAATTTCGACCAGTCATAACCTTCGTGTCTTTCCGGCATTTTCGCGTTATAAAAATAAGCGATGTTGCCGTCCTTATCCGCATAGCCAACGTTAAACATGGGCAGCGCATTCATTTGCATGGCTTCTTGCCACTCTTGGAAATTGCGCGCCTTGTTCATTTTGTGCCATTGCTCCACGGTTCGCAAATCGTCATAGCCTGCGTAGCGAATAGCATACGCGCCGTGCGGTTGTCGAATCACTGGGCCGTGTATCGACCAGAGCGTTTCCTGCTCAAACGTCCAATAAAACGGCCCCCAGAGCTTGACGCGAATTTGCGCCATGCGAATGCCCAGATCGCGCCACTCGCCGTCAAACTCATACTGATTTTCATTTTCCGGATTGATTTTTAACACGTACATATCAACCAAATCAGGTCGATTGACCGTGTGCGCCCAGCCCAAATTTCGATTGTGTCCGTGGAGGATGAGTGGTGCGCCAGGGAACGTACCGCCAACCATATCCCAGCCTTCCTCGCTCTTTAGATGCGCCTCGTACCAAGCGACCGGCCCCGTCCACGGCTGGTGTGAATTAATCGCCAATCTGGTTTTTCCATCAGCGGAACGGTGCGGCGCGACGGCAAATGTATTCGACCCTAATTCGATTTCTTCTTCCTCCCCGTAAGCAACTGACTTTTCAGAGATTTCCGCCTTAAAATCTTCTCTAAACAATCTCCGGATCTGCCCGTCCAGCCCGAAAAACAACGGCGTTTGCAGCGAGAATCCGGCGACGACGTCCTTACCGCTGACGGGAAACAGGCCGGGCAGCGCCAGTTCGGGGTTTTGCCCGGCAAATTGATTGAGACCGTCAGCATATCCTTCGCAAACGGCGCGCGTCTCAGCGGAAAGTTGACTTTCATACTTTTCGTGGACGACGTCCCAGACACGCAGCAACTGCACGACGTAGTCCGTTGGCGCACTGCTTTGCCCGAAAACCGATGCGGCTTGACCACGAACGTTGAGTAGCGTTTCCTGGATCGTCTGGAAATCGTCCTCCGCGTGCGCATAGCCTAAGCCGTAGGCAACGTCAGCGTCCCTTTTGCCGAAAATATGCGGCACGCCCCACGTGTCGCGCAAAATCTTCACGTCGTATTTGTCGCCCGCCAGCAGAAGCGATTCTACAGGAACAGGAGCGGGCTGCAAGTAGAAATATGCGCCAACAAAGCTCAGAACCAGAATGCCAAATATGCCAAGAAGAATGCGTCGCATGATCGATCCAATTTTTAGAAGTATCTTTGTTTCAGGATAAACTTAGCGTAAGGCCGCTTGGCGTGCAAACGCATCCAAACAGAAGGCGGCTAATTGTCGGAGATCAAAAAGGGCAGTTCAACGAATTCTGTTTTTACCCCAGTGGAAGGATTTTCCAAATCTTCGTCAAACAAAAACATCAGCGTGTTTCCGGCGAGGTCTTCAATCCGTGAACTAATTTTGAGGCGGTGTTCGCCGGCTTTCCACGGTTGATCGGGCTGAAAAAGCCAGACTTGCTCGTCGTCGTCAAAATCGATTTTGCCGGTGATTTCAAGGCCTTCATCATCTAAAACTGTAATGAAGCGCAACAGCAGCGCGCTGTCCAAAGGTTCGTCTAAAATGAGCTTGAGCGGCGAGCGAGCGCCTTTTGCCGGGCTAATGATTTCCCATTTTGTATGTTTCGGAGAACGGCGGTCAGCGGACGTGATTTCAAACTTCTTCTCAAACGTCTTTTTTAAGCCGACGCCTTTACCGTCTTGCCAAGCCGAATCGATGACCAGCGTATATTTTTTACCTGCTTGCAGCGGCGCGCCCATTTCGTCGTGCGGTCGCAGGCCGCGCTTGATCCTGCCGGGATCGAAAAGTAACGTGAATCGACGTTGCTCAAAATCCCAAAGCTCTGGCTCGATTTCTACGTAAGCTTTTTCGACGACGCTCCCGCCTCGGTCCAGAATGCGAATATTTTGGTAAGCCAGGCCGCGACTCATCGGAGCGGAAAACTGAATATAAAATTTGAGCAGATTCTCAGGCAAGATTGCAGCGGAAGGATAAACGCTGGTTACAAAAGTCGTCGGCGTCGCTGAATTTTCCGGCAGCAAAAAAGACGCTTTCATGGGCCGCGAATCGCGTAAACTCGGGTCATCTAATTCGCTGAAATCCACTCGTGCGTTGTAGCTGACTCCCCGCATCAGTGCGAAACGCGGTTGAAAACGCAAGCATTCGTCAATGGTGTAATCGCCCAACAACCCCAATTCTTGCTTGCTTGATTTTTCTTCACTCGACGCAACAAAAACTTTAAAAAACGCCTGCCACTTTTCCTGCGTGAACTCGCTTTGTTTAAGAAACTTCAGTTCATCAGCGCTGAAACCGCAGACTTCAACCGTCTGGAAATTCCGGCTGAGTGAATCATCAACGAATGTGATTGTCAAGCGATCCCGCAAGGCCTGCGTCTCATTTTCATTGGTTTCGAGCTGCGGCGAACATCTGTATAAAATGACTGTCAAAGCAAAAACAATTGCCAGTTTCAATGAAATTTCGTGTGAGAATGGGACGCGCATCAATTGATTCCTAAAAACAAAGTCCCGCCAGTTTTTCTGACGGGACTTTTTAAACTATCGAGTTATAAATTCAATCACTTACAAACGACGCTTCGCAATCGAAAGCAGATTTAGCGCGCCGCTGTTCATGTCGCGTTTTAAAACCACGACGTTGGCGTCGTTGAGATTATCCATTTGCAAAATGCCGACTTGCGAAACCGCCGTAAAATCAACGCCGGCGGTGCTGTTGCGACCTTTTACGGGCTCAGTAATCGCATCCGTTTTTGGAATGTCCTGCGGGTCGATTTTCATGAGCGTGCGATTGCTGTTGGAAAGCAAAATATACTCTTTCTCGTCGCCGCCTTTGAAAGAGAGAATATCAAGCGGGCGATTGCCGGAGCCAAGTTCCGCGACGGTTTTGCCCTTGACGTGGTCGGCGTCATCAAGCGCTTTGGTCGGAAAGGCGACAAGCGGCGTGCAAGTATAGGCTGCGAGAATGTGCGGTTCTTCGTCCAGTTCGTAGTGCATGAAAGTGCGAATCGGCGCGTGCGTTTCATATTTGCCGTGCGCGCCGTGATAAATCTCAACGCTGCTCGCCGCCATTTTATCCTTGAACGGAAAAGGAATGCGGCGCAGATTCGAGGCGAATTCTTCGTTAGAAAGCCCGGCAACGTAAACATGCCCGTCGGCAAAGCTCAAATCTGTGATGGCTTGCGTGCGCAATGAGCGTCCGCGTCTGTCTTTTGCATCTTCCGCGGGCGCGTTGGAAACGTCGGCTTTGGAGTAGCGAATTTTGTCAAGGCGAACTTCTTCAATCTTGCCGGATTGGTGAACGCGCAACAAGGCGGGTTGTGCGTCGTCTCCTCTTCCGCGCGAAACGGACAGATAGACGTTTTTGGATTTTGGATGCACTGCAAGGTCGTTAAACATCACTTGGTCGGAGGCTGCGCCAAGCATCTGCGCGACTTTTTGATCGATGCTATTGAGACGAATGGGTTCACTGTCGCTTCCCGCCGCGTTATCGGCAACATCCAGCGCGAAGACGGCGCCGCTTTTTGAGTCGCCTAAAAACAAAACGCCTTCCGGCCCGAACGCCATCACGCCTGCGTGCTTCACGTCGGGGTTGCCCGAGACGAACGTGTCTGTCAGTGACTCTTCCCCGGAGTTCCAGGCGAAGAATGATCCTGCGGCAAAAATAGCGAGAAGCGCGACGATTTTTCTCTTTTCAATTCGCATGACTTTCCTCCAAAACTTACAGATGAGCATAATTTCTCAAAACAGACTACACTTTTTTAAATATGATGCAATCGTTTTTTCATTTTGCGTATTTGTAAAATTACCGCTGTAACTCTCCGAATTCCCGAATAATTTCCGCCAGCCGTTGAGAAATAATTTCCGAGATTTTTTTGCCCTTCTCCGCTGTTCCAGCTTCCGGCCTGCCGTAGATTCCGTTTTCCGTCAGTTCGTCAAACCGGCGATGCAATGCGATTTCCGGGCCTTTAAAAATATCAAAAGCCGCCCACTCCGGCGTATCCTTCACCCGCGCAGACGAAAAATCGAAATCTTTTTTCACCAATGCTTCTTTGATAAACAGCATGAGCGACGTTTCAAATTCTCCGGCGTGCGCCGTGCCCTGAAAACCTGTATTGCTGATTTTTTTGGTTTCGCCGACGGCGATCTGCCACCAGTTGGCGAAAGCAATGTTCAAATCATCGAAAGCGTTGCCCAAATGTTCCTTCGCCGTGTTGCCGACGGCGATGTTGCCGCCGTGACTGTTGAGAATAAAAATATTCTTGAAACCGTGCCGATAAACCGAGGTCAGGAGGTCGATCAAGTAATTCAGAAAAGTTTGATGCGTCACAGTCAACGTTCCGGCGAATCGCATGTGATGCTCCGAACAGCAAACTCTGACTTGCGGCGCGACCAAAACGCCGTCGCCAAGCATCGCTTCAATGGATTGGCAAAAATGCCAGCCAATCGCGCTGTCGGTGACAACCGGCAGCCCCGGGCCGTGTTGTTCAATGGAAGCAACATTCATCAGCACCGGCGTGTTACGGTCAATCGAATCAAAATCCGTCGTCGTTAGTCTCGTCCAATACATCCCGCTCCCTCAAATTAATGGTTCAGCTCACAGCTCACAGCTCACAGCTTACAGCTCACAGCTCACAGCTCACAGCTCACAGCTCACAGCTCACAGCTCACAGCT
>CAXHAT010000254.1:0-9551 GCA_964014485.1 uncultured Deferribacteres bacterium
TCAATCTGCAGTACTCAGCTTATACAAAAGCCGAAGCACAGAATTTTATCTTGGTGAGTGCGTAACATCAGTTATTTACTCAATCGAATCGTTCCTTTGGTTGATTTCAAGTACAACTCCGGCCCGCCGCCGTTAATAGAAGCCTGAAAATCCTGCTCATCGTCATCTCGCCAACGACGGCTGCTCCGACTGCGAGGAATGTCGAAATCCGAACGAAAATCGGCGCGTTTGCCGAGTTCGGCCACCAGATCAGCCCGCAAGGAAGACGGCGCGTTGATCCTGATGTAGCCCTTGGACGTTTCCAGGCGGGAGCGTCCGTCTAATTCCAGCAGGTCAACGATGATTTCGCCTTTGTATGTTTTCGCTTCAATACTGCCGCGAAAATCCGCTACTGAAAACTCCCCTTTATAAGTGTCAATTTCCAATTCGCCGCTCATTTGCTCAGCGTCGAGCGTGCCTTTGTAACTCTCAACATAAATGCGCCCGTCAAAACCGTCCAATCTGATTTCAGACTTATAATCATCGACCGTTAAACGAATATTTTTCGGCGCGCGGATTTCATAGTGAACGTAGGGAAGCACTTTGCTTTGGCCAAATCCGAACAATGAGCTTTCCGACGGCACGTCGTCATAATCGGATTTAATGCTGACGGAACTGCCGCTCTCACGCACGCGAACTTCAGTCGCTTCAACCGATTCTTCCGCATAATCGCGGCTCACCGATTCATCCGCTTCGATTTTCGCATAAATTTGAACTTCTTCCCTGTTCCACGCGCTGATCTTTATGGAGCCTTTGAACGTGTCCAGACGCAGCCTGCCGTCGTTCGCCAAATCAACGGTTTTCTCGAACTCTTTCACGTCCCTGCCGGAATGCGGCGACGCAAAGGCTTTTGTCAATAATGTCGAAAGCAGCAAAAAGGACAATATCGCTGATAAACGAAAAGTAAGGCGGTGTTTCATTGTTCTCTCCCTGAGTTTAAAGCTTGGAATGATTGTGTGAGGTAAGACCATCCGGCTTTTCAAATAGTTACAGTAGTAGAGACGCAGTGCATCGCGTCCCTGCCAAAATTCAATATTTCTGGTTTGGTTAAATTGGGCGAACGGCGCTTTCTACGAGATGTTCTTCTGGAAGATTCACCCGGCTTCAGGCCAAATCAGTTGATTCTTTCTCGGCCAGAGAATACACTTTTTCAATGATTCTATTTCGAGACTTCAAACCGTGAGGCAAGGCCATGAATCTCAAGAGCGCAATCCGAGCGACTACTGCATTTTTCATTTTAACCGTCGTCTTGATGGGCGGGGCGTTCGCCCAAACGCAAAAACCCGTTTTGCATGGCAGACACTGGGTCGCCATAACCGGAAAACCGTTGGGTGCAACTGCAGGCGCGAGAATTTTTGCTCAAGGCGGCAATGCCGTCGATGCAACTTGTGCCATGCTTGCTGCGACGTCCACCATGTTCGACGTTCTGAGCTGGGGCGGCGAAACGCAGGCCTTGATTTACAATCCGCACACGAAAAAAGTCATCGGCATTAACGCCCTCGGAGTTGCGCCGTCCGGAGCCACGCTAGAATTCTTCAAAAAGAAAGAAATGAAATTCCCGCCGCGCTACGGCCCTCTCGCCGCCGTCACGCCTGGAACGCCCGGCGGATTGATGACGATGCTAGCCGAATACGGCTCGATGAGCTTGAAGGAAGTTTTGAAGCCGGCAATGGAAATGGCGGAAGGCTACCCGATTGAAAAGCAAACGGCGGACTTAATTGAACGGCATAAAAAATGGATCAAAAAGTGGTCGTACTCCAGCGACCTTTTTCTGACGCATTTAGGCGAAGAAGAACGTGAAGCGCCTTACCCAGGTGAAATTTTTCGGCAGCCTGATCTGCTGAAAACTTTGCAAAAACTGGTTGAAGCCGAGGAAAAGGCGCTGGCCGCAGGAAAGTCGCGCAAAGAAGCGATTTACGCCGCCAATGATCGATTTTATCGCGGCGATATTGCGGTGGAATTTGTGCGCGGCTCTCGCGAATTGGGCGGATTGCACACCAAGAAAGACCTCGCAAATTGGAAGGTTTACATCGAAGAACCGGTGATGACCAACTACAAAGACTACGAAGTCTACAAGCTCACGCACTGGGTTCAGGGGCCGGTGATGCTGCAAATGCTGAATATTTTAGAAAACGCCGATTTGCAGGCGATGGGCTTCAACAGCACGCGTTACATCCACACGATTTACCAAGCCATGAGCCTCGCTTTTGCCGACCGCGATTTTTACTACGGCGACCCGTATTTCCCGCCGGAAGAACCGATTCGCGGACTGCTTTCCAAAGAATACGCCAAGCAGCGTTACAACCAAATCAATTGGGAAAAGAACGACCCGGACATCAAGCCGGGCGATCCGTATCCGTTTGAAGGCAAGACCCATCCATTCCAGCACTTGCTGCGCGATTGGTCGAACACCGACACGCTGACAACCGCGATGAATGCTGAAGAATTGGATGATTGGGAAGAAGGTTTTTATCTGGGAACCACTTCGATCCAGGCGGCGGATAAGGAAGGCTGGGTTGTTTCGGTCACGCCCAGCGGCGGCTGGATTCCGGCGGTCATTGCGGGCAAAACCGGCATTGGCATGAGCCAGCGCATGCAGAGCTTTGTGCTCGACGAACGAAAAAATCCCTACAATCTCGTTGAGCCGGGCAAGCGTCCGCGCGCGACTCTGACGCCGAGTATGGCGCTCAAAGACGGTAAGCCGTTCGTGTCTTTTGCCGTCCAGGGCGGCGACACGCAAGATCAAAATCTGCTGCAATTTTTCCTGAATATGGTTGAATTTGGCATGAATGTGCAGGAAGCCGCTGAAGCGCCCAACATCGTCAGTTACCAGGTGCAAAGCTCCTTTGACGAACATGTCGCCACGCCGGGACGCTTGACACTGAATGAAGCCGTACCGTTTTACGTTCGGCGCGAATTGGACAAAATGGGCTACAAGCTCGACTATCGCGCCCGAACCTCCGGCCCGATCACGGCGATTTATTTTGACTGGAAGCACGGTTCCTTTTGGGGCGGCGCCAGTAACTACGGTGAAGATTACGGCATCGCGTGGTAGGGTTGTTTTGGACGGGGGCAAAAGGGTTGTTTTTTTGACGTCGAAATTCTTGTACGGCCCGGAGCTATCAGTCCTAAATATAAATCTGGCCTTGTGTCGTAGAGACGCGATGCATCGCGTCTCTACATCTTGTTGATCCAGTAAATCCTGTCAGAAGAACTAATGTTTGACCTATATTTTTTCCGGTATGCAACCGTTGTTGAAAATCAATAACATCGAAACGTACTACAATCTCGTCTGTGCGCTAAACGGCGTTTCGCTGGAAATTGAAGAAAAGAAAATTTCCGCCGTTTTGGGCAACAACGGCGCGGGCAAAACCACCACGCTCAAAACCGTCATGGGCCTGCTCGACGATCAACCAGACAAGGGAACGATCGAATTCGACGGCCTTCGCATCGACGGCAAAGACACGGAAGACATTGTGCGCATGGGCGTGAGCTACGTGCCTGAAGGCCGCGAAGTGTTTGATGAACTGACCGTCGAAGAGAATTTGCTCATGGGCGGTTACATTCGCAAAGGCAAGGCGGCGGTGCGGAAAGATGTTGAACGAATCTACGAATATTTCCCGCGACTGGAAGAGCGCAATAGCCAGTTGGCCGGGACGCTCTCCGGCGGCGAGCAGCAAATGGTCGCCATTGGCCGTGCTTTGATGAACCGCCCGCGCCTGTTGATGATGGACGAACCTTCGCTTGGTCTGTCACCGCTGCTCGTTAAGGAAATCTTCGCCATCATCAAACAGATCAACAAGGAAGGCGTGACGATTCTACTGGTCGAGCAAAACGCCCGCATGGCGCTGCAAATCGCGCATTATGGCTTTGTGATGGAAAACGGCCGCTTCGTGTTGTCTGGTACAGCGCAGGAATTGATGGAAGACGAAGACGTCAAAGAATTTTATCTCGGCGTCAAGTCAGAAGCTTCCGCCAAAGGCTACCAGCGCTGGAAGCGCAAAAAAAAATGGCGATAAAAGCGGATTGGATTGGTGAAATGTTGGAATACTGGATTTTTGGCAATCTCCATCTCTACCTGACACTTTTTTGTAAACTGCATTTTCGAGTCGTCGAAAGACCCCGTCTTGTCATTCTGGAGGAATCTTTGTTATCGCCCAGTACAGATCATGCCTGGAAGTTCAAGGGTTGGATCAAAAAAAGATGCTTACAGCATGACAATTCCGGCCTTTTCGCCAGCTTCAGAAGCCTATAAAAAGTGTCAGGTAGTGAACATCTCCATTAATCCAAAAATCCATAGCAACTACAATGTTAACCTGACAACCGTAAACCTGAAAACATTGACAATCTAATCGTTGAATAGAATGGCAGACGTTTTCACGCCCGAAGAACGCAGTCGGGTGATGTCAAAAGTGCGGGGGAAGGACACCAAGCCGGAGGTGTTGGTTCGTTCGCTGGTGCATCGCATGGGTTTTCGGTTTCGTTTGCACAACGCCAAGTTGCCCGGCAAGCCGGATATTGTACTCAAAAAACACCGCAAGATCATTTTTGTCCATGGCTGCTTTTGGCACCAGCACCCCGGCTGCAAGCACGCCGACCGACCAACGAGCAACGTCGATTATTGGAACCGGAAGCTTGATCGAACTATCGAACGGGATAAAAACACCATGCGATCATTGAAAAAAAATGGCTGGAAAGTGCTTATTATCTGGGAGTGTGAAACAAAGAATAAGCAGGAACTTTTGAGCGTACTGAAAAGTTTCTTGTCGAATGAGTTCTGATCTGAATAAAATTTTGAACCATCGAGGAGGAATCGAAACATGAAGTGCGCCGCCAGAATCATCTTACTGCTTTTTATGGCTTCACTTTTGAATCAATGCGCCAAAGAAACGCAAACTTCTGAAAATCAACCCAACAATATTTTTGCATCTCGGCCGCCCGTGTCTGCCCCCGAATTGTTTGGCCCGAATTTCATCTCCACCAATCTCTACGAACGTGATTTTGCGCTCGATCATGATGGTAAAACGCTTTATTACACGTTGCAAGCCGGACGCACAGTTGTGATTGTGTCCGTGAAACAAAATGCTGACGGCGAATGGGGCGAACCGGAAATCGCGCCGTTTTCCGGACAATACCGCGATCTTGAGCCCATTTTTTCACCGGACGGCAAACGTCTTTATTTCGCTTCGAACAGGCCCTTGCAAGCCGACGGCAAGGCGAAGGATTATGACATTTGGTTTGTGGAGCGTACCGAAACCGGCTGGGGCGGGCCGCAGAATCCCGGCGCGCCGTTGAACACCGAAGGCAACGAGTTTTATCCCAGCCTGACACACAACGGAAAAATCTACATCACCGCAAAACGCGAGGGCGGGCTTGGCGGCGAAGACGTCGTTTTTTTTGAGCGAAGAGGCGACAAATGGGACGGCCCATCGAATCCAGGCGAAGCGATTAATTCAGCGCGCGACGAGTTTAACGCCTATGTTGCGGCTGACGACAGTTTTCTCATGTTTTCTTCCTTTGGCCGCGAAGACGGTCTCGGCGGCGGCGATCTTTACATCGCATTTCGCGGCGAAGACGGCGCCTGGCAAAAAGCGAAAAACATGGGTGAAAAGATCAACTCCAATGCACTCGATTTCTGTCCCTCCGTCTCGCCCGATGGTAAAATCTTCTTTTTCACCAGTCAGCGCACTTCGCCGGAGCTTGGCTCAGACACAAAGAAAAATTTCAAAGGACTTGTTTCAGCAATGAACGCGCCCGGAAACGGCGGCGGCGACATTTATTGGCTGGATTTCAACGTTATCGCACAGATGAAAAATGAGTGATTCTGAAAGAACGGTTCCCGGCCACACAATTCCGGAGCTTTTTTCCAAGGCGGTCAAAAAATATGGTGACCGCGTTGCGTTGCGGCAAAAAATCTACGGCGTGTGGGAAGAAATTAGCTGGCGGCAATACTACGCCCAAGCCAGAAATGTCGGCGCTGCGCTCGCGGCCATGGGTTTGAAAAAAGGCGAGAGCGTTTCAATTATCGGCGACAATTGCCGCGAGTGGGTTTTTATTGATCTCGGCGTGCAGTGTATTGGCGGCGTGGCCGTCGGCGTTTATACGACCAGCGCGGCGGAGCAAGTACAATACGTCGTCGAGCATTCAGATTCGAAATTCCTCTTCGTGGAGAATGAAGAGCAGCTCGACAAATGGATTGAAGTGAAAAAACGCCTGCCGAAGTTGGAAAAAGTCATCGTTTGGGACGCGACTGGATTGCGCGATTTCGACGATCCGATGCTGATGACTTTCGCTGATTTTGTTGCTTTTGGCGCACAAGAAGATGCAAAAACGCCGGAGCTTTTCGAAGAGCGAATGGCTGCCGTCACTCCCGATGATCTCGCCGTTCTCATCTACACTTCCGGCACGACGGGCCCGCCCAAAGGCGCGATGCTGAGTCACGGCAACGTCACCTGGAGCATTAAAAACGTCGACAAGGTCAACCCGATTTACGAATCGGACGAGGTGCTTTCTTTTCTGCCGCTGTGCCATGTTTTCGAGCGTTTGTTCACGGTGTTCGGACATTTGGCTATTGGTTACACCGTGAATTTTGTTGAGAATTTAGATACGGTGGCGCAGAATATTCGCGAAGCGTCGCCGACGGTGGGGTATGCCGTACCGCGAATTTGGGAAAAATATCACTCGACGATCATGATCCGCATGGCTGACGCGACGTGGCTGAAACGAAGGCTTTTTCACGCTGCTTTGAAAGCCGGACGGGACTATGCTGAGGTTAAATTATCAAAGGGCAAGCAGCCGAGTCAGTGGCAAAAGTTTGCAAATTTTATTGCCTGGTTCGCTATTTTGAGGAAACTCAAGGAACGGCTTGGATTCGAGCGTATGCGTTTGGCGTTTTCCGGTGCGGCGCCAATTTCGCCGGAAGTGCTGCTCTTTTTTCATTCGATTGGTTTGAACCTATTCGAAGGTTACGGGCAAACGGAAGGAAGCGCGGTCGCGAGCGCAAACCGTGCGGATAAAATCAAGCTCGGCACTGTTGGCGTACCGCTGCCGGACTGTGAAATAAAAATCGCGGACGACGGCGAGATTCTCGTCAAGAATCCCGGCGTTTTCAAAGGTTATTTTAAAGATAAAAAAACGACGGCTAAAACGCTCAAAAACGGCTGGCTACACACCGGCGACGTAGGCATAATCGACGGCGAGGGTTTTCTGAAAATCGTTGATCGTAAAAAGGATATAATCATTACCGCCGGGGGGAAAAACATTGCCCCGCAGCACCTTGAAAATCAGCTCAAATTTAGCTCTTACATCAACGACGCCGTGGTGATCGGAGACCGGCGGAAGTTTTTGACCGCGCTAATCGTGCTCGACGAGCAAAACATAGAAAAATACGCGCAGGATGAAAAAATTCAATTTTCAACTTACACGGACTTGGCCGAGAACGAAGCAATCAACAAGCTGATTGAGCAAGAAGTTGAAAAGGTCAACAAAAAAAACGCGCGCGTCGAACATATTCGTAAGTTTAGCATCCTGCCGAAAAAGCTTTACGAAGAAGACGGCGACGTGACGCCGACAATGAAGGTCAAGCGCAAGAGCATTCAGGAAACCTACCGCGATCTGATTGAAGAAATGTATGGCGGAGCGCACTAAGAGAAGGAGTGCAAGGCTTGCCTTGCTTTTTACCCGGCTCAATCGAACGAAGACCGAATGGGCCAACAAAAGTTGGAATGAAATACGCGACTCAGAAAAAGCCTGCCACTGAAAAGCAAAGCAAGCTTCGCACTCCTTCAAAAATGATTTGATCGAAAATATGTACAAATCCTGACGACATGCGGCAATTTGAACAAAACCTTGCGTTCGCCCGACGGCTCGACGAAGACGATCCGCTAGCAAAGTATCGTGATGATTTTCACTTTCCTTCCGGCAAATCACATCCGCAATGCCTTTATTTTACAGGGAATTCTCTTGGGTTGCAGCCAAAATCGGCGCGCCGGTTTATCGAGCAAGAACTGGACGATTGGGCGCAGTTGGGCGTTGAAGGACATTTCAAAGCACAGCATCCCTGGATGCCTTACCACGAGTTTGTGACTGAAATGCTGGCCCGCTTGGTTGGCGCGAAGCCAATCGAGGTCGTGGCGATGAATTCGCTGACAGTCAATCTGCACTTGATGATGGCTTCGTTTTATCGCCCGACTAAAAAGCGATACAAAATCCTCATCGAAGCGAACGCTTTCCCTTCCGACCAGTACGCCGTCAAATCGCAACTGCATTTTCATGGTTTCGACCCCGAACAAGGGCTCATCGAAATCGGGCCCAAGCAGGGTGAAACTTTTGTTCGAACAGAAGATGTTGAAAAATTGCTTGATAAAAGCGGCGATGAAATCGCGCTCGTTTTGCTCGGCGGAGTCAACTATTTTACCGGTCAGGCGTTTGAAATGGAGCGCATTACAAAGGCCGGACATCAAGCCGGGTGCGTTGTAGGTTTCGATCTGGCGCACGCCGCCGGAAATCTTGTTTTGCAACTTCATGATTGGAACGCCGATTTTGCCTGCTGGTGTTCGTACAAATATCTCAATTCAGGGCCAGGCGGAATTGCCGGTTGTTTTGTACACGAACGTCACGCCAACAACCCCGGACTTCCACGGTTCAGCGGCTGGTGGGGGCACGATAAAGTTGAACGTTTCAAAATGGGCCCGGAATTCACGGCGATTCCGGGCGCGGAAGGCTGGCAATTGAGCAACCCGCCGATTTTTCAACTCGCAGCGTTGCGCGCCTCGCTGGAAATTTTTGACGAAATCGGCATGAAACGCCTATACCAAAAGAGCGAGAAGCTGACGGCGTTCTTGGAATTTCTGCTTGAGCAGAAACTTCCCGATAAGATCACCATTTTAACGCCCCGAGATTCTAAGCAACGCGGTGCACAATTGTCCGTTCGTATCAAAAATGAGGGCCGTGAAATTTTCAAGAAATTGACAGAACAAGACGTTATCTGTGACTGGCGAGAGCCGGACGTGATTCGCGTCGCACCTGTCCCGCTTTACAATAGTTTTGAAGACGTTTTTGAGTTTGTCGAGATTTTGAAGAGTTTGGTCTAAAGTTCGATTTTTTTTAATTTTGGTTAGTTGTCCCTGAGTTAAAATCAACGAACTTCCCCCAATCAATCCCGCCGCTTTCTTCACAAAACTCATTCGCAAATTCACGGGTGAATTTGTTAATCATTTTTGCGTACGACTCTCCAAAAGCTTCGTTTTTCTCTTTGGCCCGATGACCAAGCGGTTCGATAATATTTTTATACAGGTTTTTGTCCCCGGAAATGAATTCCCAGAACCGCTGTCCGCAATACTTGAAGGAGTCGCCCTTATCTGGACGATTGTCTCGACCGTAACAACAGCCGTTCACCGCGACAACAACCAATCCTGAATTGCTCGTTCTCAACGTTTTTATTGCTGTTCTGAAATCGTCGCGCATTTTTGCGATTTGGCTGCTGTTTCCCCAGTTCGGACCTGATTTGATAT
>CAXHAT010000255.1:0-9396 GCA_964014485.1 uncultured Deferribacteres bacterium
GACTCCATGACTCCATGACTCCATGACTCCATGACTCCATGACTCCATGACTCCATGACTCCAGATCCGAATTAACGATAGCGGAACCCAATTTGACTCAACAGTTTTTGGGCTTGATCACGAACGCGGCTGCTTTCAAACGCCAGACGAATCGTCCCGCCTTCATTTTCGCGCACTTTCAACACTTCGATGTCTTTCACATTGATTTCCGCTTCGGCCAACGCGACGGAAATCGTTGCAATGACGCCCGGCTTGTCTTCAACTTCAACGACAAGATCATATTGCGGGCGGAGAAAGCCGCGCGTGTCGCTTGGAATGGACAGACGACTACGGGCCGAATCCTGAAACGCGAATTTTAAGTCCCCGGAGACGAGTTGTTCCCGCGTTTCTTGCAGCGCCTGAATCAGACCGTTAATCTCTTCGGCGATATTCTCACGATTACCGTCGCAGATGTCCCGCCAAATGCCGAAAGGGCTGGAAGCAATCCGCGTCATATCTCGGAATCCGCCCGCCGCCATTTTCAGATACAATTCATTGGAAACGTTTTTCGCGGCGACGTAGCGCATCAGCGTCACTGCGAGAAGCTGGGGGAGGTGACTGACCGTGGCGGCGATTTGATCGTGCGTTTCCGGCTCAACGATCACGCCGTGCGCGCCAATGGATTCCACGAGCTTCGCCATTTTTTCCAGCTTGTGAAAAGGTACGCCCGAGGCGGGGGAGAGGGCGTAGAGCGCATTTTGAAAAAGAAAGGGATCGCTAGATTCCAGCCCCGGATTTTCGCCGCCGGCCATCGGATGCCCGCCGATGAAATGCCCGTTTGGGCCGGTAAAATATTTCGCGCCTACCTGATTGATTTCCGTCTTCAAGCTGCCCACGTCGGTCACGATAGCTTCTGACGCGGTGAACTCTGCGATCCTGGGCAAAAGTTCCAGAACGCCGCTAATCGGCGTCGCGATAACGACCAGATCGGCCTGTTGACAAACATCCTCAAGATCGCCCAATTCTCTGGCGCTGTCAATAAACTGCACTTGCCGCGCTTTTTCCAGAACTTCCGGCAGATCAAGCGCTGTGACGTGTACCTTGGCGTTGGATTTCTTAACAGCCCGGCAGAATGATCCGCCCATCAGCCCGACGCCGATGACGGCAATTTTTTTAAACATTATTTTTCCTCGATAAGCCATTGAAACAAGCCGGGAAAATATACATCCTGACGTTTTGGATCAATGATTCAATTGTAACTGCTCAATTGAACAAACGCGCTTGCGGGCTTTGTCACGAACTTGTCCCCAAACCGAGTATTGGCGTCATTTCGCTGAGGCGCATTGCCGTCAATCTAATTTCAAAACGCCCAAAATGCTCGTTCCCAAACTCCGGTTTGGGAAAGCAAACGGGTGAGAAACTCCGGTTCGAGCCAAGGAACTCACTCGAAACTGGAGTTTCGAGTGCAATTGCGTTCCCAATCCAGAGATTGGGAACGAGCCGGGAACGCGCGTTCAGATTTTGTTACGAAGCGGTTCTGGGGTCAAACGATTCATCGTTTGGGCGTCGCTGATCGTTGCAAACGACGATGCATCGTCGCACGCCGAAGAGAATTTACCGTTATGTTAAACTTTGGTAAAATCATTCTGCGCGCTTGCGCATAAGTTCGGAAAAACCTTTATTGTGACACGATTTTTACATCGCTGAAAATCGACGGCATGAGGCCGGCTCCCCCTAAACCGCGAAAGCAAGTGTTTAGACTGTTAGGCTGCAAGAAATCCGCCGCCAAAGATTTGAAAAGCCTAGAAACCTACAGTCTAAGAGCCTGAAGACGCGGTTTACCCGATCAGAAAGGACTCTATCTGACGCCCCTCGCCTCGGAGCAGGCGGAAAACACTTTACCCAATTTTCCACTTTTTTTCACATCATTACACCATTTTAGGAGGAGTTCCCTAATGAAACGTCTGACTGCAATTCTCATGGTTCTTGGTCTTTTGCTGGCTTTGGGCTGTGAAAACGTGACCGACCCGTCTTCCGAAGTTTTGGATCAAACTGAAGACAATGCTGCTGAATTAGCTAAAGAACGCGCTGACGCTTTGGAAGAGCAGCAGGAGTTGGAACAACAGCGCGAGTTGGAAGAGCGCGTTGCCAACTATCGCGTTGTGCTCTCCAAGCGCAGCGCCGAAGCCACCTTCCAGGGTTCGAAAATCACGGTTCCGGATGATTTTGCCACCGTTCAGGACGCCATAAACGCCGCCGCGCCGGGAACCAAGATCAAAATCAAAGACGGGCACTATACGCAAGCGCTCACGATTACGACCGATGATCTTGAGATCAGCGGCGAAGGCGACGTTATCCTGCAAGGCGGAATTACCATCAGCAACACTTCCGGCGTCGAGCTCACGAATTTGGACATTAGAAGATTTGGCGGCAGCGCAGCCGCGGACGCCGTCATCATCGTCAACAGTTCCGATATCACCATCAAGGACAACATTATTTTTGGCGCCGATGACGGGGTCAGGATGAATAGCTCCACGGAATGCCTGATCAAAGGAAATACGATTGAGGGGCGAAGAGGGGAAGGCGTCAAGCTCAACTCAGGCAGCGATGATAATGTCGTTGAGGAAAACACAATCACGACAGGCTCAGCGAGCGGCGACGAAGGCGTTGAACTGAATTCCGCCGACAACAATGAGATTGCCGACAACGTCATCAACGCACCAAGTGACGACGCGATCGAACTGAATAACAGCGACGGCAACGAAATTTCCGGCAATATCATCGATTCGCCAGACTATGAAGGCGTCGATCTTGATAACAGCGATAACAATGAAGTCAAAGACAACGAAATTTCAAACGCTGGCGACGACGGCATTGAAATCGACTCAGCTTCGGAAAATAATGAGATCATCAAAAACGTCGTTTGCGGCAGCGCTAATCAAAACATTGATAACAACGATCCGACCACCGTATTGAAAAAGAACGAAACCGGACCGTGTAATTAATTCGACTCTTGGCTGTTAGCCGCCGGCGTTTGGCAAAAATTCAAAACCGGCAGCTAACGGCTGCAAATTAACCCCACGCCATTCATTTACTGGAGGAGCTCTATCATGAAACGTTTGTTTGCATTTCTGACAGTTTTGGGCCTCTTACTGGCTTTAGGTTGCGAAAACGTGACTGATCCGTCTTCGGAGGTTGTGGATCAAAGCGAAAATGAAGCCGCCGAAATAGCGGCGAACTTGGCGAAAGAGCGCGCTGAAATTGAAATCGAACAGCGCGAGCATGAAGAGATTATGGCGCGCTATCGCGTCATGCTCTCCAAGCGCACAGCCAACGCCACGTTTCAGGGTTCGAAAATCACCGTTCCTGATGATTTTGCCACGATTCAGGCTGCGGTGAACGCCGCCGCGCCGGGAACCAAAATCAAGATCAAGGAAGGCTTTTACGATGAACAAGTCACGGTCATGACAGCCGATCTCCGCATCACGGCCGAGGGCGCTGTCACGGTCAATCGAGGTTTTGTGATCAGCAACACCTCCGGCGTCGAGCTTGAGAACATGACGATCAGAAGAACGGTTGGCAACGACGATGCAGTGGTCGTTGACAATTGTTCTGATATTACAATCCAGGACAACATCATTCATGGCGACAGCGACGGCATTCGCATGGATGATACGGTCGAGTCCCTAATCAAAGGCAATACCATCACGACGAGTTTTGATGAAGGCATCGAGTTCGATTCCGGCTGTGATGATAACGTTGTGGAAGAAAACATTGTCGACGCCGACGATGAAGGGATTGAGTTGGACGGCAGCGACAACAACGAAATCGCTGACAATTCCTTTACCTCAAACGACGATGAAGGCATTGATCTTCAAAATTCGAACGGCAATGAAATTGTCGATAACATGATTAGCGACGTGAATGAAGAAGGGATTAAGCTCGAGAACGCGGATGATAACGAGATTTCTGACAACACGATTACCGCCCCCACCTTGTCAGGAATACGACTCTTCAGTAACAGCGTCAACAATGAAATCAGCGACAATATCATCGATAACGCCGGCGTCGACGGCATTCGATTGGGCAACAACGCGGATGACAACACAGTCGGGCCCGACAATATCGTCAGCAACAGCGTGAGAGACGGATTGCGGGTCAATGGCTCGGCGGACAATAATACTGTGAAAAAGAATACTTTCTGCGGCAGCGGCGGTTTGGATATCAACGATTTGAGCGCCAGTACCACTTTGAAAGACAATGAAACCGGAGCGTGTAACTGATGTAGCTTTTGGCTGTTAGCCGTTGGCTTTTAGCTCAAACTCAAGAGCCAGTAGCTAACAGCTTTAAATAATCCCACATCATTTAATTACTGGAGGAGTTTTATTATGAAGCGAATTTTGGCCTTTCTGATCATGCTGGGCATTGCTTTTCTCGCCGGTTGCGACACAACGCAAACGCCCCTGCAAACGGAATCGAATTTTGATGATCGACTGGTTGATTTTGACGATGATGACGAAGAAACGCCGGAGCAGGAAGCGGCTGCGCTGGCGCGAATTCAGGCGCTGATTGACGCGCACAAAGCGGAGCGTCCGCCGATTAAGCAGCCGGTTTTGCACAAGAACGCCGCTGGCGAAGAATATCGCATTCAGGGCAAAATCACCGTGCCGGACGACTACGCCACTATTCAGGACGCCGTGAACAACGCCTCGCCCGGCGATAAAATCAAGGTCAAGGATGGCACGTACAGTGAAGTTGTCGTGGTGGACGTGGAAGACGTGCGCGTGACGGCGGAAGGCGACGTTACCGTGGACGGCTTTATCGTCGAGGCCGATGACGTTGAGATCGACAATTTTAACGTCATTCCGCCGAGCGACTCTGATGACGGCATTGTCATTATGGCGGTTTCGGGCGTGGAGATCAACGACAATACAGTTTCCAACGCCGCCAACGCCATCCATCTCATTGGCAGCAGCGAGTGTTTAATCAAAGACAATACCTGCACCGATAGCAGCGACGGCATTGAACTGGACAATGCGGTTGATAACGTTATTGAAGAAAACACGTGTCTGCGGAACTCAGGCGACGGCATTGATCTCGATGCGGGCAGCAATAACAATGAAATAAAGGGAAACAACTGCAGCGACAATGTTAGTAGCAGCGGCGGCGGTGATGGCATCGATCTTGATAGTGGTAGCGCCGATATGAACACGCTAGAAGACAATATCTGTAACGGTAACGGCGACTCGGGGATTGAAGTGACTGGCGATGACAACACGATTGGCTCAGACAATATTTGCAACAACAATGGAGACGATGGAATTGAATTGAGAAGCAGCTCCGACAACAACTTTGTCAAAAAGAACGAAGCTTCGGGTAACGGTGGTTTTGACATTGACAACAATGGTACAGGCAACACGTTCAAGAAAAACGACGCCGGCACGACCGACGGCGTTTGATTATTGAGCATTTGATTTAAACAAAAAGCCGCGTCAATTTGACGCGGCTTTTTGTAATTGATTTGGCTGTTAACCGTTGGCCATTAGCTCAAACTCAAGAACCAGCAGCTAACGGCTGCAAATTAACCCCACGCCATTCATTTACTAGAGGAGATTTCCTATGAAACGTTTGACTGCATTTCTGATCATGCTGGGCATTGCTTTCCTCGCCGGTTGCGATACAACACAAACGCCCCTACAAACTGCGTCCGATTTTGACAGACAACTGGAAGAGCTCGATGACATTGGCGAAGAAACGCCGGAGCAGGAAGCGGCTGCCTTGGCGCGAATTCAGGCGCTGATTGACGCGCACAAAGCGGAGCGTCCGCCGATGAAGCAGCCGGTTTTGCACAAGAATGCGGCTGGCGAAGAATATCGTATTCAGGGCAAAATCACGGTGCCGGATGATTACGCGACCATCCAGGACGCTGTTGATAACGCCGCGCCCGGCGATAAAATCAAAGTCAAGGAAGGCAATTACGATGAAGTCGTCGTTGTGGACGTTGAAGACGTGCGCGTGACGGCGGAAGGCGACGTGACCGTCGACGGTTTTATAGTAGAAGCCGACGACGTCCAGATCGATAATTTTGAAGTAACCGTGCCTGACGAGGAAGACGACGGCATCGTCGTGATGAATTCTTCCGGCGTCGTCATCAAAGACAATACGGTAAACGAGTCGGGTGACGGGATTCTTCTCATCGGCAGCACGGAATGTCTTATCAAGGGCAACACCTGTAATGACAGCCCCGGCGCCGACGGCATCGATCTGAGTAATTCCGACAATAATGTTATAGATGAGAACATCTGTCTGCGGAACAATAGCGACGGCATCGATATCGACGACGACAGCGACGGCAATGAGATCAAAGGCAATATCTGCAGCGACGGCGACAGTGACGCCGACGGCATCGACATCGACAACTCCGATTGCGACAATAACGTGCTTGAAGACAATATTTGCAACAACAACGGCGATTCCGGCATTGAAGTCTCCGGAGATGACAACACGATTGGCTCTGACAATGTTTGCAACGACAACGGCGATGACGGCATTGAATTGCGAAGCAGTTCCGATAACAATTTCGTCAAAAAGAACGAAGCCTCGGGCAACGGCGATTTTGACATTGACAACAATGGTACAGGCAACACGTTCAAGAAAAACGACGCCGGCACGACCGACGGCGTTTGATTATTGAACATTTAATTTACTGACGTTATGCGGCTGATGTAAAAAATGGAGTGCAAGGCTTGCCTTGCCATTCCACTGCGGGTTTTCTCAGACTTTTTTGTTAAACATTCTGAACTTGCTGGCAGATCAAAAGGCAAAGCAAGCTTTGCCTTCCTTAATTTTTCCGGTGATGCGTAACATCAGTTAATTTAAACAAAAAGCTGCGTCCATTTGACGCAGCTTTTTTTGTGACGAGACGGCAAAATCACATTGATCTTTCGCTTGACACGGCGCTCTGACGCTCTTACTTTTCGCCGTCATTTGTTGTTTGTAGATTCGAAATTGCTATGAAAATCAACACAGAGTTCTTGGCAAGGCATATTCGTACGCTCGCAAAAGCGCTCGACCTGTTCAACCAAAGCGATAGAAACAATATCGAGTACGATATGTATCGTTCAGCCTGTGTGAAGGAATTTGAAATCATTCTTGAGCAATCGGGGAAATTGCTGAAAAAGCGCCTCAAGCCTTATTTTCATAGTTCGAAAGAAGTGCATCGATTGTTCTTCAAGGATATTTTCCGGCACGCCGCCGGGCATGGCATAATCACCGTCGAAGAGGCGGAAAGATGGCTGCAATATCGCGACAATCGCAATACGACCGCGCACGATTATGGGGCGGGGTTTGCGGAAGAAACGTTGCGGCTTTTGCCGCAATTCATTGAGAAGATGCGAAAAGTCTTGTAAGGGCGATTCAGGGGCAAAACGGTGCTTGATTTAAGAGAAAAGGACAGAGATCGCATTTGTCGAATTGCGGAGGAATGCTTCACGGAGCCGATTGAAATTTGGGCATACGGCAGCCGGGTCAACGGCGAATCCCACGACGCCAGCGATTTGGATCTCGTCGTTCGTGGGCGAGATCTGGAGCCTGTCAAAAACGATGCATTGTACAATTTTAAAGAAGCTTTGAGAGATTCCACAATTCCGATTTTGGTTCAGGTTCTTGACTGGGCGAGCATTCCAGAGACTTTTCGGCGTGATATTCTGCAGAACGAGCATGAGGCGCTTTTCACGTCTCTATAAAACGGGGAAGGAAAAGCAACAATAACGACCGGCTGACAAATCCGCGCCGATCTTTTAGCCGTTTTATCTTCGATCTCCCATTTTGAATTCAAAAGTCGCGTCAAATGAACGCGGTTTTTCTTAAGAGCCTATAAATAATTTCCTGCGTACATCTTTTCTGGTCAAAACTGTTGCATCATTGACCAAATCTGCACGAATGTTGAATTATACTGCACTACATAACTCCCCTTGTTCTTTTTTACCGCTAAAAGCCCTCAAAAAAAGCCGCTGATTCGGTGCAGAATCAGCGGCCTTTTATGCTTGAAGGTTTAAGGCAATGGAACATACCAAATGCAACTAACGCGATTTGCTATGGCTGCACAAAGCAATCAATGTCGTTTTTCAAGAATTCATTATCCGTGCCTCGGTCTTCGATATCGCAAGGAGAGTTGTTTTTGAATTCATTCTTTTTGACAAAGTTGTCAAAGCTGCTTGTATTCAATTCCAGACCATTATCCTGGCAGTTATTGGCTTCGTTGTCAGAACCAACCGTATTGTTATTACTTCCGGAGCCGCCGATTTCAATCCCGGTATCCGGATTATTATTGCACACGTTATCTTCCATCTCGTTCCCGGAGCTGCCGCCTTCGCCCGATAAGTCTATGCCGTCCCCGGTACCGGAGTCTGGAGTGTTTGCCGCACCGTTGTTGCTGAAATCATTGCCTTTGATCTCATTGTTATCACTGTCGTCGACTTCAATGCCGTCGTCGTCGTTGCCAAAAGAGGTATTTTCATCGACGACGTTGTTGTGCGACTCATTCAATTCGATGCCGTCAGTGTCGGCGCCTGTTGTGGTGTTGCCTTTGAGCAGGCAGTCTGAGCTGTCGTCCAGGCGGATGCCGTCACTCCCGCCAACGACGTAGTTGTCTTCCAACTCACAATCAGTGACGCCATCGAGGTGAATGCCGTAAACGCCGTCTTCCCGTTCTGCTTCAACTCGAAAATGATCGACGGTCACTTCGTCCGCAATTACCGTGATCGAACCAATAACGGTGACGTCGCCTTCCGCCGTCAAGCGCACATCAGGAACGTCGACGACCACATCTTCAACGTAAGGACTGAGCGAGTCCTTGACCTTGATTTTGTCGCCGGGGGAAGCGGCGTCAACGGCGTCCTGAATCGTGGTGTAATCTTCGCCGGCGCCGACGGAAAGCTTGGCCTGAATGCCATATTCTTGCGAACCGTTGAAACGCTTGTTCATGCGGACGACCCGCTTGGCAAGCCGTGCGCGTTTTTTGGTCAACGCGGCCTTTTCTTTGGCAATGGCTTCGGCGGTCTCATCCATTTCGACTTCGAACTCATGCTGTTGATCCGCCACGGGACTGGACGGATCGCCAAGCTGATCGCAAGCAAGAAAAGCGGTGAGAGAAAATGCGGTTGCGAGTAGAATGGGTCGTTTCATAACTCGTACTCCTTTGGTTTGGTTCTTCTGATTGGAATTATGGAATCGTGGAGAGTTGGATTAATGGAAATTGGGATTATTGGAGTGATGGAGCCGACATTCCGCACACAAGAATTGGAGATGGAAATAATTTCTTCATCTCATTAGCGCCGTCCTTCAGGGCGGTGACAATAGCGTCTTTCCACCCTTCTCCCCCGCCGCGCTTGCGCGGCGGGGGAGAAGAAAAGTGTG
>CAXHAT010000256.1:0-9341 GCA_964014485.1 uncultured Deferribacteres bacterium
GCTAATGAGAAAAGGAAATTGTCTGTATTTCCAATTCTCGTGTGCGGAATGTCGGATAAAGAACCGGCAAAAAAGATTTAATGGATGTTTAGCGAACGCTTCAAACTTAACGACAGTTTTAACCACAGAGAAGAGGATTCTACAATGAAAATCACAAAATCACGACTCGCGGCTCTCGCGCTTTCCCTTTGTTTTTCAGGCGCTTTTGCCGGCGACGGCGAGCTTGCCGAGCATTTTGAACCGCTGAAACCTTTTATCGGCAAGACCTGGAAAGGAGTGTTTACCAACTCCACCCCTGAAAAGCCCATCATAGACATTGCCCGCTGGGAACGCGCCTTGAACGGCCAGGCTGTGCGCCACGTACACTCGCTAAACGACGGCGAATACGGCGGAGAAACGATGATTATTTGGAATAAGGAAAAAGAAAGGCTGGAATACTATTATTTCACCACGCAAGGCTTTATGACGCAAGGCACCATGCGCTTTGAAGACGGCAAATTGATCAGCCACGAGCACGTGACAGGCAATGAAAACGGCATTACCGAAGTGAAGTCTATTGGCGAGAAGCTGCCGGACGGGAGAATGAAAAGCTCCTCGCAATATTTGCAAAACGGCAAGTGGGTCGACGGGCACGGCGCCGTTTACGAAGAAGCGCCGGGAGCCAAAATTGTTTTTAAATAGCGGCTTTTACGCGGCTGGCAAATGATCTGAAATTTGACTAAAACTTCGCTCTACGTACCATTCCCACGGAGGCGCATTACCGCCGATCTAATTTCGAGACGCCCAGACTCTCGTTCCCAATCTCGGGATTGGGAACGCAATTGCACTCGAAACTCCGGTTTCGAATGAATTTCTAAGTTCGAAACTGGAGTTTCTCGCCCATTCTTATTCCCAAACCGGAGTTTGGGAACGAGCCGAAAAAGTCATTCCCGCGGAGGCGGGAATCCAGGGCTGTGCGCGATTGACTGGATTCCCGCCTCCGCGGGAATGACGTAAAAGCGACGTTTCTCTGGTACTGTTTGAGAGTTTTCCAAGAGTGCATCACACCAGATAAATAATCTTCGATTCCGCGCTCGTTCCGACTATATTTGCTCTTCGTCAAAATACAGGTTGACCTGGTCAACTGAATCCAATTTGGAAAAGTCGCGCAAAAAGTCTGCGCTCTGATCCATGGAGCGCAGATTGATGTAAAAAGAGACTTCCAATAGCTGGCCGTCTTGCAAGGATTTTACATTGATCAATTTGTGGCGACGGCAGTACTTCTCGATGATTGGGACGTACGGAGGCTCATTTTCTCCATCAGGGTGATAGATAAACTGCAGCAAATACTCTTGCTTACGCGTAACCCCGTGGTCGGATTTGTACATAACAAACAACACCGCGCCGATAAAGAATGTGCCGATAAAAGCGAGCGCAGGCATTCCCACTCCCGAAGCCATGCCGACGGCAAGCGCGAAAAAGATAAACACAATCTCCTGCGTGTCTTTAATCGCCGTCCGAAACCGAATAATCGACATGGCGCCGACCAGCCCAAAAGCCCGAGCGAGATTGTTTCCAATCAACAAAATCACAACGGCGGTAATCATCGCCAGGGCGACGATCGAGTTTGAAAGCGTGACGGAATAATTGGGGCCGCGATAGGAGCGCCGATAAATCCACGAAACGATTAGTCCGCAAATGAGCGCAATGAAAAGTCGAATAAAAATCTCGCCGCCGGTGATCGGAAAAAGGTTGAGGCTCTGAAATCCTTCTAACATTTAGCGCTCTATCTGTAGGTGTTTGAAGCGGGCCGGAGCCCCCAGAATGTTCTCTTTTTTGTGCACGTCCCGACAAATGGTGTATTTGGAAATCGCTCTTTGTCGCAGATTAAAGGTCCTGAGAATGTCTTTCAGCCATAGGGGAATGCCGTGATAAAATTTTATTTCCAAAACATAGAGCTGACTGAAAGCATGAATCAGATTATCGTTGGAATAGAGTTGATTGATCTGCGGCCTTATCCGCCCTCGCAGGTTTTTATCAAATGAAATGCGCAAAGCGTCATTGAAACGGCCGTGGAACGCTTCTCGCTCATAAACAACGAGAACTTCGCGGTGCATCCTGTTTCGGCGGATTTGATAGAGAAACTTTTGCGCGTCCGCGGCTCTGTTCTCGTCCTTAAAAGCATTTTCTCCAAGCGCATTGATTTCACCGCGAAGTAAAAATTCTTCAAGATTCTCGTATGGAAGCGGCGCACGGTTTTTATAAATCCTGACGCCCAACTTGCGCTTGATTTCCAAGAAAACGCGATCCCCGGGCGCAAACTGGTTATAACCGCGAATCCTTACCTTCCGCCTTGTTTTGATACCTTCAATTTTCTCGACGTAATTATCCAATTTGCTGGTGTCGTAGTAAATGCTGCGAACCGTGTATTCTTTGTTCGGTTGCTGTTCGCAAAAAACGTCCGACCTGACATACGGCTTGATCGCCTGGCGCAAGCGGGGCAAATCTTTTCTTGGAATGAAGTATTTATATTCCAGTCTCATCGTTCAGAACAGGTTAATGGAAATCAAAACCCTTTTAAGATATTCTAGCATCGTGACAGGTTTCGATTCAATTTTAAAACTTCCAAATGCCCCGACCACGGTTTCTATTTTACACGAATCGATCTGGGCGGCGGCGAAAAAGACCTGCTCGCCGTCCAAAACGCGCGCCTGATTCAGGATGCGAGTGACGCTCCCGCTGCACGGCGATTGCAAGCGCTGCCAGCCGTCAGCCATAGTAACCTTTTGACCAATTTCAAGATAAGGGCGTTCGCGGATGTGGATGGGCAGCATCGCCATGAGTTCACCGGCGTCGATGACGCAAAGCAACGTGTCGCCGCCGTAGACCGGATTGATTTTTCCTGAAATTGGCGCGGTAATTACAAACTTTGAAGATTTCGCTTCCAGGACGGCGATTCTCTGCTCCAGACCGTCAATTTCCTTGCGCGCAAGAGCTATTTCTTCCGGCGACGCGCCGGTGCTGGCGGAGGCGAACTCCGCTTTTTCAATCGTTACATTGATCTTTCGAAGCTGTCGTTCACTTTCGCTGAGTTCAAACTCTTCCTTCGAGGTCAGCCCCTGTTCGAAAAGCGCCTTGAGCCTTGTCGTGATTTTTTCCTGCTCGGCCAGAGCGGTTTCCGCAAACGCGAGCCGCTTTTTCGCGGCTTCAACAATGGCCGGTTTTTCTCCGGCAAGCAGCACTTTCAATCTGGCTTTGCCGTTTTCCAGCGAAGCTTTCAGCGTCACGATCTCTTCCTGGACGTCAAAAGCGCGAATATAACCCAAAGTGTCTCCAGCCATTATTGAGCTGGCTTGCCGGACCTCAGGTAGAATCTCAAAACTCACGGCGTCTCCTCGCTCAAACTGCGCAAGCGTGTAACCGTTCGGGACTCCCGTCCTGTGATCAAGCAGCGCGCCGCGCAAGCCGCCGTCGGCGTTTTGAATGAGCAACCACTCTTTTGCCGGGAGAAGCTTCCCCATAGTACTGACGACATATGGAATTTCAATAGGCAGGAAGAGCAAAAGCAAGGCAAGAATTGCTGCGAGAATAAAAAGAAGCGCCGGCAACCGCCGCGACGATCGCCTTGAATCCAAATTCATATAAGAAAATCCGTTTTTTCAAAAGCATGGATAGTCCGAATTTTTTTTAAAATTAACAAACAGTTCATCACAAGTTTCTCAATATCTGATGTTACGCAGCTGGCCAATGATACGGCATTTGACAAAAAAAACTTTGCTCTACGCGTCATTCCTGCGGAGGCAGGAATCCAGAAAATGGTGCACTGCCCCTGGATTCCTGCCTCCGCAGGAATGACGTTGAAAAACATTTTTAGGGGGGCCAAACAGCTCTATTTCCAATTGCAACATTCGACTCGGCTGGAAACCAATCTACGACAGGCATTATTGGTAAGCGCGTAACATCAGTCAATAAACCCGCACGGCCCAAAGCTCGCCCGATTCATCTTGCCGTTCCAGGCCTTGGCGTTTAAGTTTGGCGTCAATTGAATTTTAGAATTGGAGTTGAAATGAAAAAGCGCCTGAGATTTTCACTTGCGGCGGCATGTATGGCGTCCCTGCTCACAAGTAACCTTTTTGCGTCATTTCGGTCAAACGAGAACGATGAACGCAAGATCGAAGTTACGCTCACGGAAGGCACCAATATGGCGGCGGCGTTATCGCCGGACGGAAAAACGCTGGCCATTGACCTTCTCGGACGAATTTGGCTGCTGCCAGCCACAGGCGGTGAAACTGCGGCGTTGACCGACCCATTGGGCGACGCGCGTCAACCAGCCTGGTCGCCGGACGGAAAACGTATCGTATTTCAAGCATACTGGGACGGGAATTGGCACATTTACACCGTCGATCGCGACGGCCAATTGAACCAACTCACCCACGGCCTTTTTGATCATCGGGAGCCGCACTGGTCGCCGGACGGTTCCGCGATTGCCTTCTCTTCAGATCGCGCAGGCAATTATGATGTTTACACCTTGAATTTAGAATCTGGCGAAATCGTTCAAATCACCAGGGACGGCGCTGACGAATACGGCCCGGCCTGGTCGCCGGACGGTTCGTACATCGCATTCGTTTCTCGTCGCAATGAGGACGGCGGGATTTGGGCTTGGACAAAAGAGAGCGGCGCCGTACGCCGGGTTGCAGCGCCGGGTGCGCGAGTCGCAGGAATTTCCTGGTCGCCGGACGGGAAAAGCCTTGCATTTACTGCGGGATCGTTTGGTGAAAGCAATTTGGCGCTCGCTCAATTTTCCGAGAGCGTCGACGCATCCGTGGAGGTCATTTCCAGGCCGGAAGAAGACATTTTTCCTTTTCGCGCATCGTGGCTCAATAACAACGAAATTCTGTACACGGGAACCGGGCGCATTCAAAAACGCACGTTCTCCAAAAACAAGCCCGATCAAATCGAATTTTCAGCGACAGTTTCGCTTGAGCGCCCCGCCTACCAGCGCAGAAAACGCAATTTTGACCCCGAAGAAAATCTCCCGGTGCGCGGCGTCGTCTGGCCGTCAATTTCGCCGGACGGCAAGAAAATCGCTTTCGTCGCTTTGGGCGATTTATGGGTGCAGGAAATCGGCGGCGAAGCTTCTCGCATAACCGAGGACGCTTTTGTCGAAACCGCGCCCGTCTGGTCGCCGGACGGCAAATCGTTGGCTTTTACCTCAGACCGTGAAGGCTCGCTTGACGTTTGGGTGCGCAACATGGATTCCGGCGAAGAAACGCGCTTGACGCAATTGCCCGGCTCCGAATCCAATCCGGCCTGGTCGCTGGACGGCGCCAAAATAGCTTTTACCGTCATGTCCGGCGTGGCGCGCGGCAGCGTCTCCGTTGTCGACGTGCAAACAAAGCAAGCGTCTTTGCTGCGCGGCAACCTTCCCAGCCCGGGCCGTCCCGCCTGGTCGCCGGATGGGCAAACCATTGCCGTTTCTGTGCTTAAACCTTACTCCAGTCTCTATCGTGAAGGCGTTAACCAGATCATGTTGTTTTCCATCGACGGGGAGCGCGTCGAAACGCTCGAAGATTTGGAGCATTGGTCGATTGGCGCCCGCCTGGTCGATGGCCCCGTTTGGTCGCCGGACGGCAAGAATATGGCTTTTATTTCCAGCGGCGTCCTTTGGGTCATGCCGGTCGATCCGCGCGGAAAATCTCTAGGCCCGCCCAAACGACTCACCAACGAATTGGCCGACACGCCCAGTTGGACGGGCGATTCGAAAAGCTTGCTCTACACGGCGACGGATAAGCTCAAAATGATCTCGGTCGCGAACGGCGCAACGCAAGACGTTTCCGTCGATTTGAAGTGGTCGCGAACAGCGCCGGACGGCAAAACCGTGCTGCAAATCGGCGGTTTGTTCGACGGGCGTTCCGGTAAATTGCAAAAAAACGTCGATGTGATCGTCGAACGTAATCGCATTGTCGCAATTGAAAAACATGACCCGAATCGGCAGGCCGACAAAATTGTTGACGCGAAGGACGCTTTCGCCATGCCCGGCTTGATTGATATGCACGCGCATCAGGGCAGCGAATTCGGCGAAGCGCTGGGGCGGCTGTGGCTTTCGTGGGGCGTGACTTCGACGCGCGATCCTTCATCTAATCCTTACGACGGACTAAACCGACGCGAGGCGCACGAATCCGGCCTGCGCTCAGGCGCGCGCATTTTCTTCACCGGCAGCCCGATTGACGGCAATCGAATTTATTATGCAGGTATGAACGCGCAGCAATCGCCTGCGCAGCTTGAGCTGGAATTGGAGCGCGTTCGCAAGCTCGACTACGATCTCATCAAGACTTACGTCCGCCTGCCGGACGCTTTACAGAAGCGTGTCGTTTCGTTTGCCCATGAAATCGGAATTCCCGTTACTTCGCACGAGCTTTACCCGGCGGTTTCTTACGGCGGAGACGGTTTTGAGCACATTCGCGGCACCAGCCGTCGCGGCTATTCGCCCAAAGTTTCCAACACCTCACGAACCTACGGGGACGTGATCTCGTTATTGGGCGCGACAAACATGACCATGACCCCGACTGCCGCGTTGCACGGCGGGATCGCGGTTTTGTTGGCGCGCGATTTATCGGTTTTGGATGACCGACGATTGCGCGAAATCGACAATCCGATCTTTTCGATGATGGCACGTCGACGCGCGACAGGCGCGAAAAACAATGCTGACGTCTGGAACAAGATTTTCGGCAATATTGCAAGCACGGTGAAAAACGTCACTGACGCAGGCGGCAACGTCGTCGCGGGGACGGATTCTCCGATTATCCCCTACGGCTTCAGCCTGCACATTGAATTGGAATGCTACGTCGAAGGCGGCTTGACGCCGTTTCAAGCATTGCAGACCGCCACGATTAACGCAGCGAGGTCGCTCGGTGTTGAGGATGATTTGGGGACGATTGAAGCAGGCAAGCTCGCAGACATTGTGATTGTTTCGGGCAATCCGCTCAAAGATATTCGCAATACGCGAAAAGTTCAAACCGTTGTCCAAAACGGGCAGGTTTTTGAGTTCGAATCGCTATTTCAAAAACCCGTCAGATAAGTTTTCGGAAAATGATAAACAACAAAGTGCAAAACACCCTGTCACTCATCTACAAATTTGGATTTTAATCCAGTTCTTTAAGATTCACAAAAAACAAATACATCATGGCAATAGAAGAAATCAAGACCAGTTCAACTATAGCAGAGCCCGCCACCGGACGCGGCGAGACGAAAAGCACCGAGGTTGGGAGCGTTTTCGTTTCTAACTATCCGCCCTATTCATTTTGGAAACAGGACACCACCGGGCAGGCCGACCGTGTGCTCAACGCTCCGCCAGACCCGAACGCCACACTGGGGCTGTACTTGCACATTCCATTTTGCCGCAAGCGTTGCAAATTTTGCTATTTTCGCGTTTATACCGATAAAAATGCTTCACAAATCGAGACCTACCTCAATGCTCTCGCGACGGAAATCGAGACGTACAGTAAAAAGCCGGCGGTCGCCGGACGCGATCTCAAATTCATCTATTTCGGCGGCGGCACGCCTTCCTACATTGCCGCCAAGCATTTAAAAGCGCTGGTTGAGCGCGTCAAAGCCGCCTTGCCGTGGGAAACGGCGCAGGAAGTGGCGTTTGAGTGCGAACCCGGCACCCTCACTCAGACCAAACTCCAAACCATTCGCGAAATCGGCGTTACCCGACTCAGCCTCGGCATTGAAAATTTCGACGACGATATTTTGCGTGAAAACGGACGTGCGCACGTGACAAAGGAAATTTACCGCGTTATGCCCTGGATTCGGGAACTGGATTTCGAGCAATTGAACATTGATCTCATCTCCGGCATGGTTGGCGAAACGTGGGAAACCTGGAGGACGTCGGTCGACAAAACCATCGAACTCGATCCCGACAGCGTGACGATTTACCAGATGGAACTGCCGTTCAACACCGTCTATTCGCAGACGCATCTCAAGGGCGAGTCACCAATTAAAATCGCGGACTGGAAGCTCAAACGCGAGTGGCATGATTATGCGATTGATCGTCTTTTGGAAGCGGGTTACGAAGTTTCCAGCGCATACACGATGGTGAAGAAAGGGACGAAACATCCCTTTGTTTATCGCGATTCCGTATGGGAAGGCAGCGACATGCTCGGAACCGGCGTGGCCTCATTCGGCCACATGAGCGGCACACATATTCAAAATACTGCAAACTGGGATGAATATCTGGGCAAGCTTGAAAACGGCCAATTGCCGCTCAAGCGCGCTTTTGTTACGACCCCGGAAGAACGCCTGGCGCGAGAAACGTTGCTGCAACTCAAGCGCGGCTCGCTCAACCCCGCTTACTTTGCTGAGAAATTTAACGTCGACGTTTTGGATCGTTTTAAAGTGGAATTTTCTCAATTGCGCGACGAAGGATGGCTCGCCTCGAACGGTTCAAGCGTTCAACTCAACCGCCAAGGCCTCCTTCGCGTAGATCAACTCCTCCCCGTCTTCTACGCCCCCAAATACCGCAACTCTAGGTATACTTGATTTTTTCATAAATTCTTGTTTTTTTGCTAAATCCTTGAACGGATATCATATCATAGAGAATTGTCTTGCTTGTTCGCCCGCCATCGATGTATCTTGCATATACCCATAAATCAAACACACAAAAGAGATACATCGATGGCGTATTTAAATCTCAATATCCCTGAAACTCAATTAACCAAAGCGACTGATTTAGCAAAGGCGCTCAAAATCAATCGTTCCGTTTTCGTTCGCGATGCGATTCAATATTATATTCAAAAAACGGAGCGGGAACTTCTTGCCGAGCAATTCAAGCGAGCTTCTGAAAAATGCCGGGATGAAAGTCTGTCCGTTTGCCGCGAGTTTGAGAACGCTGACAAAATTCCGGAATAGAGAACATGTCGATTGAACGCGGGTGGTTTTATCTCGCCGATTTGAACCCCAGGCAAGGAACGGAGCCAGGCAAAACGCGCCCGGTTTTGGTGGTGCAAACTGATTTACTGAATGCCGTCAACCACCCTTCTTCGATCATCATCCCGGTAACGACGAATATTCAGGACAATGCCGAACCGTTACGCGTCCACATCTCGTCCGGCAGTCAAGGCTTCCATAAAGACTTGGATTTGATGATCGATCAGATTCGCGCCATCGATAATCGCCGGTTATACAAATATAAAACCAAAACGCTTATCAAGAAAATCGCACTGGCTGACACTCACACAATGGATAAAGTTCAAGATTCTCTCCTTAAGATTCTTGATCTGTGACTCTCCAACTCTCCAACTCTCCAACTCTCCAACTCTCCAACTCTCCAACTCTCCAACTCTCCAACTCTCCAACTCTCC
>CAXHAT010000257.1:0-9263 GCA_964014485.1 uncultured Deferribacteres bacterium
TCTGATCATCAGAGCCGGAAACGATGCGCGCCCCGTCCGGGCTGAACGCCACGCTATAAACCGGGCCTTCGGCCATTTTTGCCGTCGGAGAAAACCAGCGCTGGTTAAAAGCGGCCTGCTGGGCGTCATCGGCAAAGAAGCGGCCGGCGAGCAGGTTCGTCAGCGGCAGGCTGTCTGGCGGAATGTCCTGCCGCAGGGCAATATCCGTGTTGAGCCACATTTGTTTAAAATCATTGGCTTCCAGGGCGGCCAGCGCTTTTTCTTCGTGGGCTTTGGCCAGGTTTAAGTTGGCCAGCAAAGTGTTGTCGCGGGCGCGGCGGCTGTTTTCAAAAGCCAGCCAGGCGGCCGCGGCGGCGAGCATGAGCAGGAGCGCCATCACCACCGAGAAAATACGGGTTTGGCGCAGGGTTTTGCGCTGCTGTGCGGTCTGGCGCGCCATCATGTCCGCGCGTTCCTGCAGCAGGCGTTCGCGTTCTTTTTGCTGCGCCGCTTCGCGTTCGGCCAGCTCGGCGCGTTCACGCAGCAAGCGTTCGCGTTCATCGCGGCGCTTTTGTTCGCGCAGTTCGGCGGCTTCCCACGCGGCGCGGCTAGCGGCAATGTATTTTTTTACGGCGTTTAAGTCGCCGTCCGGAACGGCGCGCTGCGCCCAGGTTGGCGAGGGGTTGGCGTTTTTGAGCCAGTCCTGCGCCAATTCCAGAGCCGTGCCGGTCAGGAGATCGTCCCGGCCTTCGGCAAAACGGTGGTGTGTTTCAACCAGACGCTGGTAAGTTTCGCGGTCTTCGGCTTCCGCGTCCACCCAATCGCGCAGGCGCCGCCACTGCCGGATCAGGCTTTCGTGGGAAATGTCCGCCGTCGCGTCGTCGTCATTTTGCGTCAGCACCAAAAAATTGCGGCCATGGTCGCAAAAACGGTCAGCCACGAGGCGCAGGGCTTCGTCTCCGGCGCCGGTCAGGGCGCGCAATTCCCGCCAACGCGCCGGGCGGCGAATGCGGCGGTTGTTGTGGTCGGTCAAGGTCAGCGCACGGAACAAGGCTTCGGCGTGCTCCTGCTGGTCGTCGCTCAGGCTTTCAAACGCTTCGTCGGCGTGGCGGGAGAGCGCTTTTCCCAATCCGCCCACAGCATCGTAGGCTTCCAGGTCAAGTTGCGAGTGACCGTTTTTTCCGGCGTGGTCCCAAATGCGCAAGAGCGCGTGCTGTAAAATCGGCAGTTGGTCGTGTTCATCGCCCGTCTGGTTGAGCAACTCGTCCAGCAAAGGTTGAGCGATTTCCGTTTCGTAGAGCCGGGCCGGGCCAAGAATGGCCTGGCGGCGTTGGGCGCGCGTCAGGCGCGGCACGAGAAACTGTCCGCGGTTGAGCGCTTCCGGCAAACCGGCAAAAGCGTCGCAATCACCGAGAAAATCGGTGCGCATGGTGAGGGTCACATAAATCGGCAGTTCCTTTTGCGCCGCCAGGGAGAGTAAGAGTTCGACAAAAGCGGCGGCCTCGCCGGCGTCGGTTTGCTCGGCGTAACGGAACAGTTCTTCAAACTGGTCGGCGAGAATCAACAGATTGCCGTTGCTCTCCCGCAGCATGGGCGAAAAATATTCGAGCACGGCTTTGGCGCCCCATTCCGCAAGTGCGGCGTGCAGTTCGCCCGCGGCGTCGGCGTCGGGCGCCGGGTCGAGAACCTGCTGCAAGGCGGCGGCGAGGTTGCGCAACGGGTCGGCTCCCGGCTTCATCGCCGCGATGTGCCAGGCGGGGCGCGCTTCAACCATCAGTCCGGCGCGCAGGCGCGGGAACAGCCCGGCGCGCACCAGGGAAGACTTGCCGCTGCCGGAACTGCCGACCACGGCGAGAAAATGATTTTCGTGCAGCTTTTGCACGAGTTGGTCAACGTGGGCGTCGCGGCCAAAAAACAGCAGGCTTTCGCGCTCTTCAAACGGGCGCAGGCCAACGTAGGGATTGGGCGGCAGGCTGTAATTTTTCATCGTTCGCCCTCCTTGCCGCGCGCCATGTCCAACAATTCTTCCGGCGTTTCCAGCAGTCTCAGCGTCCAGTCCGTCGCGCGTTTTTCCCTGAACCGAATTAAATTGTCAAACTCGGCAACGCGCTTTTGCGGCGGCGCGACATAAATGCCGCACGCTTGCAATGGCAGTTTGTTTTCCGTGCTGAATTTATACACAAGCTCAAGACGCCCCAAAACCCAATCGACGCCTGCGCCGCCAAAAAAGATGATCAGTTTGGCGGCGTCGTGCAGCAAGTCGAGATAATAGCGCCGTTTTTCGTGCGGCTCCCGGTCGCTGCCGGTGAAAATTTTGTGGTCAATTTGTTCGCTGCGCAGCTTGTTCGCGAGCTTGAAAGCAACCTCTTCATCGTGGTTGTGACAATCCACCAGCAAAGTCTGCGCTGCGTCGGTCGATTTGAGAGCCGCGCGCTCTTTTTCCCAAGCGTCTTTCATATCGAGAATGAGCTGCGGCAATTCAGAAGGCAGGGATTTGCAAACTTCAACATGTTTGTCCGGCGGGCGCTCATTCAAAGCAGTTCGCAGCCACGCGCGGTAATCGGCGTCTTCAATCTCGTCCGGATTTTTCTCAAGATCGGGCTCGCGCGTCAACCACAACATTTGTGTTTTGGCGTGTTCGCGCGACAGGCGGAACTGTTCCATTGTGTAGAACTTATCCCGCGCATCATCAAAATTACGCCCCGGTACGCGGTCGAATAAATGCACCGCGACGTCGGCGCTTTTGAGATATTCAGCGACTTTTTCTTCGTGGCCCGCGAAATCATAAGGCGGCGGCGCTTCAAACAATCGCACGCCTTCTTTGAGCAGGCGGTCGAGCGCAAGATTTTTAGCGGAAAGATGGTTGTCGGTGGCGTTTGCCAGAAAAACGGTGAAAGCGTTTGGCGCCAGAGGTTGATCGGCGGCGGCTTGCGCGCTCTCAGCCGCCATTTTCATGTTGAGCAACATGCTGCGCAGGGCGTTGGCAAGGCGGTCGAGCATTTTTTCGTAGCGCTCGTCGCCGGGTTGCAGCGGCTTGCCCAGTTCGTCGTGCGGGTCGCCCTTGTCGCGCTCAAAAAAGACAAAGCCGGCGGAACTGTCATCCCGGCGTCCGTACTCCTCCGGCCATCTTTCGTGCGGAATGTCGTAGAGCCGGACGTTCACCAAACGAAACTGTTTGTTGACCTTGAGCCCGAACGCCTCTTTTTGCGCTTTTTGGTAGAAATGTTTGCGTTCTTGTTCGCAGTACTTGCTTTCGAACAGGCAATTGGGCGAGGTCAGCGAGAGAAAAACGGCGGTTCCGTCAAGCGCTTCGGCAATCGTATCGGAAAAGGTCTGATTTTCTCCAATTTCGCGGTCGCGCCAAATTGAAACGTTCTTGCCCACCTTTCTGACAAGACGGTCGTGCAAGCCCGCTTCGAAATGCGAAACCCAGGCAGTCTCGTCATTGTCGACAATCGCGTAGCTGATGAAAACGTCGTGTTTGAATCCGGGTACGTGCGCCATCCCCGCCGCATTCGTTTGGTGGACATTTAATAGATTTTCAAACGAATGTATCGCATCAGCCCTGCGTTTTCAAGCGCAATTTGACCGCGTCGCAGAAATCGAGAGCAAGAGCGCAATCATCGTGGGCGGCGCGAAGCCCGGGATATGTCATCCGGGACACAGTTCTCGTGTCATTTGGGACACGCTTTTTCCGCTCATATTTTTCGGCTGTTCGTCATCTGTGTTCAGCGGGACACGTCTGGGTTGTGAACTGCTGTACGAAAATTTTCTCATGGAGAGCTCAAGTCTATGTTTTGATGACGTTTGCAGGCTATTCGAATGCAGCCCTTCCTTTGGCACGCCGGTTGATTTATGCAGTGCGAAGAAATCTCTAAAATGTACAATTTGACCTGTCGGAGAAAAGAAAATCATGAAAACGTCCCTTGGCCTGCGCATGCTGATTATGTCTGGAGTCACGCTGCTGTTGATGATTCCCGCCGCTATGATTCAATCGCTGATCCATGAGCGCGAGCACCGGCGCGACGCCGCTGTTATGGAAGTGCGTGAGAAATGGGGCGGAGCCCAAACCGTCGCGGCGCCGATCATGACGATTCCGTTTAACTCCTTTCGCGTCACGGAAGAAGGTAAAAAGATTGTGCGCCGGGAATACGCGCATTTTCTGCCTCAACAGTTGCAGATTGAAGCAAGCTTACTCCCGGAGATTCGATATCGCGGTATTTATCAAGTCGTCTTGTACGCCGCTGAAATAGGCGTTTCCGGGAGTTTTTCTATAGAATCGGGTAAGCGACAATTCAAAGCCGCCGCCGAGATTTTGTGGACTGAAACGTTTCTGACGCTAGGAATCAGCGATGTGAAAGGCGTTAATCGAAGCGTTCAAGTTCGCTGGAACGAATCCGAATTTGACGCGGAACCCGGCGTGTTATCCAATGAAGTCGTGCAATCCGGATTGCATTTTCGCGCCCCGATTGATTTGAATCAACAATCGTTTTCCTTTTCGTTTTCACTGGCTTTACGCGGTAGTGAGAAATTGACGTTCATTCCTCTTGGCAAAGAAACGCGGGTTGCCATGTCTTCATCGTGGCCGGATCCGAGCTTCACCGGCGGGTACTTGCCGTTCGCACGTGAAGTCCGGACAGACGGTTTTAAAGCGGAATGGAACGTGTTGCACTTGGCTCGCAATTTCCCGCAACATTGGACGGGCGATAAATACGACGTGAATCAAGCGGCTTTTGGCGTTGATTTGCTTATTCCCGTGGACGCTTACCAAAAAAGCATCCGCTCCGCCAAGTACGCGATCCTGTTCATCACGCTCACTTTTTTAACATTTTTTGTTATCGAGCTGTTAAACGGCGCACCGCTTCACCCGATTCAATACTTGCTTATCGGCTTCGGGCTTTTGCTGTTTTATACTTTGCTGCTGTCGATTTCCGAACATATTTCCTTTGGCGGCGCCTACATTGTCGCAGCGTCTGGCACGATCTTGATGATCGCAATTTACACGAGGTGGATTTTATTCAAAAAGCGAATCGCTTTACTTGTGGGGATGGTTCTCGCCTTGTTTTACGGCGCGTTGTACATCATCTTGCAATTGCATGCAGGATTTTGCACTTCTGGTCGGAAGCGGGTTATTATTTGTCGCGTTGTTCACGGTGATGTATCTAACGCGATCTATCAACTGGTTTGAAGTTTTTAAGCTTCCGCGGAAGGAAGCCAATCAGTCAGTTTAGTTTACTTAAACGGAGTCCAAACGATACAAATTCTCAAATCTCTTTTGCGTGATTTTGGGGCTTGCGAGGCGGAAAAGGGCGTTGCGCAGGAATTGGCCGTGCTGCAAGTGGGCGATTTGGCCGATGCGGCGGGAGTCGCGGACGATGCGGTTGGCTTTGGCGAAACGAATGGTTTCGAATTGCGGGAACACGTCGCGCGGGTCTTTAAAGTTTTTGAAAAGCTCGCCCAAAACGAAAGCGTCTTCCACGGCCTGCGCGCCGCCCTGGCCCATGTTTGGCGTCGTGGCGTGAGCGGCGTCGCCGAGAAGGCAGACGCGGCCGTGACTCCAGGCCGGCAATGGCTTGAGATCGCAAAGCTCGCTTTGGATGATTTTTTCCTGCGGCGTTTCCGCGATGAGTTCGGGGACCGGCGATTTGAAGTCGTGGAAAAATGCGACCAAATCATTTTTCAAGCTAGCGGATGACTGCTCGTGATTGTCATTCCGTAGGAATTTTTTGGGCTCCTCAGGAATGAACGCTCCCTGAATTCCTGAGAAAAAGTTTAAAAAAGATGCTTTCAGCATGACAAACGGGGACGTCTTGATTTCAGGATTTTGCTTCGGCGCACTTTTTACAGCGTACCAGTAGACCGTGTTCTCAGCAATTTCAGCAAAACCAAATCGATGACGCCCGCCCCAGATTTCCACCGAGGTTTTCTTCAATTCCTCCGACAATTCAAAATCCGCCACGCCGCGCCAGCAGGTCTGGGCGGAATCGCGTAGTTGCGCGTTTGGGAAAAGCTTTCGGCGTACGGCGGAGTGTAACCCGTCCGCGCCGAGGAGAAAATCGCTTTCGACGATTGAGCCGTTTTCGAAAACGGCTGTAATTTTGTCGGCTCCCGTTTCAAAATTTGTAAAACTTTTGCCGGTAAAAACTTGCGTTGTTTTGAGCGCATTCAGCAGAATTTGCTGCAAAGCGGCGCGGTGAATCGAAATGATTGAGAAGCCAAATTTTTCCCGCACGCCTTGTTGCGAGATCGTTTGGATGGGGCGAAATTGGGGGTCGACTAGCTTGATTTGTTTAAGGCTCATGCCGGACTCGCAAATTTCGTCAGCCAGCCCGAGCTGGTCAAAAACCTGCATGGCGTTTGGGGCCATCCAAATCCCTGCGCCGACTTCATGGATTTCCGAGGCCGCTTCAAAAATTTGGCAATTCACGCCGGCTTTTTCGAGCGCGATTGCTGAGGTTAATCCTGCAATTCCCCCGCCGATGATGACGCCGTTCATAGATATTTAGTTTTCCAAAAGCGTTCGTTTTTTCCTGCCTATTCAGCGAACCAACCGCGCTTGCGGTCTTGATCAGGGAGCAGCTCCGGAGTCAAACGCGTCAGCGTTTGAGTGTGGTTTGTCGTTACTGGCGACGATGAATCGCCGCACTCCGAAAAGAGTTACTCACTGATGTTACGCGCCAGCTATGAAGCCAAAGAAACTCCTGTTAAAGTCATTCCCGCGCAGGCGGGAATCCAGGGGCTGCGCACGATTGACTGGATTCCCGCCTGCGCGGGAATGACGTAAAAGCGACGTTTCTCTGGTGCTGCTTGAGCAATTCTCAAGAGTGCGTAATATCAGTTATTCAGAAGCATTCTCCTGCGTTCGTTATTGTTCATTTCTAAAAAGCCGGTGCGGCGGGATCGATTGTTTCGGGATATTTGGGCCTTCGTATGAAATGCCTAACGCCTGGCCGCCGCCTGCTTCAAACATCTGCGCTTCGATGGCGTGCCGTCCGGAGGAAAGCTGGATTTTAGCGCCTTTCTCCTGATCGCCGTGCAAGCCGTCGTTGTCAATAAGTAAATCGCCGTTGAGAAAGAGCTTCGAGCCATCGTCGGAATTGATAAAAAATGTGTACTCGCCCGCTTTTTCAATTTCGACAAAGCCTTTAAAAACAACGCCGAACTCTTCTTCGCGCCGGTCGATGGCGTCAATGTCAAAGGCGTAAGCTTGGCCGCTTTTGGCCGGTCGCAATTTTGAAAAATCAGGCAACTCACGCCACGCGCCTTCAAAATATTGGAAGCTCAGGCCGTTTTCCTCGCTGTTGACGATGCTGAAATCCTTGGTCGCGATCACGCTGGGCGAATGACCGTCTTTGAACGCACGGACGCGCAGCCGGGCGCTGTTTTTTAGAACAATCGGCTCTTGGTAGCGCGCCGAAGATCGCGAGGGTTCTGAGCCGTCGAGGGTGTAGTGGACGGCCGCGTCGTGCGTTTTGGTTTCTATGCGAACGCCTTCCGGTCTGTCGATAAAAACGACGTCTTTGGCCAAAATCTCCGCTTTTTCAACATGCGGCGCCGCTTCGATTTTAAACGTGTAGCCAAACGCTTCCGGCAAATTGTTGCTGATTTCCGCAGGGATTTTCACTTCCAGCCGTTCGTCGTTGATGCGCCAGTCGAACGCGTGATTACCGCCGAGCATTGTGATTTTAGAATCAGGTTTTGGGTGAACGAGGCTGAGATTCAGCGTCCCGAACGGGCGTTTCAAAACAATGGCATAGACGAATTTGCCGTCTTTGCTGCGGGTGAATCGTACATGGTCGCCTTCGCCGAACGCGTGGCTGGCGCGCGTTCCGTAAACCGCTTCCTGGTTGGCGCTGATCCATTCGCCGAGCTGCAGCAGGCGCTCTTGCATGATCACCGGAATGCGTCCGTCGGCGGTCGGGCCGACGTTGAGCAGCAAATTCCCGCCTTTTGAAATGATCTCAATGAACATGTGCGCCAAATCTTTGGCGGTGACATAATCCGAAATGTCCTCGTGGCGATTGTAACCGAAAGACGCCCCCAGCCCGCGACATTCTTCCCAGCCGCGCGTGATCAAGTTTTCGCCGATTTCACCGTGAATATTGTCGTATTCCGTGGAGTAGTAACCGCCGTGCTTGAAGCGCGTTTCCGAGCCCCAGCGATCGTTGACCACCACGTCTTTCGGCGCGTTCGATTCATTGTAAAGCCAAGCCAAAAACTCTTCGCTGCGCCAGGTTTTGCTGGGGTGATCCCACTCGCCGTCAGAGAAAATAATGTCCGGCTTGTAGCGATTGACCGCGTCCTTGAATTGCGGCAAAGTGTATTCTTCCACAAAGCGATGAATGTCGTTGTTATAGAGCGGGTTGAACCATTCGAGCAGTGAATAATAGAAGCCCATGCGAACGCCGGTTTTGCGCACCGCGTCCGTCAGATCGCCTAGCAAATCTCGATGCGGGCCAATGTCGACGCTGTTCCAGTTCCAGCTATGCTCGCTTGGCCAAAGCGCAAAGCCGTCGTGGTGCTTTGAAGTCAGCACGACGTATTTTGCCCCGGCGCGTTTGAAGAGATCGGCCCATTGATCCGGATCGAAAAGCTCCGCTTTGAAATATCGCGCAAAATCCTGGTAATTGAAATTCTTTCCCCAATTTCGTTCGTGCCACACCCAGGTTGAATCATGACGATCCGCCAGCGCGCGCCAGTACCATTCCGCGTAACTGCCTTTCGGCCGCCATGCGGGAACGGAATAAACGCCCCAGTGGATAAAAATTCCCAGCTTTGCGTCCAGGTACCACTCCGGATTCGGACGAGCGTCTAACGAAGCCCATTCAGGCGCGTATTTTTTTTCGTTTTGGGCGCTTAGAATTGACGCGAGAATCAGAACGAGTGCGAAAGAACGAATTGCTTTGTAAAACATTGCCATCCCTAAAAAAGCATGAATACTGAAAATTTCGATACGAAAATGGAACCAGCGTTGCGTTTTCGCATTTATGTAACCGTTTACAAACTTGCCTCAATGCTCAGAACATGCACGGTTCGCTTTTTGGCCATTTTGTTGCTTACCCGTTGGAATGCAAAAAATTTTTACGTTAAAATCTATCAATGATTTACGAAAGCCGGTCTGTTCCGGCGGTTCCCGGAAATACAAAATCATAACTTGCTGTTGCTAAAAATCGGCGCCACTTTGAGCGTCGAATTATTCATACCGTATGTTTCACCAAACTCAAGGATGAACTTATGCAACTGTCTCTTATACACATCTGACGCTGCCGACGAGCTTCTTGGTG
>CAXHAT010000258.1:0-9173 GCA_964014485.1 uncultured Deferribacteres bacterium
GGCGTCTCGAAATTAGGTTAGCGGTAGGGAGCCGCCGCCGAATGACTTTGATAAAAGGTTGCTGTATTATGAAGCTGGCGCGTAACCTCAGTTAAAAATTTGATGTCTGATTGTTGCCCTAAAATATATCAGAAATTATCTCTGAAAACCACTATTTCAGATACAACATGGAAAGCATTTTTGTGTATTCGTGATCGTTTGTCGTGATCATCAAACGCGCCAAATAGACGCCGCTCGATATACCCGCCGCCAATTCTGATCGGGTAGCGGCGGCTCTCCAAACGACGCGATGCGAACCAGCGTTTTGGGGTTCATTAACAAGCGTTGCAATGCGCTGACCGAGCAGATTAAAAATTGAAAGATTGACGTGACCGCGCTGCGGCATATCGTATTGAAGCGTGGTTGCCGCATTGAAAGGATTGGGAAAATTGGGGTGAAACTGTAAGGAAAACGGAGCGCAGGCAACCTGCCCGACAGCCGTCCGAATGGAATTTTGCGCGCCCGGCGTGCCGCCGGATACGATGCTCGTTTTCCAGGATGAAGCTAACGCGTTGTTCATAAAAGGTTCCATCAGTTCCAGCGTGCCATCCGGGCTCAGCGTCGGCCACGGGGCTGCGTCGTCGTACTCGATATGGTCAACCAGAACGCCGTCCGACTGAAAAAGGCGCACAAAATCTCCAGAACTGCTTAAGCCAAAACCGAAATTTCCAATAACGTTTTTTACTGCCGGGTGGCGCTTTTTGAACTTCGTGATATCGCGGCTCAGAACAAGATAGGCATGAGTCTGAAGCGAAGTTTTTGCGGGAATTTCAAAAATATGTCCGTCGTTGCCGTCTTTGAAAATCCAACCTGAAATATCGATCAGGCTGTCCGAACGGTTGTACAGTTCGACCCAATCGCCCGCATCTCCGGCGGAATTGTAATTGATTTCATTGAATATGATCGCGTTCAGAGGCGAATTATCCGTTTCAAAAGCGGCTTCCAAAATGCAGTCGTTTCTAAGTTGAAGCGAGACGTTGATTGCATCGCCCAATGAATCTATCGACCAGCCTGCGAAGCGGCGGCCGTCATACGGCAGAGCGCGGATTTCCAAAGGGACATTCTGAAAATATCGACCAGTCCACGATGATTGCGTGATTTCCAGAGAGTTTACTTGAAGGCGCCCGGCATTGGGGTTTTTGATTTTGACGGTGAGATTGGCCAGCCCGTCGTACGCGAAAAAATCGACCAGATGCGTCCACATATTATCGGGGCGTCTTTCGGCAAAACGTCGTCGATCTTTTACTTTCGCCGACCAATTGACAGCCGATTTAGGCCACTTTTCTTGATGCCGTTCGATTTCCGGGGCGATCAGGTTTTCGAAAGAATCAACAAGCGCAACCACGCGTTCCGGCAAAAAAGCACTGTTGAGCAAGTCGGCGAAGCGGTTGGAAAATCGATTTGCGAAGTGTTTGTTTTTTAACAGATTTCTTAACAAAAAAGTCGACCAGGGCGGATTTGATGGATCGGAAGAATTCGCCGCAGTCGCCCAGACGATACTGTTCGCGGTTGGATTGCTTAAGCCGAAATCGGTATCGAACAAAATCCAACGCCATCGCCCATCCGGCGTGCGTGGACGCCAGAATTTAATATTGTTTCCCGGCCAGTCAGTGTTGTTGAAGTAAATTTGGGCGATAAAATAATCCAATGCGTTTTCCAAGTCGATCTGAGCGGCGGCCTGCTGAAACGCCTGGTCATCACTCAAGTCATTCCGTTGGATAAAGTTGATCAACGAGAGGTAACCGGCGTTGTCGCCATGAATGACCTTTGCGTTGAGTTCTAACAAATCGAGCTCTTCGGGCGCGACGCCGTGGTGCGCCGCAAGATAATGCTCGTTCGCCTTTTCGCGAATATTATAAATTCCCCAATACATTCCATTTAAAAAGACAATCGCCGGTCGAAAACCGAGACGGTCAATGTTCGTTTTATCAACTATGGTGTGCATCAGGCCGTCACGGAACAGGGTTGCAAACCAGTCGTTGCCGGAATTTCGCAAAACGAGCGCTTCGAAGGCGTCGATTTCCTGGTGGGGAAATATTTTATATGAAAATTCTTTCGCAAGATACTTTGAGCGAGCAAATAGAGCGAAGGGCTTTTGGGCAAATGTACGGGAAATGCCGCCGCAAATTTTGATTCCTGCATCAACTTGGAAGCCCGGATTTCCTCCCGATTCAAAGAATTCGATATGTGCAGGCCGCTCCCAATCTTGCCAAAAATTCGCGCCCCAATATGGAGGTGTTGGCGACGCATTTGGCCCAAGAACATAAATCCCCTCTTGTTCATCCCAAAGATTCTGAGGATCCGTGGTCATGGAGATGACTGGCAGGCTCGTATTTTCTTGAATCAAATAAGTCCGGGTACTCGGGGGACCTTCAATGTAACCTTCCGCGAAGATTTGGGCGCGCAAAACCGCCGTCCCATCGAGGGAAATTGGGGTTTGGTAAATCAATCCGTTGGAATCGGGCAAGCCGCCATTGAGCGTGTAGCGGATTTCGCCTGTGGCTAATAGGTTTGTGATTTCCACAGCCAAATGACTTTCCCAAAAGCCGCCTTGGTGTGAAAAAAACGGTTTGGGAGCAACGCCCAAATACGCCGGCTTATCATTTGGCCCTCCGGGCGTGGGCTGCTTGAAAAAGCGAATATCGCCGCCGAGCGTTCGTCCAAATGAGACGTCTGCCGTTTGCTCTGGGAAATCGATTTGGTCGATAATTTTCCCGGAGCTGTCATTCAAAAAGACAGTTTCGCCCGCTGCTTTGAGTTTGAAATTAAGATGGGGTTCAACGGAGTCCGGGATGTTTTTTCCTGAAGCGAAAACTATGAGAAAGGCCTTCGGCGGAACGTTGATGCTTGTGAACGTCCACTTCTTCAGGTTGAAGGCGTCGTCACTGAGGAAATACCCGCCAAGATTCATGCTGTTCTCAGAGGTATTGCAAAGCTCTATCCAATCCGAATAATCGCCGTCCCTGTCCTGTAATGTCTCGGCGTTCAACGCCATAATTTCGTTGATAACGACGCTTTGCGCATTCAGCGACGCAACACAGAAGAAAAAGAGCGCGGCGTAAAGCAAGCTTGTCGTGAGATGCATTTTTGTAAGTTTGCCAACTTTTGATATTGGATTTTCAGCGATTGATACATTGAATTTGGGATAATCATTGGGAAGTCGATTTCCCTGAACTATGCATTTGCCGCTCCAATTCAAAACATCACGATTCGCCTCACAAATACCGTCTGCGCTAATTGATATAACCGGTTGTCGAACTCAAAATTCTGTACAGTGTGCAGCGTAGGTTCGACGCAGAACAGTCCCTGCTGAAAAGGACGATTCTATAGCCAAACTTGACGGCTGCGCAGCAAATGTTGGGAACATGATCCCAAATCAAAATGGCCATAATCATGCCATGCGCTCAAGGCCGTGCAAGTCGATATTTTTCCTGAGATCGGGAAGAAATGGAACATGTTTTTCCAATTTGAGAAGCGATTTTGTCGGACGCCCGACAATGACGCCTGCGAAGGCTTTAAGCTAGGCAAATACAAAAGCTTGAAATTGGGCGCCTTGCCAAGAGCGATGACGGCGATATAGCGGCGTTCCATATTTTTTATCCCTGCGCGACCACTGACAGGCTCGGTGCGCGCGATTAGCTTACTTCAACTTCCAGAGCAAATTGTCTGATCGTTTTTGTCGCCAAAACCCCGATAAGTTCTGCTCGAACCTTTTTCCACTCAAAATGAAAAGGGCAAGGATTCGCATCGCCGCACTCCGGAAACCCAAGCGTGCATTGGTGGGCTAGCTCCGGCCCGTCAATTGATTCGATGACTTCGATAATCGTTATTTCATTCGGCGGTTTGGCGAAAGAAAACCCGCCCTGACGGCCTTTGGCTGAATTGAGTACATCTTTTTTAGCAAGTGTTTGAAAGTTTTTTGCCAGAAACGGCGCCGGGATGTCCATCTGGTTCGCCAAATTATGAACCGACCACTGTTTTATCTCTGGCTGCTGCGCCATTCTTACCAGAGCTCGAATCGCATATTTGCAGGCGCGACTGAATAAAATTGTCATAATACTCCCGAATGTAACTTTCAGAACGAGCAGTTTCGACGGAATATAAGTCGATAAAAGCCGTGTGTCAATTTAATCAGACAATTAAGTCTTAAATGGATTGACATTGGCCGGTTTAGTGCTAATTTTCGTTTAACAATTGGCGTCTCAGCCTGATCCCAAAAACGTTTTGGGCAACCGGCTCCAATTCCACTTTTAATTGCGGTATTCGACTCGGCTGAGAATCGCTCTACATCGATTTTGTCATGGCTTCGAGGAGCTGTTGTCAGGTCTCAAATTGATCATTTTAAAAGGATCGAAATATGAGTATCTGGATATTTAGCGCGGGGCTGATCGCCGTCATGGTTTTGGTCTTGGGCGTTTTTGCTGTAATTAAAGCCAACAAGTTGGCTGAAATTCGTAAGAAATACCCCGGTTATCCAAAAGGATATTGGATGGAGAGAGGGGTGGGAGTGGGCATTGCCATCGGAGCGGGGATAGGCGTAGCAATTGGGAATCTTCCTATCGGCATTGCTATTGGCGCGGCAATAGGGACGGCTATTGGTTCATTCTGGGAAAAGAAACATAAGGATGAAATTCGTCCCATCACGGACGAAGAAAAAGAATTGAGAAGACAATCTATGTTATTTGCCGCTGGCACGATGGCGGTCGGAGTCGTTGTTTTTCTCATAATCTATCTTGTTACAAAATGAGTAAGGAATGCAAGAATGATAAAGCGTCGAGTTGTTTTTGGCGGCAATATTTTGGCGAGACTCATAAGTTGGATGGTTCTCGTTCTGCTGATTGGCTGTTTCGGTTGCAGCGACCACGCCAAGCATCATCCTGATTCACACAGCGAGAACGAAACGAGCCGTTTGGCTCAAACTGGTTCAAGTGAATTAAATTTATCGCTCAATGGCGAATCCAGGTGGCGGATGGATGACCATACTCGAAAGCTCTTTAAACAGATGGCGGCTCGGTTTGATGGATTTGACGCGTCAGCCGCCACAAGCAATCAGTTGAAATCCCTTGGGCAATCGCTTGATCATGATGTGAAGGACTTGATTGCCGGCTGCAAAATGGTTGGCGATGCTCACAATGAACTGCACAAATATCTTATCGTGTATATGCCGGCGGTTAATAAGCTAAGGAGCGGCGGCAGATTTGAAGAAGCCCAACACGTCCGTTCTCTTTTGAAAGCCTATCCCGAGTATTTTGAATGATTTCGGAGATCATCGCTTTCGCCTAGGTCAATAAACGGAAGATGCGATCCCGAAACGTCGCTTCTGTTCGTATGAGTTCTCAAACTAATTTTCTCCGCGCGTTTGAGTAGCCTTGCATCTCAGGGTTTTGACAGGTCTTGCCCAAAAGCTTGTGCTCGAATCCTTTTGCTGAGTATGGCGGAAAATAACTATAGCGCCCCAATGTCACGATTCTTGTCCATCGCCGACAATACACTTTCCATGGTCTTGGAGAAATCACTGTGAAAACTGATTTTGATTACACAATTATCGGCAGCGGTTTTGGCGGTTCTGTGAGCGCTTTACGTCTGGCGGAAAAAGGCTACAAAGTGCTTGTTATCGAAAAAGGCAAATGGCATGGCGCGAAAGATTTCCCAAAATCGAATTGGGGCCTGAAAAAATGGCTTTGGCTGCCGAGCGTGCGCTGGTTTGGCATTATGAAAATCACCTTCTTTCGTCATGTTGGCATTCTTTCGGGCACCGGCGTGGGAGGAGGGTCTTTGGTCTACGCCAACACGCTGCCGACGCCCAAAGCGTCTTTTTTCACGACGGGAAGCTGGAAACGTTTGGCGAATTGGGAAAAGGAGTTGGCGCCGTTTTATGAAATTGCCCTAAAAATGCTCGGCGCGCAGAAAAACCCTGAATTTCACGAAGGCGATTTGGCGTTGAAGCAATTGTCCAAAGAAATCGGCAAGGAGGATCAATTCGAAGCGCCTAATGTCGGAGTTTTCTTCGGTGAGCCGAATGTTACGGTGAGCGATCCATACTTTGAGGGAAGAGGCCCGGAACGCGCCGGCTGCAATTTTTGCGGCGGATGCATGACCGGGTGCAGATACAATGCAAAAAACACCTTGGACAAAAACTACCTGTATCTTGCACAAAAACTTGGGGTTGAGATTCTGGCCGAAAACGAAGTTTATGATGTGAAGCCTATGGGCGGGAATGACGGGGCGGACGGTTACGAAATAAAATTCAAATCTTCGACGAGCTTCTTTAGACCCAAAAAGTCTGTTACATCGAAAGGCGTAATTTTCTCCGGGGGAGTACTTGGTACGATAAAGCTGCTTCTGAAGCTGAAAAAAACTTCACTTCCGCGAATTTCCGACAAGCTGGGCGATGACGTCCGCACCAACAATGAGAGCTTGATAAGCGTCACTCAGCAGAACGGCGGCAAGGATTTATCCAAAGGCGTGGCCATCGGTTCAATTTTGCACACCGGCGACGACAGTCATCTTGAAGTCGTACGATATTCCCAGGGATCAGGGTTTTGGCGCTTTTCCCATGTACCCATGGCTGCGGGCAAGACTTCTTGGGCAAGGATTGTAGGGATCATCAAGGAAATCGCCAGACGCCCCGCGACCTATTTGAAATTGTACTCGGTGAAAGACTGGGCAAAAAACACGGCCATCCTGCTATTTATGCAAACGCTCGACAGCAAACTGAAGTTTAAATTGGGTGCGCTTGGACGAATGACGACATCGGTGGAAGAAGGCAAAAAACCAGGCGTTTTTTTGCCGCAAGCGGTGGAATTGGCCAAAACCTACGGGAAAATAATCAGTGGCAAAGAAACGGTCTTTGCGCTGGAACCATTGGCTGGAATAACTTCCACTGCGCACATATTGGGCGGAGCGGTCATGGGGGGAGACGCCGCCGAAGGCGTTATCGACAAAGACAACCGGGTGTTTGGCTATCAGAATATGCTCGTCTGCGACGGCTCCATGATTTCAGCGAATCCGGGGGTAAACCCTTCTCTTTCGATAACGGCAATTACGGAAAGAGCGATGAGCAAAATTCCTCAAAAGCGCGGTTAGAATCAAACTCAGCTCTGATCATCAAAGCTTTTGGCGATATTGCAGTTAACGGCATTCTTTGCATCGGCGATTCTGACGACAAGCGCGCAAAAAAAATACGCGTTGAAAGCTTGGTCTGCCGCCAACAAGCGCTTCGCACGCATGGATTGATAAATACCGGGGAAAGAAGACTCCTTGTCGCAAATATAAGGTGGATTCACAAATTTAAATCAAGAAATTAGTTGCAATTAGGACTTGTTTGTCTTATTATGTCCAACCGTCATTGGACCGAACGCAGAGACCGAGCTTGGGGCATATTTCGGCGTCAGTTTTTTCGTGACTTTGACAGGCTGTTAGATTTCTAATCCGGGTGGTCCAATTTCCTTCCTTTGTGTGAGCGCACCATGGGCGGTGACGCTTTTTCGTCTGAGAACGGATTCTCAACACACTCTTCAATCTTTTTTATTCGTGGGCGCCATGGCAATAATTTGGGTGAGATGGCGAAGATTTCCTGGCGATCGGTTTTCAATCGTTCAAATCCTGGCATTTCTCTGTCTGACTATCCCGAATTTCATTTTTATGTGGTTCGCGCGCCTGGTGGTCTTTTACCCGTAACAATAGGAGGATTTTGATATCGACATGTGTTTTTTCAACCAATTGTCAGCATTTGTATGATCCAAAAAACTCATGAGGAGCACAAAAATGAAAACTCTAAGAACTTGGGTAGGATTGACTTTATTTTCCGTGTTTTGTTTGGCTTGCACTTCTTCGATCATCCTTGGGCAGAGCAGTAATCCTCGAGGGCCGGCATTACCTTTTCCAGAAAGCGGGGCGTCAACGGCCGAGACTTTAAGTAAAACAAGAATTCAACCATCCATCCTCTCCGCAACGGCGGCGTCATGCATAACCGACGGGGCTGACTGGTTGTTGACCCAGCAGGTCGGCGGCGGCGGTTTTCCCTGGACCGTAGGCGGCGGCGTGTTTACCAACACCCAGGGGCCCACCGCTCAGGGGATGCTCAAAGCTTACCAAGTCACGGGTGATGTTACCTATTTAAATTCCGCCAAAGATAACGGCGATTATATGGTGCCTGTCTATCCGCTCACCTACACGGACGGCGATCCGCGTTTTTCCACCCACAATCCCCTTTTTCTGCAAAATCTGAGTTCCGCGTCCGGAATGTCGATATATTCCGATTTTGTACAAACCTGGTTTTGGGACAAGCTGAGTTCCGGGACGTACGGCGAAACAAACGATTGGGACGCAGCTGACTTTGGCGCCGCCGTTGTTAACGGGCGCACTTCTCAAGGCATCGTTGCTCTGTCGCCGTGGGATTTATCTGCTACAGCGATCGCAGCGCATCTAGCGGGAGAAACAACTTCGCGTGATGCATTGATGGCGGCGATTCTGGATGGCTTGGAAGCAACGACCGCCGGCGACTTCTACGATGTGATTGGTCTGACCGGCGCCGTCTGGGCTTCCGCCGTGACCGGGGTCGATTTGGATCCAACCGCTGGAGCGTATGCCTCAGCAAGTTCTACCACCGATCTTGCGGCTATCCTGTCGGGAATGACGTTGACGGCGGATAACGGCGCTTTTCTCTGGGGCTCGAACGCCGACCCGACTGATTTCAGCAACGGCGATGTACAGACTACCGCTTATGCGTTAATGGCCCTGTATGCTTTTGATGCGAGCACTTACCGCAGCCAAATCAATAATGGGCGCGCATTTATCAAGAGCCTGCAATCGTCAGGTCAATTTCTGGCATACTCCGGCGCATCCTCAGGAAGCAGCGGCGGCGTTGAAGTTCACGGCGAAGCTTTGGCCGCGCTTGTGATGTCTGCGCCGTTCTTCGCCGCCGGCGAACAAGTGCAAGCGCTGATCGACGATCCCAACACCCCATCGGATGCGATTGAAGCGCTCGAAGAAGCCCTTGACGCTCTCGAAGAAGCGCAAGCCGCTGCCGACAACGGCGATACCGAGGAGCTGTTCGGTGCGATGCGGGACGCGGCGGACGCTTTGGAAGAAGCGCGCGAAGAGATGGATTGCACGGATGCGATCGCAAGCTC
>CAXHAT010000259.1:0-9144 GCA_964014485.1 uncultured Deferribacteres bacterium
GATGCAATGGAGTCTCGTGGGCTCGGAGATGTGTATAAGAGACAGGTTCGAAGTGTTTGCCGCCGTCAATTTCGAGAATTCGGGACAGGTTTTCGCCGTCAAAAATGGTTTCACCTTCGGCGGCGCCTTCGAGAATCACATAGTCGTCCACGCGAAACGGGAAGGCTTCGCCGACGCTTGAAAGTGAATACACGCCCGAAGCCAGAGAAAGCGTCACCTTTTGGCTGTCGGCGACAAAGAACTGTTTGGCGGCGTACGAAATTGTTCGCCAGGCAGTTTGCGGCGTCAGGCCGTCGTTGTTGTTATCGCCGAAAAGCGAAACGTAAAATTTACGATCTTTGGGGTCGGTAAAAGCGCTTGCCGTGCGAAAAGGTTCGCGCGCGAATTGCGCAAAAGGCGACAGCAAGGATGAATCCGGGACGCCGCCCCAGTAATTGTGGCGCGCTTCCACCGTAAGGCCATTGCCGATGCGTGCGATTTGCGAGCCTCGAATCCCGGCGGTGTTGTCGTAAAAATCATTGCTTTTGGAGCCCCTGCCGCCCAATTCGGGCAAGCTTGCGGCATTCATCGCGATGGCGCCGCCGACGTCACGCGCCGCATTGCCGGTCATGCGATTATTTTCAAATTCGGTGAAGGCGTCGAGCAGGTAGACGGCCCCGCCGGAGTCCGCGCTGTTGGCTTGAAATTCGTTTTCGAAGAAAAGCCCGCTAGAATTAGTGGTCAGAAAAGCTGCGCCGCCGCGTTTCGCTGAGTTGTTCCGAAAAATGTTACGATAGACGTCCGCCTTGTCATCGGAAGCGTGGATGACGCCGCCGTCGTCCGCCCAGTTGTCTTCAAAAACATTGTCGTGAATTTCGGAATCTTTTGTGTTCAACAGCGTGATGCAGCCGCCCTGCGGGGAAAAATTGTTTCGAAAGACGCAGTTCGCCGTCACGAAATCGTCAACGTCTTCCATAAAAATAGCGCCGAATTTGGATCCTCGCATGTTTTGAAAAGTGATGTTTTTTAATGCCGTGCGTTCGATCTGGAAGCCGGTAAAAATGGAAGCGTCCCCGGCGGTCTGCCCGTCGAAAATCACGCCCGCAGCGGCTCCGACGACGGAGAGATTTCTTTTGAGCGGGATCGGGAACGTTTCGCCGCCGGGCGAATTTGTGTAAACGCCGGGCAGCAAATGAATGGTGTTGGTGTCAAGCTCGGAAGAGTAAAATTGCGTGATGGCGTAGGAAATGGTGCGCCATGCCTGCTCCGGCGAAGCGCCGTGATGCGCGTCGTCGCCGTTTGGCGAAACGTAAAAATCGTGCGTGCCGAAAGGGATGTTTACGGCAAGATTTCTAAAATTATTAAAGTCAGCTTTCTCGGTTTTCGAGATGGTTCGCGAAGACGGCTCGACGCCCCAGTAATTGTAGCGCGCATTGATAACGGCGTCGCTCTCAACATAAAGCTGCGTGCCTTTTTCACCGCCGGTGTTGCCGTAAACGTCGTTGCCTTGTCCCTCCGCGCCGCCAATCACGGGATTGCCGTTTTCAACCGTAATTCCGCCGGCGCCTTTTTGTGTGCCAGGGGTGCGGGTGTTGTAGCTAATGCGGTTGCGATAAAACTTCGGCGATCCGGCAGAGACGTAGACGCCGCCGCCGGAATAGCTCGCCTGATTTTGGTAAAGATGGCAGTCGCGAACTTCCGTCTCTGAATTGAAAGCAAAAAACAAGCCGCCCCCAAGCCGCGCTTCATTATCGAATATTTCGCAATTCTCAAAAATCGTTCCCGGATCGTCTTCGACAAAGACGCCGCCGCCGTTTTGTGAAGCGGCGTTACCGTAAATCTTGAGATTCGAAAATCGAGCATTGCCCGTGAACGCGACGTAAAGCCCGCCGCCGTCCGCCGTTTTGCCTGAAGCGCCCAGAGCGCTCCCGCCGCGTATGCTCAAATTTTCCAGCGTAACGTTCTGCACGGAAACGACGTCGATCACGCGCGCGTTTGTTCCGGCGGCGTCAATGATTGCGTGTTCCGGGCCGTTTTCCCCGCGCAGTGTCACATTGTTTGGCGCTTGCAACGGAAAACTTTCACTGTTGTAAATCCCGTCATCAAGCAAAACAAGCACGCGTCCGCTTGTTAAAACGGCCCAGCGAAAACTCATGCCGATCGTTTTCAGCGCCTGCGACCGCGTTTGACCGTTGAACGTGTCGCTGCCGGAATTGCCGACGTAAAGCGTGTCTGAAAACTCCTGGCTTTGCGCAGGCTCTGAAAAGAAAAAAAGGCTTAAGAAAAGCCCCAAAATATGTGCGGGTTTTCGGTGAAATTTCATGGTGTGTGTTCCAACCCTCTGTTCCGGGCTGTCGGGATGAAATAATCGTTTTAAACATGAGCAGGGTTGTCTTAACCTTCACTGCCTGACACTTTTTACAAATTGCCGTTTAGACTTGGCGAGGAGGCCTCGAATTGTCATTCTGTAAGAATCTTTGTTAGCATCCGGCACAGATTTCCCCAAGTGTTCAAGGGTTAGATCAAAAAAGATGCTTACAGCATGACAATTTTGGACTTTTTGAGGCACTCGCGAAGTTGCTGTAAAACGTGTCAGGTAGTGAATCTTAACCTTTACTGCCCTTGAAAAGCAAGGAAAGCCCTGTACTCCATTTGAGCGATTATTTCTCTTCGCCGACAACTTCAAGCTCCAACAATTTGTACGTCGATTTTTTCGCAGCGGTCATGAAAAGGCGTACGTAGCGCGCCGCTTTGCCCTGCAATTCGAAAGTCTCGAATCCCATGCTTTCTTTCTGAATTTCTTCGATGGTTTGCCAAGATTTCGCGTCGTCAGAGATTTGCAACGCATAGGTCGCCGCATAGCTGCCGCCTTTCCATTTTACCGCAACTTGCACAAGAGGCCCGCTCTCGCCAAGATCGGTCATGAACCAAACCGGCTCGCCCTCCGAAATTTTCAGACTTCGCCAATAAGTGGTCATGTCGCCGTCGGAGCCTTTTTCCGGGCCGTAGCGCGGATCGCTTCCCGAAGCGCTGCAAGGCTTGTTTTTAGCCATGTTGTTTTGCCCGGCGACCAGGTTGCGAGCGGCGTTCTGCAAATGCTCGCGGCCCGTTGCAAACGGATGGTTGTTTTTTAAATGTTCGGGCAAATCCCGGACGTGCAGGCTCGCGCTCTCATCAGAAATTTCTTTTGCGAAGCCTGGAGGCGTTTCCGGATAGACCCCCAGTTCTGTTATCGAAATGGCGGTTTCGTTGTAACTCTTGGTTAAAACCCGAACGTACCGCGCTATTTTTTGAGGGAACAAAATGAAATGCTCGCCGCCGGAATTCTCCGCGGCGGAGTGAATTGTTGACCAATTCTCCGCGTCATCGGAGACTTGCAGATCATAGGCCTTGGCAAAAAACTTCGACGGCCACTGAATGCTGACGGCGCCAATCCGCATCGGGCTGTCGAGGTCGACGCTGAGCCATTCGCCCGGCTTTGGGTTCCGAACGCCCCAGTACGTGCTGTCCAGCGCATCCACCGCAAACGTATGCATATATTTTTCATGGCCCTTGTTGGAAGCCGCCGTTCTTTTTCCCACGGCGATGTTGGTCGAATCCGAGGCGGTAAAATCCATGGTTCTGGCGGCGGCGACGTTTGCAGGTTCTGAACCGCCCGCCAAATTGAATGCGTAAACCTGGTACTCAAAGCTAGTCGAAGCCGGTAAATGAGCGTCTGATAAGTTTTTAACATTGGCCGAGACGCGCGCAATCTCCGAGAACGGCTCACCGTTTTGCCGCCGCTCGACAATGAACCCGTCCTCATTGTCGGAACCGTCTTGCCAGGAAAGATCGATTTGCGAATATCCGCGCGGTTCGGCGTAAAGCTGGGCCGGGGATTCCGGTCTTGGCGGCAGCGGCGGCGTCGAGACGCGAACTTTTTGGCTGGCCCCGGAAATTCCGGCATGATTGAAAGCGCGAATGCGATAAATATAATTTGTATTTCCAGTTAAGTTGCCGTCGATAAAACGCGTGGTTTTGGCGCCGACCTCCGCGACTTGCGAGAAGCGTCCCCCGGCTTTTTTGCGCTCAATTTTGAAACCTGACTCATTCGTTCCTTCGCGCCGCCAAAAAAGCTGCACGAGAACGCTGTTTTCCGCTTCAGCGCTCAATGCCGTTGGTTTAAACGGGCGTTGATTGGACGGTAAATCGAGAACATTATGCAGATAAAATTTTGATGCAGCGTCGCTGGCTAAAACGAGCAAATCTGTTCCACCGTCGAGCTTTTGTCGCGTGGAAGTGAGATCGTTCAGCGCGGAATCCGACGCGCTTTGCAGAAACAAAGTCCCCGCTCCGGGTGAAAATCGAATTGCATCGATCGGGCTTGATTTTAGATAAACCGAGCCGTCTTCACAGTCATGGCAAACGGCCAAAACGTACAGCTCTTGATTCTCGCCGTCAATCAGCATCAGCGGTCGCGTCATGCCGTCTTCGAATTTCCACACTTCGTGTCTTTGCCAGCCGTCGTTTTGAGATCGGTGCAAAAGCATCACGGCGGGCTCGCCTTTTTTAAACATCCCGGTTTTAATCACGGCAAACAATTCGCCGCGACTGGAGGTTTTTATGTTGATGTGATCGTCGGCGGCAAACCCTTCGGAAGAATCAAAAAAAGCCGTCTCCGGCGCGCTCCATTCTTCACGCGGCGCGCCAGTTGCGTGGGTGGCGAAAAAAATCGTCTTTTCCTTCTGATTTGACCACATCACGCCAATTTCACGCTCGTTTAATTGGGCTATCGCCGCAATATCATCAGCGCTTGCAGCGGCGGCGGGATGGTTAAATTCAAACGGCTCGCCCCACGTTCCGCCGTCGTCTTCCGCGTTGTTGAGCATCAGCCGGCCGTCCTGCATCCAAACCGCCCAAAGCGCGCCTGCTCCGTCTTTTGTTATACTCAACGTTTCCGACGCATTTTCATTTATTTGGGCGGGAAATCCTGCGTCAAGAACGAACTTGCGTGATCGATTTTTGTATGAAAACCGATACAATCTTGCCGGACCTTCTCCGCTGCGCACGTGGCTCGCAACGAACAGTTTTTTGCCGTCCCAAAGCGCGTCGGAGAGCGTGTTGCCGCGGTCGTCAATCGCAACGCCCGTGTTTTCCCAGGTTTGCAATTCGGGGTTAAATTTATGAATCGCGTAGCGTGCGGATGAAGAGTCCCACAGGCTGCCGTACCAGACATAATCGACGACCCAGAGCTTATGCTCCGGTTTTTCAGCGGTCGGCCTGGCGTAAACTTCCGAGCCGAAGTTCAAGCTTCGGTAGCCGACATTTTCCGGAAATTGTTCCTGAGCGAAATTATGTTGGGGCGAGCTTGCCAAGACGCCGGTGAGAATGGCGCCCAAAAGTTGAGGGTTGAAACGGAAGAATCGTTTGAGCATCGTGTTGCAGGATCCAGGGTGGCGATCGTTTTTGCCCAAAAGGTACAGTCGGTTTTCTGCAATTGCAGAGGATGGGCGGACAACAAGTTAGACTTGACCCTTGTTTCTCCAATGATTGGGAGATCGATCCAGCCTTGTTTCAAAAAGAACGCCTTCTCCGCCTTGAAAAGTGAGACCGGGCAATCCAAATTTTCGGCCTATCTCTTTAAAACCAAACTCTTCGTGCAAACGAATGCTTGGCTTGTTGCGCGCGTTGGCCATATAAAACGCCGAGTTTGAGAATTGGCTTATCCACTTGATTCTTTCAGCGCACAGCCTGCGCCCAACGCCTTGGCGACGATATTCCGGCTTGACGATTGTGCCCGTTAAGTACCAGCCTTCGGGCATGCCGTAAGCGCCGCCAATAGAATTCGTCGGGATAAAGCCGACGCGCCCAAATCCAACCAGGCCGCCGAAATGCTCCGCCGCCAGGACGCAATGCTTGTCAGGATGCGTTTCCATTTCATCGAATGTCGCGTGCAGTTTTTGCGAAACGATTTGAAAATCAACGCCGTCGCGCTGAACTCGCATTTCCGCTATTCCGGCGATATGGCGGCGTTCGGCGCGAATGATTTCTATCCGCTCGTTCACCGAACCGCGGGCTTGCGGCTGGTATTCAGCATAACTTTTCATATGACTCGAAAGATTAACCTTGTCAGGGTTCGGAACCCTGACAAGGTTTTCACTATCTGACACTTTTTGTATAGGCTTCTAAAGCTGGCGAAAAATGCCGAAATTGTCATGCTGAAAGCATCTTTTTTGATCCGACCCTTGAACTTTTGAGCATGATCTGTACTGGGCGATAACAAAGATTTTGCTTCGCCGGCCTTCGGCTCTGCAGAATGACAAAACGAGGCCTTTAGGCGGCTCGAAAATGCAGTTTACAAAAAAGTGTCAGGTAGAGAGACCAGGTTAACACCGGCATTAATTTTCAAACTGTTTTGACCGGTAAAATAACCGTGAATGCGCTGCCTTCGCCGACTTTGCTTTCCACTTCGATTTCGCCGTCGTGCTTTTTGACAATCGACATTGCGGAAGACAAACCAGAGCTCATTTTAACCCTCTGTTCATCCTTCGAGAAGCTGAATTCAAACAACCTCTTGAGCTTTTCCGGCGGTATGCCTTTGCCAGTGTCAGAAATGCGAACATGCACATTTTCAGAAACGAAAAACGTTTCGATCTCGATCCGTCCCGCCGCGTCAATGGCGGAAGCGGCGTTTTTTAGCAAGCTGAGAAAAACCTGGTTCAAGAGCCCTGGATAGCAAGCGATTTTGGGAAGATCGCCATACTCTTTTTCAATCGTAATTTCGCCGTTGATCTCACTTTCCAAAATGTTCAAAGTCTCGTCGAGTCCTTCGTGCAAATCAGCGATTTGATACTCGGCTTCGTCGAGCCGGGCGAATTTTTTCAAACTGTTTACAAGCGCCACGACACGCTCGCTGCCCTCGGAAGTCACCTTGACATTGTCTTCTAAAATCTTGAACAAACGCTGCAATTTTTCAGTGGACGGCGGCTCATCGTCTTCCCGGCTCTTTTTAAGAAGAGCCACAATTTTTCCAACGCTGCGCAAGGCAATGTCCGACGAGGCCGTAACGGCGCCAATCGGATTATTCAGTTCGTGCGCCAGCCCCGCAACCAAATCGCCCAATGAGGCCATTTTTTCTTTGACCAAAAGCTGTTCCTGCGCTTCGTGCAATTGCTGAAGCGCATCTTCCAAGTCGTCATTCGCTTTCTGCAAGGCAACGTTTTTCTCGTGCAGTTCTTGCGACTTTCGCTCTCGCTCCTCGTGTGCGTTCCGCAAAGCCTTTGTCATATCGTTGAACGATACGGCGAGATTTCCCACTTCATCATCGCTCAAAATGTCGAGTTTAAGATCCAGATTGCCTCTGGCGACGGCTCCGGCGGCGCGCTCCAATTGCTGCACCGGCCCGGTAATATAACGGACGAGGAAATCCGCCAGGAAAATTGAAATGATGATGGTAACGATGAGCAGAATGATGGTGACGTTACGGGCGGAACGATAGGCAAAGTCGGCGCGCGCCGCGGCAGCGAAAGAGTCATTTTTGTTCACTTCGACCAGTTCTTTCAATTTGCCCGAAAAAACGTCGAAAACGCGCTGGCCTTCGTTGTTAAGCAGCTCTACCGCTTCATTATTTTTGTTGTCGCCGGAAAGCTCGAAAAATTCAAAACTGACGTCCTGGTAAGCGCCCCAGTTATCGTCGAACGCGGTGTAAAGACTGTCTTCCTTCGCGGAATAGAGTCCGCGCTCGATGGATTCGGATTTCAGGGAATCGTAGGTTGAGACATTGTGGTCGATTTGATCGATCAAGTCAATGATCGTTGCGTTGAGCAGGTCTTGCCTTGCTTCATCCCGCGCCACCGCCCGTTGTAATTGGCTGGTGCGCAAATCTGAAGCGGAGCCTTTGATATTCGCCAGCGCCACGGCGCGCGGCAGCCAACTCAGGCTGACCTCGTCGATCTCTCTTTTTATCGCTTGCGTCCTGTTGATCGAATAAATGTTGACGCCGACCATGATGATCAGAATCAATCCGAAACCGGTTCGTTGCTTGGTTCCCAGCTTCCAGTTTTTGGGGTTCATGACGGGTTCTCGCCGCCGAGCAGAATCAGCACTTTTACATCGTCTGTAATTTGATCATGTGGAACAAAGCCGACGGCTCCGGGCGTTTCTCTGACCCTGCGCAACATCTCCAGCTCGTCCTTCATCGCCGGGGGCGGCTTGCCTTCGCCGGAGAGCATTTTTTTCATCCAGATCGATTTCATCCGCGTGGCCGAACGCCCCAGAAATTTGTAGAAAGCCGTCTTGGATTCGGTTTTGGGCTTGAGGTCAAAAACGACGACGCGCTCGCCGTTGCTCCAGGATTTGATGTCGCCAGTGTAGAAATCGCGCAATTCGGATTTTTTCAGCGTGTCCTGCGGCGCGGACTTGTGCGCAATCACGGCGACTTGAGCGGATGCTTGCATTACGACTGCGCCGGAAAGCAGAATCGTCAATAACGCCGTTTTTGTAGACAAACCAGAGGTCATTTTAATTCAAAAGAGATTCTACGTGAGTTTACGCTTCCCTAAAAAGCTGTTTTAAAAGTCTCGCAGGGACGGTCGATAGTAGCCCGGAAGTGAACTTCCGGGGAAGCTGGCGTTTTGTTTTTTGTCGAGTCCCGTCAGGGACGGTTGAAATTTTATCGCGTTTCCAGCCTCAATCGTCCCTGGCGGGACTTGAAATCATAAGAGACCATCGGTTCCAGGCGATAAATCGCCTGGCTATTATCAAGCATCCCTACGGGACTTTTAATACAGCGCTTTCAAATTGAGCCAACTTTCTGAGTTACTCTTTTCGGAATACGGCGATTTATCCTCACCAGTGACGGCAGCCACACGCAAACGCTGAAGCGTTTGACTCCGAAATTGTTCCCCGCTCAAGGCCGCAAGGGGTTGTCCAAAAACATGGTTTCCGAATGGGAGGCATAGCACAGGTAGGGGTTCAAAATCTTGAACCCCTACGACATGTTGTGTGGCGCCATAAAAACATCATGTTTTTGAACAGCCCCCCAACGCAATTTCTGAAGCTTAAGCGCAACATCGTCTCATTAGCGCCGGACTTCAGCCCGGCGACATGCGCAATGCCCGTTATCACCTCTCAAATTCTCGTTCCCAATCTCTGGATTGGGAACGCAATTGCACTCGAAACTCCAGT
>CAXHAT010000260.1:0-9143 GCA_964014485.1 uncultured Deferribacteres bacterium
AAAATAAATAGGCTTACGGAGAACAGAAGTTTACAACACCGGGACAGTAGTGATTCATAACACCAAAAATAACGCCAGCAAAATTCCAGCTATACATCGCTGCTGTTTTATGAATTGTTATTATTGAGTTTAGGTCGACAATAAATCTTCCGACCTAATTGACGTCTGTACATTGTCAGAATAATGTATTGACTCACAAGTTTACTTCGTTAACAGGTTTTTATCCCAAAAATGATTTGGCGAGAGCAATGTGGAAGGCGATTCTTTACGGAGATCTGGCGGGAAAAGGCAAGCATTGTCAAAAAACGCGTCGGCCAATTATTTGTGTCTGCTTTTTTCGAGAGAATTCCCCCGATGAAATAGCACAGATTTAGTCGTGCAGCATCTTCAAAGTTAAATAACCTTCCTCTGCTCGGCGTTTCTGTTCCATTGTCATCATGCTTGCGCGAAAGTTTGTGCCCCGCAGTTCAGGATCGCCGGCTACGCCGACAGAAACGGTTTCCGAGTCAAAAACAAGATGTCTTGCAATATCCGTATATTACCGGTATCCGGTCATAAAAATATAACCCTTCAGCTCCCAAATGGAGCTAAAACGAAAAGGGTCAATTATTCTTTCCGCCTTTATGATTGGGCCGGTGTCAACGCCCTGATCGATAAAATGGATTGTGATTCCGGCGGATTTTCTGAAAAGATCAGCATCCTTAATGGCCGCAATATTTTCTATGGAATAAATGCCTCGCGCATAAGGCAGAACAGCAGAATGAACATTCAGGAGACGGTTTTCCGTGATTTCAAGCCACCAAGGCTGGAATATTTGTCCGATATGGGAAAATAGGAATGGGCGGCGATTGGGATAATTTTCCGTCATCCAATCACGGGCGTTTTCTCCGTTAATATTGTTCCCCAGGAAAACTGTTTCAGGCAAAAAGCTCACTGGATATTTTGGCAGTCCGAATAACCTGATCATTGCCCTTTCCGCCTCATCGTCAACACCGCTGTATAACCGTAGAAGTTCTTCTACCGCTTCCTCGGCTAAATCCTTTTGACCGGCATATTGCTTATGGAAATAACGCCTCCGTTCAAGTACAGACTCGGAAGGTCTGTCTTCACGGACTAATACGCCACTAAACTGATCGTTGGCGGAAAATTCATCTATCCATTTCGATACTGCGTAGCAGCAAAGTATGCTCGAGTCAACAAGAAGATAAAACTCTCTGTTCAAAGGGCGTCACCGTCCGTTGCATTTTCTTATTCTCGTTTATTGTCATCGCCGGCTCTATTTTCCAGACGTCTTTAGCAGGAACGGTTACGTCGTCCGCGGGAATCACCACGTTTGCTGACTTCGAAAAATTCACGAGCGTCTTCAATGGACACGGCGTCGTCCGCTTTATCCTGTGACTTTGTACACTTTTTTGACTGCTTCGATGGCATGCATGTGATTGAGCGCTCCCATCGGCAGTCGATTTTGGCTCTTTATGATCTCGGGAACATACGGCGAGTGGACGCCGCCGCGTTCAAGTATCAAATACGTGTATTGATAAGCCAGGTCATTCATTGAGCCGAGAACGCTGCGGTTATTCGTCGAAGCAAATTCTATCGTTGCATGCTCTTCCACAATCTTTTGGGCGACGCCGGCCAAATCAGGCTCTGAATTCACAACCGTTGTGAGAAACTGTCTGAATATCTTGTCAAGCTCTCTGATGTGCGCCCTTTTGAGATCCGGCACGATAAAGTTGAACAGCGTCAAATCATTGGCAAAGAGAACGCATTTTTTGCGGTCGATGTAAATCAGGTTTGCGTGCCACTGACCCAAACGGCTCGAGGAAATGACAGTCTCAGCCAGTTCTGATTTTTTCAACCCCATTTCCTTGCGGAGTTTTTCAGTACACCGAATTAGCTGCATAGCTTGCCTTGTATCATAAACGGTCGCGCATGTGGCGCCCAAAACAGATAGCGCTGTCTCCGGTTTCGAGCTGTTTTGGGCCGATCTCTGTCTAACCGGGGATCAACGTGATGCACGCACCTACCGGATCTTGCACAACTACATGAGTGAGTTTGCCATCATCCCCGCGTGCTTCTTTTAGAACCTTTCCACCTTCTTCTCGCGCCCGGCGACTGCTCTCGGTAAGATCGCCGACTGGGAGGTGAAGCATCCAGACCGAGGGCAGTTTCTGATGGAACCCTCTTGCGTGACATATGTCAGCTACTGGCTTCCCATCACCGTCGAGCATACGGTAGTCAATATAGGCCCCGTTCGAGTCTTCCTTGTTACAAGCATCCCACGACCACCCTGTGACGTTGCTGTAGAAATCGCGTGCTTCCTGAGCATTCGCCGCTGCTAAGTCGATCCGACGGATACGACCAACCGGAGATTCAGCGCCATCTTGAGAAGATGACGCTTCAGACGGAACAATGGGAATGATTCCGAATGCCGCCCCATTTGGATCGGTAAGCACTGCCCATTGGCTGTTCCCGTCATCATCTTTACCATGCATCAGCTCAGTACCGCCGAGTTCAAGCGCAGACTTTGCACTCGACGCCACATTGCTTACTTGAATGTGCGGCATCCATTGAAGAGGCAAGAGATCGTATTCCGCTGTGCGCTTACCCAGACCAATTATGGGCGTTCCCATATTGTTCATCAAGTCTTCGTTCCAAAGCGGAGCTTCTCCCGTACATAGTATGCGTGAATAAAAGCGCTCTTCTTTTTCGTGTTCAGGTACGGCAATATCTGCACTGTCTACTCTGCCGACGGATGAAACAGAATGGTTATTCATATTCTACAACCTTTGGTGAGGGTGTTTTCGGGGACACAAAACTCTGAATTCGATATGTCAGAATTACCAGAGTTTTCATGATGGATTAATTCCATACCAATGAAGCCTCCTTGAGAGATGAATAGGTGAAAAATCAACTGGATGTTTGAAAAAACGACAAGCGGCCTAACGGTTAGGGTAAATTGCGCCGAAATATACGAAGCTCCGTAATTTGACCGTTTTAGAAAGGTTCATCCGGGTTCCAAATTCCGAAATGCGCGCCCAGCTTTTCGGCGTCAATTTGACCCAATTGTTAGGTGAGAAATGCTTAAAACAACATCGAACGCAAAGGTTTTTGGGTTCGATCCATCGTTCCACAGTCACATTTTGCTTCGTTCGGGCTACGCATGAATTGTCAATTATCGCAAAACACTCCACATAATGTTTGCCATTGTATTCGACTTTTTCAGGGTGATTTAGTGTCTGATTATCAGTGATTTCCCCCCTAGGCTGCATGCACGAGTTATCATTCTTTACCTTCCACTTGAAATGATCAATTTCCGGATGCCTCTGCTTTACTCTAAACTCGATTTCCCTTTTGACCTTTACAAGTCCCACTTTGTCCAGAAAATACTCGCGAAATCCACCATCTCTTGGTTTGACGTACGCTGATATCTCAAACTCGAAATCAGGGTCAAGCAGGACGGGAATATTGAAATCAAATAAGAATTGCTCTGAATCGCTGACCCTCGTGTAAAAAAAACCATCTATTAGAGCATCTGCCGAATCTGACACAGCGAATTCTTCCAGCTTTATGAGAAAGCAATCTCTGGCTTCAAGAATTCTCATCTTCTGTGGATCACTCAACGAGTCTATATATTCATCAATAAACTTTTTGGGTTCGGCTCTGTCTGGAATTTGTGCCTTCTCTATCCACAGATGCAGTTCACTAAAAAATCTGAATATTCCATCAAAAATTTCCAAAGCAGGCTCATTCATAAAGTAACTTGTGATCACCTGTTCTATGTGAAATGACTTAAGGCGAAAGTCATTTTCTTTTAATTTACATGAGTTTTTCCAAGCTTTAACAAACTTAACCGTGTTCCTAAAATCGGAGTTTTTACCATTTACGATTCTTGCCGTTTCAATATATCCTCTTGGGTCAGACTTAATCCACCCCATCTCCTTCCGCTCTAGTTTTAGAGATTGATAAAGCTCCTTCCTGACTTGTCCATGTTTCTGATACAGGATTTCCGGCACCATGTACGTATCATCATCAAACTCGTTCTTTGAAACTTTGTAAGCCGGAACAATATCTACCGAAAATACGACACCTTTTCCGGTCCGATAGCTCACAGTCACCGAATGGGATTGCAGCGATAGTTCTATAGAATAGTCAGTTGGATTAATGTACTCCGTTTCGATTTTATGATTTAGACTTGTTAACTCTTTTAGCGGATCTTTGCCTTCATTGCTCCAGTCTCCAATTATATAGAGGATATCTAAATCATGAATCGGTCGTATCGCAGTAAATCTTGGATAAGAGCCGATTTGTATGCAGTTTTGGTTTAATACGCTCTTAAAAGAATCGTATATTTTGCTAATCAACTTTCGTTCTTGCTTACTGGGAGAGATCTTACTTTTGGTGTATCTCCGAAAAACTGAATTGAAGTCACTTTTTTTCATAAGGTGTCGTAATCATACAAGTTAAAATATCGTTCAGGAGTCTTCCTCGGAAATTTACTATGAGAGAATTTCTTTCAAGGTTGATTTTGGATAAGGTCTCTTTACTTAGCCGCCCTTCATCCTGCGGTGCATATATAATCAATGCATCAGAATCCTTCTTGACCTTTAAGATTCGATCAAACTCCCCCGAATAGCTTTTCCAGTGCACTAAAAGAATAGAAATTGACTCGGCTTTTTTTATAGACATCTTGTCAATTCTAAGGATGTTTTTTGACCTAAAAATCTTGGAGTCCACGAGCAGATCTCTGAGGTGATTATATTGGTCATCGGCAAATATCGCTATTTTCCTTCTCGACAAGGCAAGGCCAAGTCGGTACCAGATTGGGAAAATGCCAATAACAGTCAGGTATACGGTATAAAGCATACCGAGAAGCGTCACAACTGTGGTAATTCCTGCAATAAGAACAAAAAGCGGTTTACTAAATATGTTGACTAATTCTTGCAAGGGTTATGGATAATCCTTTTGATTTTTGATTATACTCTACTAAGCACCTAACTATTTATTCACCGGCGAATATGGGGTTCGAAAAGTTGCCAATAGTAGGAACAAGTTTCCATATATAGGCATTGTTCCTATTATTGGGAACTTTTTTATTTCCATTATTAGGAATTTTTTCGGCTACACTTACTTCGAATACACCGTCTCTCCCTCGATAATCGTCATGTCCGGTTCTATTTTCCAAATGTCTTCGGCAGGGATGGCCATGTAGTCCACGGGGATCACCACAAAATCCGCAAGTTTGCCGATTTCGATAGAGCCTAAAATGTTCTCCGCGTGCATGGCGTGAGCGCCGCCCATGGTTGCCGCCCACAGAGCCTGCTCTCTGCTCAAAGCTTCTTCCGGGAACCAGCCGCCCGGCGGATTGTTTTCTCGATCCTGTCGAGTTACCGCCGCGTGCAAGGTGTAAAACGGATTGTACGGCGAGACGGAGTAATCCGTGCCGGTCGCGACGACTACGCCGAGATCAAAATAGGTTTTCCAGGCGTAGGCGCCCTTCATGCGCCTGGCGCCTAATCTGGCCTCGGCAAAGTGCATATCTTCCGTCGCGTGCAGCGGCTGCATGGAAGCGATAATGCCAAGATCAGCAAGTCTTTTAATGTCGTCGGGATCGAGCACTTGACAATGCTCCAGCGCAAACCTGACGTCCTTGCCGTTTTTACCGGTTTCTTTCAACGACCGCTCGAACGCATTAATAGCGATACGATTGGCGGCGTCGCCGATGGTGTGCACCCTCAAGTTAAAGCCAATATTCAGCAGTTCAACCGCCGTTTTTGTGAGAATGTCTTCATTTTGACGAGGCTCTCCAAAAAATCCCGGGTAATCGCTGTATTCTTCAAGAAAATGTGCGCCCCGAGAGCCCAAAGCGCCGTCTAGGAAGGATTTGACCGATTGCACGAAGAACTTGTTTTTGTAGTTGAGCGGCTTCCCCAATTGCTTCGCCGCATTTTCATTCACCATCTCGTTGATTCTTATTCTCAGCAGCCCTGTTTCATAAAGTTTGAGCCGTCGTTGAACTTCATTGTAACCCGTTCGACCGGCGCCGTGGAGCGTGGTGAGACCGCTGGCCAAGGCGAGTTGCGTTCCTTCCACGAGATTGCGGCTTCGCTCATAATCAGTCAACGGGGGCGCGGGCGGAATGAGTCTTGTGAGCTGCGAAGGCGCTCTTTCGACAAATTCGCCCGTCGGTTCGCCGTTTTTGTCTTTCTTAATATGACCGCCTTCAGGATCAGGCGTATCGCGCGTTATACCTGCAAGCTCCAGCGCCTTGCTGTTTGCGCCGCTGCCGTGCGTATAGCGAATGATGAATACGGGGTTGTCCGGAGCGACGGCGTCGATCAATTCCTTGCGAAATTCCGGCGGATCCCACACGTCCGACATCCAGCCGGTTAAAACCAGCCAGCGCGGCTCAGGCCCCGGCCGCATGCCTTCTCCCGTCTCCAGGCAACGCTTGATGACTTTCTGCATCTGCTCCACAGAAGCCCATTCGCCCAGCGACGATCTGATATCCGGGATGCGGGGATACAATTCCCTTTCGCCAAAACGAATATGTATATGCGCGTCGTGCAAGCCGGGGATGACGCTCCTGCCTTGCAGATCAGTAACAAAAGTGTGCGGGCCGATGTGTTCTCTGACGCCATTCTCGTCGCCGACATAAACAAACTTTCCGTCTTTCACGGCCATGGCCGAAGCCTTGCTGAATTTCTCATCAACGGTGTAAATGGTTCCGTTAACAAACACGCGTTCGGCTTCTTGCGCGTTGCCATGCGCTCCCAGTGTCAGTATTGAGACCCCCAGCATTGCAAAAGCAGAAAAGTTCTTCGACAGCATTTTTGATACTCTCATTTCTCTTGGCTCGCTTTTAATTTGACTTGCCGGAATAACGCCATTGACCATGGCTTTGCGCTGCTAAATTATGGTGAGAAATGCGTTTGCGCACAAGTGAAAGAGGTTGAGCCGAAGATTTGAGATGTTAAGACTTGCGCTCAAAACTCAACTTTTGAAGATTATCGAGAATACTAAAAATTGACTGGCTCCCTAGCCTGGCGAAACGAAGGCAGGTCTAAAATCAAATATGACGGCAAGGAGAGTGATTTCCACAATTCGAAAGGCGAAATTCCGTTGTATTGAGCGACGAACAGCGAAATGACGGTTCCGTGAGCGACGACGCCAATATTTTTACCGGGACGGGCCGCGACGACTTCCTTCACAGCTTTGTTAAAACGAGAGAAGGCTTGTTTGGCGGATTCGGTTCCAACGCATTGTGAATCGTATTTTGAAAAGAATTCTCGAAGTTTGTCCTGGAAGTGTTTTTTATCTGCGAAAAATGGAAAGCCGGAGCGATCGTTTTCGTGAAGCCCGGAATAGGCGCGGTAGGAGAGACCGAGTTGTTCGCTGACAAGTTTGGCTGTTTGCCCAGCTTTCGACTCTAAGCTTGAGACCAACTCGGTAGATTTAAAGGGGCAAGTTGTTTTGCCAGCCATAAACAGCGCGCTTCGCCTTCTTCTGAGAGAATCCAATTGCGCGCCGGCTGGGAAGGATCAATTGCAGGCTGGGAATGCCTTATCAGAACCAGTTTATCCGACATCCCGCACACAAAATTGGAGATGGAAATAATTTCTTTCTCTCATTAGCACCGTCCTTCAGGGCGGTGACAAGAGCATCATTTCCCGTCTTCTCCCCCCGCACCTGTGCGGTGGGGAGAAGATGAGAGTGATTTTACCAAAACCCCGGCTTGAAAGCCGGGGCTAATGAGAGACAAAATCTCATCAGGCGCAAAAGACGTCTTGCAACCGAACTAAAATTGTCGAAAAAGCGCTCTTTCAACAAATGATTTCAAATGCGACGATTGACGTGCGGAATGTCGGGTTTATTCATCAGAGCGGATAAATTTTTCTTGAAAGTTTGTTTCTGATTAAGAATTTGTCGCCCCGATTTCAACTGAAAATGAAAATTTTATTGGACGGCGTCTGAAACAGAAAGCATTTCCCGCTCGACGCTCAACTCTTTTTGAACCCATTTCTTTACCGCATTTGCCAACCCGTCACTGTGCCGAATGCCGTTGTGCGTCGCGTTTTTTATAATCACAACTTCGCCGTCGCTGTGCGCCGATACAGTTGATTCGAAAGCTTCCGCAAGAAAGACCTCGTCGCGGTCACCGACGACAACGAGAAGCGGTTTGTCAACAGCGGCAAGTCCGGCTTTGTGATCTTCAGGCGACATACTTGCTCCGGCGCGGAAGGTGTATTCTCTCAGCGGCGTTCCTGCCGGCAGATTGAAAAACATCGTCGGCATGTCATTAAAATGCTCTAGCCCGAACAAATTCAACATCGCCAGGCCGAGTATGCGCGGAATGTGCAGTTTCATGAATGGCTCTTCCGGAACGACGGCGCCTTCGAGCGGTTCGAGGCGCAGCGTCGGCGGCATTTGGCTTAACAAGGGCGCGACCAACAAATAACCGTCGACAGGAAGCGCGTCTGATTTCATCGCAAAACGCAGCGAAATTCCCCCGCCCATCGAATGTCCCGCCAGAATGATTTTGCCATGGGGTTTGTCTTTGCGAATTGCAGCGACGACGTCCGCAATATCGTCCGCGTATTGATCATCATAATCGACGTCTCCGGGACGGCCGGACGACTGACCGTGCCCGCGCAGATCGACGCTAAAAACCTCTGCATTCGCCGCTTCGCGCAAAAGCCCGGACATTTTGTTGTAGGTGAAACTGTTGGCCAACACGCCGTGAATCAAGACGATGGTTAAATTTGAACTTTGAACATACCGCCGGGTAAACAACTCCGCGCCGTCGCGCATGATGAATTTGTGCGTCGTGTTTTCATAGACTTGTTCAAAGCCCAGGTCGGCGATTTGCGCGGCGTCCATCTTTGGCGGCGGACCGGGCTTGAAAGTCGGCTCGTCGGCGTAGATCATCACGAAGGCCGCCCCAAAGTAGATGACTCCAATAATTGAAACAACGAGGCCGCTGACGCGAGCGATTTTATTCCAGTTCATATTTTTCCTCTCTGGTTTATCGAATAACAAAATGAAAGCAGGTTTCTTTGTTATTCGCACCGAGTTCGGAAAAATCACAAAGTGGCAGTATTTTTAGCGGCTTTGAAGTAGAGACGCGATGCAGCGCGTCTCTA
>CAXHAT010000261.1:0-8950 GCA_964014485.1 uncultured Deferribacteres bacterium
ATTTCTCAGGTGCTATTTGGAAAATTTCCGAAAGTGCGTAACATCAGTTATTAACCGCCCTTAATACGCGTTTATTATCTGTTTTTTAAGGATATGAAACGAGAGCCTGTAACTTCGCCGCAACGCATCGCGGCGATTGATATTGGGACAAACACATTTTTGCTGCTTATCGCCGATGCTCAGGACGGCCAAATCAATCCAGTTCATCAATCGGCGGAATTTATTCGGCTTGGCGAAGGGGTTGATCAAACCGGGTTGATCACGCAAGCGGCCATGCAGCGCGGCTTGGCTTGCCTGCGCCGGTTTGCTAAAAAGGCGGCGGAATTAAAAGTTGAAAAAATTTATGCCTGCGGTACAAGCGCACTGCGCGACGCTAAAAACAGTGTTTCATTTCTGCACCTGATACGCGCCGAAACCGGCGTCAAAATACGCATTATTTCCGGCGAAGAAGAAGCGCGACTGTCTTATCTTGGAGCTTTGTCGAATTTAGATTGTTCGAAAAACCAGCAATATTGCGTGCTGGATATTGGCGGCGGCAGCACTGAGCTTTGTTACGGCCGCGGGTTGGCTTTCGAAGAGCGTGTGAGCTTAAACTTGGGCGTGGTTCGGTTCACTGAGCGCTTCTTCAAGAGCGATCCAGTCAGTTCACGGGAGCTTGAAAATGCAGCAGAAGTGATTCGTACAATTTGGTTCAAATCCGGCCAGAAGAAAGCATCGAAAGAAACGGAATTGGTTGGCGTTTCCGGCACGCCAATTATGCTTGCGGCTATGGAACAGAAAATATCTCCGCGAGGAATAGATCAAATCGAAGGCTTCCGATTATCGATCAAGCAGGTTCAAAAATGGAGAATTGAATTAGCGGCGCGAACGATTGAGGAACGAAAAGCGCTCCCCGGCATGTCATCAAATCGCGCTGATATTATTCTTGCAGGGGCATTGATACTGGAAAAAGTCATGAAGTTAGCAGGGTTCGAGGCGCTACGCGTTTCAACGCGAGGACTTCGATTCGGGATTGCCTTGCAGGAATTTGAGAAATAATCAAACTTTAGCCCTGCGCAAATCGCCGCCGCAATTTAATCGCTAAGGACGAATTGGCCAGAACGGGCTGCAGGCTCTTGTAACAAAATCTCAAAAATGCATTCGGTACAAATTCATAGGCTGAGGGAAGCAGCAAAACCTCTCCGCCAAAGCGCAACTTGTAAAACGTAGGCGTTTGATGGAATTTCTCTGGTAAAGGACGGCCAGCCTTGAGTTCCGCCGCCGCTTCCGGTTTAATGCCTTCAAAATCGTAGTATGCGAAACCGTTTTCTTTCGCCCATTTTATCGACTCCCAGTCCATGAAATACATCGGACTCAGCTTTCGATGTTCGCCCGTCCAGCCGCAATTTTTCGCAACGACCGTGTTGCCAAAAGCAATCATCAGTTGTGCGCATACCGGCTCATTTTCGTAATCGACAAAAATGAGCTGTATTTGGCCGTTCTTTTCAAAAGCCCCCCACATCTCTTCAAAATAAGCCAAAGGATAAGGCGAAAAATCTTGACGGCGAGCGGTTTGCTCCAGAAGCCGGTAAAAGGTTTTCAACTCCTCTTTCCCAGCCATGCGCGCCGTTAACCCTCGGCGCTCTCCTTTGCGAAACTGGTATCGGGTGTGCGATTTCATGCCTTTCAAAATATCTTCGATCGGCGGTTGCAGCGGGACTCGCACCGTAGCTCTGGGAGCCAATTCAAAATCGCTTTCTAACAAACCTTCGTCGTGAATAAACTCCAGAAAACGCGCGTCATTTTGTACGGGCTGCATCAAAACCAGGCGCGCTTTGTTCGCCTTGGCGGCTCGTATAAGATGGTTGAAAAATCGTCGGTAAAGCTTAAGGCCAGCGTAGGCGAAAACCGGGCCTTTTGAAATATAGCCAACCTTGCCAATAATCGAAATATCGCGCAGAAGTATTTGCGCCCCCGCCACAATCCGCCCATTTTCTTTTAAAATGATGCGGTGCGGTTGCCAACCATGTAGGGTTTTGAGATCCCCCCACATCGACGACTGAACATGCTGCCCCCAAGCATGATTCGCTAAAAACTCGTCCCACGCTTCTTTTTCGCCTTTCTGCCTAGAATCAAAATCCCCAACACGCCCGCCTTGATAGGCGCTCTTTTGCTGCAGCTCTTCCAATGTCCCTTCCATCCTTGTTGCGCGTCATGATGATCACGTTAGAAAATTGCGTGTCGGCGTAATTTTCTAACTTCCTGGAGTCATAGCTGAAGGGTACGTATCGTCAGCCGGTATTGAAGAAACTCACTGCCGGGTTTAGGCGATGACGGAATCTTTGGTGACGCCGTTTCTTGGGGCGTTTACCATATGCAGCGTGCGTTGCGGGAATGGAATTTCCCAGCCGTTTTGGTTGCAGGCTTCCAGGGCGACTTGCTGCAGCAGCCAGCCGATTTCAGTATATTCCGAGGCGGCCCCGCCGGAAAATTTTGCTATGGTGATGATGTTGATGGATGAATCCGCCAATTGCTGCACTTCGACTATCGTCTGGACGAGGCAATCGCCGTAGAATTGTTTTTTGATTGTTTCTTCCAGCATCGCCTTGACTTTTGGCGCAATCTCGCTCTGCGCAATATGCCGATGCTTGTAGTCCACGCCCAAAATGCCTTTGACGGAAAAAAGATTGCGCGTCAGATTTCGCGGATATTGGCTGAGAAATTCAGCCGTCGGGTAGGCTTTCAGGCTGCCCCGCAATGTGTCCAAAACCACGAATTCCGGGGTCTGGCTGTGAATCTTGCCGTAAAAGTTGTCGGAAAGAATCACCCAATCGCCTTCATTGGTGGGGAACCAAGGCTCATCCTCTTCGAACGGGCGGGAACGCATGCCAATCAAGTCGCGTAACGGCAGACGGACTCTGCCTCCCTTAAGGTCGGGATTGACAAGATCAGTATAAATATTGAGCGCATCGACCTTCCAGGGAATATCGTTGTACATCACGCGCTCGCCTTCGCGTACGGCGCCGAGATTAAGCAGCAGCTTGGCTTGTTCCAGAAACATTGGCAGCGTGTGTCGCGCCGTCCAGGCAAGCCCGGCAATCATCAGAATCGCAAGTCCGAGCAGCACCCAGTCTGATGAAAAATAGAGTACTATCAGCAGCGCGGAAATCGCTGTGACGACAGTGAAGACGTAGTAGAAAACGTCGAGCAGCCGCAGTACGAATTGATGCCTGCCGGAACGATGCACCGGGCTGAATTTATGAAGTAAACGATGGAAAAACCTCAGCAACAAGAACACGCCGATAAAGGCGAACACGGCCAAAATAAAATTCTGCCCGCGACTCTTGAAAAACACCTGGAAGACGTCCTTCGCCACCTGCGCAACGGATTTCTTTTCCTTTTCCCGCTCCGCCAATTGAATTTGAACGGCTTCATACTCGCCCTGGTATTGTTGCTGTAATTGCAGCCAGAATTCGGTTTGCTCATCCAGCCTCTGTTTCGCCCTGGCCGATTGCGCATGTGCTTGCAATTCCGCAATAACCAGCAGCGCTTCTTCGATTTGCGGCAAGCGTGATTCGTAAAACGCAATTTCTGAATTCAGACGCGCCATTTCTCTCGGGTAAGACGTCGTCTGTTTCAGTTCGGTGACAATAGGTGTAAATATTTGCAGCAGTTCTCTTTGTATATCAACGTCTTCGCTCACTTTTTCATGAAAGAGAACAGGATCGACGCCGGTTGCAACGAGCGTGAATTCAGCTTCCAGCCGATCCAGATTGTCATTCACGGCGGCTATATCTTCAGCAATTTTTTCCTTTTGCGCCGGGGTCGCGGCCAAACGATGCGTTCTTTCAAGCTCTCGCCGTTGTATGATTAGTTGTTCAATAGAAATAAGGATTTGATCAAGCGTCGCCAAGCGGTCGGCGCGTAGGGCGTCCTGGATCGGGACGGCAAATCGCGAGTGGATAAATCCGGTGCTGTCGCCAAACGCAATTTCAAACCATTCGCCTTCCCTATTGATAAAATTGACCTCCGTATCAATCGCCAATTCACCAAGTTTTCCGCCGCTCACACTCGGCGTTTCACGAACGTTGAGGTTGTTGACGATCACTCGAACAAGCGTCGTGTCTTCCGCCGCTTCTTGTGCGCCCAGCGGCCCTGCTTCGGCGAGAATTATAAAACCGAGAAAAATGGCGGCAATCAGGGTCATAAGAACGGACTTCTCCTGTGGACATTGCGGTGCTGCTTTCATGGCATTCATCTCCTAATGGCGTTTTCAGAAACAGATTTTTAACCCTGGACGCAAGTCGAATAAGAAAAACAACCCATGAAATTACACAATGAAAGTCGAACGATCTCCAAAAATCCTGAAGTTTTTCAGTGTCTACAGGGGAAATATTATTTTCCTGCAACACAGCTCAATTGGTCATAATTTACAAACAGACCATCGCGTTTTTTTTAGTTTATTCTTCCCGCCACGGATCGGCGCACAACTTTTGTTTTTTTGAGCGAAAAGACAACGGACGCCTTTTGCTCACCCCATAAGCTTCATCACTAAATCATTTGCACGTGGTCAATAGCTCTTTTGGTCATCCACGGTAATTTTACCGACTGAAAACAGTGTTCATTTTAACTTAAGGAGAACTTCCGTGAAACGTCTAATCACCGCATACCTGCTGGCCGCTGCGCTGGCTTTTGCGGCTCGTTCCCAAACTCCGGTTTGGGAATGGAGATGAGCTCGAAACTCCGGTTTCGAGTGCAATTGCGATCCCAACGCAGAGATTGGGATCGAGAATCTTGGCGCCCCGACCTTAGGTTGACGGTAGTGCGCCTCTGCGGAATGACGTTGATAAACAGTTGCTGTATCATGAAGCTGGCGCGTAACATCAGTAACTGATGTTACGCGCGGCAACGCACATCCTGAGTCTTAAAGCAAATCTCGTCTCATTAGCGCCGGACTTCAGTCCGGTGACGCACAAAACGCCCATTTTTCTCTCTTCCGCCGCACCAGCGCGGCGGAAGAGAGGAGATAGTCGTCTTAAAAAAACTCCGTTCTGAAGAGCGGAGCTAATGAGAATCGAAAGTTGCCCGCAGACTTTGATCGCACATGCCAGACGATGCGTGCGTAACATCAGTCAGTAATTAACTTTCGAGGAATGAAATGAAACGATTACTCACCGCCTCTCTGCTTACGTTCTCGCTGTCTTTTACCGCCTGTTCAGACCTGCAAACACCGTCGTCGCCGGAGGATCACATCGACCGGCAAGCGCTTGCTGAAAGCCGTGAAATCGTGGCGCAGGTTCAAGCGGAGATGGACGCCTTGGGGAAAGCCCTTCGCGCCAGAGCCGACCGCGCTCATGAGCGTCTGGGCAAGGCGCGCGCAGGATTGAGCCAGTTCCAGGGTTCGAAAATCACGGTCCCGGACGATTTTGCGACGATTCAAGAAGCGATCGACGACGCCGCGCCGGGAACCAAGATCAAGGTCAAGCCTGGCGTTTACACGGAACAACTGGAAATCACAACCGCAGGACTAGAGTTGACTGCTGAAGGGGAGACGTCACACTTGATGGCTCTATATTCGTCTGTGACACGGAAGAGGTTGTCATCGAAAACTTGAAGATCATCAATGGCGGCCCGATGTCGGGGGCAAAAGACGGCTCGTTTTTTACGGTTGATGCGGGCGGGATTGCGATTTACCAGTGTGACGATATCGAAGTGAGGGATAACCATATTTCCGGGGTCGACGTTCCCATTCTGCTTTTTGTCACCCAGAACAATTTAGTCAAAGGCAACACGATTGTCGATGCGGAAGGAAATGGCATTCTGCTATCGAGTACCGGCGGCAATGAAATTCAGGAGAACACGATTTCCGCCGGCTTAGCCGGTATAGCCGTGTTTTCCTCCGATGAAAATGAAATCGCCGAAAACAACTGCACAATGAGCTTTTACGGCGTCCAATTGGTCGTAAGCAATCACAATGAACTCAGCGACAACGTTTGCGATAACAATACCGTCGGCGTCCAGTTGATCGTTTCGGACGAGAATACAATTGGTTCCGACAATCAGGCAACCGACAATGACGTGTACGGGATCGAACTCGGGAGCAGTTCAGACAACAATGTGGTCAAAAAGAATGTCGCGTTTGGCAACGGAACCTGTGATATTCTCGTTTCCAATTCTTCGGGCAACACGCAGAAGAAGAACGAGGCGGGTTGTATTTCGGGGTTTTAAAAATGCAGGAATTGCAGGAGCGTATCGCAAGACGCCCCTGTGCGACCTAAGATCAAATTCACTTATTTTCGAGGAGAAAACATGAAAAACCTGTTGAAATCCGTTTTAGCTCTTACGACGACCGCTCTTGTCTTTTCCGCCTGTTCCGAGATGAACTCGCCTTCATCAGTTGAAGCCGACCGTTATGAACAAAGAGCCGCGCTTTACAAACAAGGGTTTGAGCGGCTCGAGACGCAGAAGCAAGCGATTAAAGCGGCGATGCAGGCAAGAATTTCTCAGCGCACGGTTCGTCTCGCCAAAGCAAACGCCGACGTTCAGGGCGGCAAGATCACCGTGCCGGATGACTACGCGACGATTCAGGCGGCTGTGGACGCCGCAGGGCCGGATACGAAAATCAAGGTCAAATCCGGCGTTTATACGGAAGTGGTCGAAGTTGTTGATAAGGACGAACTGGAAATCACCGCCGAAGGAGCCGTCACCGTCGACGGCGGTTTTTCTCTTGTCTTTTCACGGGACATCGTGATCGAAAATTTTCAGATTATCGTTGGACAAGACCTTTTTGATGACGATCCGCATCCGACCGGCATTTTTGCGCTGGAATGCGAACGTATTGAAATTCGCGACAACAGCGTCTCGAACATGGGCGTGGGAGTTTTCTTTTTGGCGACGCTTGAAGGATTGATTAAGGGCAATATCTGCAACGACAACCTTGTCACGGGCTTTTATCTCAACAATTCCAGAGACGTCGATGTGCAGGAAAACGAAGCCGGCGGCAATGACGTGGGGATTCTGGTCGTTTCTTCGGAGAACTGCGAAATCGCTGAAAACGTCGTGAATGAAAACATCAATGAAACGTCTCTGTTTGACATTTACCGGGCCGGAATTTTCCTTGTCGGAGCCGCCAACAACGTTTTTGAAGACAATACGTGCAACGACAACGGCGCCGGGATTCTCGTTCTTTACAGCGACAACAACACCATCGGCTCTGATAACGTCGCGAATAACAATGATGAATACGGCATCGTCCTGGATCCGGACGGAGCAAGCTCCTCCAATAACACGATCAAAAAGAACGAAGCTATGTGCAACGGAATCGCTGACATTGTCAATCTGGGTTCCGGAACAGGGAACGAGATGAAGAAAAACGAGACCGGGTGTTTGTAAAACATGGCTTTGGCGGGAGAATCTCATGTAAATGTTATTTTCCCGCAACATCCGCAAAAAGGCGATAATTTATTTGTAACGATTATGTCTTTTTGTTATCTACTCATGCCTCGCCAAGGATCGGCGCCCACAATTTTACGTACAAGCAACAGGGTCACGGACGCCTCTTTGCCTTCCTTAACCATTTTACGCTAAAACTCGCTCGGAATGAGCACAACAAACGCATTTCTTTTCGTCCTTAAACTCAAAGAGGTGAGTCATGAAACGATTGTTCTTGTTACTGCTGGCACTCAGCGTTGCATTTGTCTTCGGCTGCGATCAATTGCACAACCCGGCGCAACCGCCTGTTGACCAAACCAACCAGTTTGTCGATGATGACGAAGATCCCGCCGCGGAAATAGCTGAGAGCGCCGCATTTAAGGCGCGCATGGCGCAACTGTCTGAAGAATATCAAAAACGCGTCGGCGTGATTTTGCACAAGCGCTCCGGCGACGCTGTCATTCAAGGCTCGAAAATCACCGTCCCGGACGATTACCTCACGATTCAGGAAGCCGTGGACAACGCCTCGCCCGGCACGAAAATCAAGATCAAGGACAAAGGCTCGCCCTATGATGAAGACGTGGTTGTGATTACGGACGATCTGCGACTCACCGGCGAAGGCGGCCCGACGCTGGCGGGCAATTTGACCATTATGAATTGTTCCGGCGTGGAAGTGGACAACTTCACCATCAACGACACGGACGGCGAAAACGGCATTGACATTAGCGACTGTGAAGACGTAAGCATTCAAGACATGATCATCGACGCTGACGATCACGGCATACGCGCTGAACCCGCTTCTGAACTGCTGATCAAGGACAATGACATTACCGGTGGCAGCAACGAGGCAATTCATCTTCTTGAAGTTGACGACAGCGAAATCGACGAAAACATTTTGAACGCGCCAGATGACGACGGCATCGAAATGGACGACTGCAATAACAATGAGATCACCAGCAATGACGTTCAAACGGCTGATTTTGAAGGCATTGACCTGGATGGAGACTGCGACAATAACGAAATCAGCGATAATGACGTCAGCGGCATTGACGAAAACGGGATCGAGGTGAGTTCCGGCTCCGAAAACAATGAGATCAAAGACAATAACTGTAGTAACGTCGGGGAAGACGGAATCAATATTAGCGGCGACAATAATGAAGTTTCGGACAATGAATGCAACGGCAACGCAAGTGATGGCATACAATTAAACTCCGGCGCTGAAGAAAACGAAATTGGCTCGGGCAACGTTTGCAACAATAATTCGGCGCGCGGCATCAGACTGCGCTCCGGAGCCAACAACAATACGGTCAAAAAGAATCAGGCTTGCGGCAACGGCGTTGCGGATATTATAAACAACGGGACGGGGAATACGCTGAAAGACAACGAGACCGGGTGTCTGCCATAAGGGGCTGGAGTGTTGGTATGTTGGATTGGTGGAGATTTGGATGAATGGAGCTTGGGTCCAAAAAACCAATATTCCAACACTCCATTAATCCATTAATCCATTAATCCATTAATCCATTAATCCATTAATCCATTA
>CAXHAT010000262.1:0-8873 GCA_964014485.1 uncultured Deferribacteres bacterium
CCAGAGTTGGGCATTATTCTCAAACAAAAATATGACTAGCACCAAAGGTTAATAGGGGCGGGTTGAGAAAACTCGGATCAATCCGCCGGGAATTTCAATTTAAAAAATTCAGGAATTTATTCGTGCGGCTTTGCTGTTCTTATACCGCAATTTGAAACAAGAACTTTTCGGAATTTCAGTAATGATCCATCTCATAAATATTGAAAATAACGCCGTTTTGAACGAAGCTCTCAATGCTGAGCAAGCTATCCTTTATAAACACAGCACGCAATGCGGAACCTCAGCTTACGCATTAGATCAAGTGCGCGCTTTTGCACAGACGCAACAAGATGAACTGCCGATTTATGTCGTCAAAGTCATCGAAGATCGTCCGCTCTCCAATCAAATCGCTGAGCATTTTGGCGTGCATCACCAGTCGCCGCAAGTATTTTTAATCCGCGACGGACGGCAAGTTTGGAATGCTTCTCACTATCGAATTACCGAATCAACATTAGCGAAGCAGACGGAAAAACATTTCTCCGCCGAGCTGCAGAACTAGGGTTTGGATTTTCATGAATTCGCGCAAAAAAGGTTCAATCGGCGGCTTATTTCCATTTCAAAAACCACGCTTTTGGGTCTTGACCGCGTGCCTTTTTGCGCTTCACTGCGCTTCAGAGCCAGACCAACTCCCCCAAATTGATCTCTCAAAATCAGAACCGCAAGTCGCCCAAAAAATTCAAGCGCTGATCGACGGCGTCAAGCAATCGCAAAACTCCGGCGAAGCCTGGGGCAAGTTGGCGATGAATCTGGACGTGCATGATTTTAAGAATGAAGCCGTGCCATGCTACGTTGAAGCTATGCGCTTGTCGCCGGAAGAATTTCGCTGGCCATACTACCTCGCCCAAGTCTATCATGAACTCGACTCGCCGGAAACGCTTGCAGCATACGAAAAAAGTTATGCGTTGCGGCAAGATTTCGCTCCAATGCTGGTGCGCTATGCTCGGCTTCTGCTTGAAAACGATCGCGTCGAGGAAGCAAAACAAAAGTTCCAGCAGGCCGCTCAAGCCGACCCGAAAAACGCCCACGCACATCTTGGGTTAGGTGAGACCAGTGTGCTGGAAAATGATTTCGCAAAGGCAAAAACGCACTTGGAAAAAGCGCTGCGCTTAAACTCACGGTTCGGCGAAGCGCACAGTTTGCTCGCCACAGTTTATGCGCGTAAATCCCAAAAAGAAGCTGCGGAAAAGCACCGGCTGCGCGCCCGACGATTGCCGCCCGTGACGACTTTGCGTGACCAAATTCTCGCCGAATTATTTGCCGAGGGCGTCAGTTCGTATTGGTTTAAAACGCGCGGACAAATCTACATGTCTCGACGGCAGTATGGTGCGGCGGTGAAAGAATTTACCGAAGCTTTAAAAGCTGACGGAAGCGCCGAAGCGCATCACAATTTGGGCGTGGCGTTGAAATTTGCCGGTAATCTGAAAGGCGCTGAAGAGCAATTTTTGACGGCCATGAGCTTGAATTCAGGATTTGCAGAACCCTTTCTCAGTATCGGCGAGCTTTACTTGCGAGCAGGACGGTACGACGAAGCCGAAGACGCTTTGCAGCAAGCACTGGCTCTCAATCCAGACCTTGATCAAGTATATTATCAATTGGGGATGACTTATCTCTCGACCAATCGGCACAAAACGGCCTACGGTGTTTTCAAAGACGGCGTCGAACGAAACCCGGGGGACGCGCGCTGCGCTTTTAGGCTCGCCTGGCTGATGGCAACCTCGCCGTTACTCGATTATCGCGACAGTGAAAAAGCTGTGCGATTAGCGCAGCAAGTCAATCTGGTCACCGGTGAAAAGTCGCCGGAATCCCTCGATCTTCTTGCCGCCGCCTATGCGGATGCGGGCGACTTCGGGCAGGCAATGAAAACCGCTCGTCGAGCGCACTCTATCGCTGAAAAAGAGCAAAAAACGAACTTCGCGCAAAGCATCGCCCTTCGTATTAAATCCTACCGCAAGAACAAAGCCTGGCGGGAAGCATGGAATTTAAATGACGGCGTCCGTCCTTAATAACTGATGTTACGCGCCAGCTTCTTAATACAGCAACTGTTTCTCAACGTCATTCCGCAGAGGCGCACTACCGTCAACTTAATTTCGGGATGTCCAAATTCTCGTTCCCAATCTCGGGATTGGGAGCGCAATTGCACTCGAAACTCCATTCCCAAACCGGAGTTTGGGAACGAGCCGCAATGAGGCACTGTTTTCGGTTTGGCTTCAGAAGCTTTGCTGCGCGTAACATCAGTTAATAGCCGCAATATCCCGCTCAATTTCGCTCTCAGCAAGATTCTTCTTTTGCAACAACTCTCTGCACTTTAGACCATTGTCGCTATCCTCTCCAAAACGCCTGTGAATCGTTACAAGAGGACGGTGACATGAACGGGTCGCTCAAGCGCTTGCATTTATTATCTTTACTTCTTTTTGGCGGCTTATTTTACGGTTGCCTTGAAACCTCCGTTGGCCCCCTGACGCCCAACAATGAAAACGAAGTTTCCACTGATTCGGCGCAAGTGATCATCTATGGACGCACGACTTGCCAGCCCTGCGACACGCTAATCAGCGCTTTGGATGAGAATGATATTTCATTCCAATTTAGAAACATTGAGAATCCGGCTTTGCGGGATGAAATGTGGCGAAAATTATCCGAAGCGAAAGTTGACGGCGGTGTGATGATACCCGTTGTTGAAGTTGGAGAAGCTTTGCTCATTCAGCCCGACTTGCGAGAAATAACCCGGCATTTACAAAGTTCGAGAGCCAAATAAAGTTGGTGAGAATTTAAAGGTGAGTCGAAACGTCCCCCCGATGACTGAGGCTTTTTACCAATGAAGTGTGGCCCTCCCTGGCCACAATTTCACTGGTTTTCTTCTTCACTGCCGCGAAAAAGCGAGCGTACCTGCTCTTGCCCGCTTCTATTACAATGACTATACCATTGTTACCAAAGCATCATAAGTTCAGCAAAAACAAAATACTCATTGCTCATTCTTCTTTTTCGGGCAATCCTGATTTCCTGAAAACTTCATCATATGATGAAGTTTTCAGGAAATACTCAAAGCAAATACTCTAGCCGACATTCCGCACACAAGAATTGGAGATGGAAATCAATTCTTTTTCTCATTAGCGCCGTCCTTCAGGGCAGGGAGAAGAAAAGTGTGATTTTACCAAAACCCCGGCTTGAAACCCAGGTCTAATGAGAGGCAAAATCTCATCAGACGCAAAAGACGTCTTGCAGTCGAACTAAAATTGTCGAAAAAGCGCTTTTTCAACAAATGATTTCAAATGCGACAATTGTGACATGCGGAATGTCAGATATAATCTTGTTCACTCATATTTCAACGTAGTCGCAGGATTGGTCAACGCCGCCTTAATCGCTTGATAGCTCAAAGTCAGCGCGGCAATAGCCACGGCAAGGATAATTGAAAACAGGAACGGCTCGAACCCAATCGTCGTTTTGAAGGCGAAGTTTTCCAGCCATTTCTCGCCGCCGTACCACGCCAGCGGACTTGCCAGGACGGCCGCAACGGCAATCAACAAAATAAAATCCCGCCCGATGAGCATAACGATGTTGGAAACGCTTGCGCCGAGCACCTTACGAATCCCGACTTCCTTCGTTCGTTTCGCCACAGCCAGCGAAGCCAGCCCGAACAATCCGAGGCAGGCGATCAGGATTGCCAGCGCTGATGAATAGCCGACGATTTTGCCCCATTTTTCATCTTCGATATATTGATTGGCGACGTCTTCATCCAGGAAGGAATGGCGGAAAGGCGTGTTAGGCGCGACAAGATTCCACTTCTCTTCAAGCAAAGCGATGGTCTCAGAGAGTCGCTCCGGCTTCACCTTCACGAGCATGAATCCAACGCCGCCGTGATAGTCTGGATGCATGGTCAGGACTGCCGGTTTAACTTCCGCATACAAGGATTGAAAATGGAAATCCTTCACCACGCCGATAATTGTCGGCGCTTCTTTCATAAACCACGGGCACCAATTTGTGAGCTTGGTTCCAACTGGCTTCTCAAAATCAAATTGCTTAACAAACGCTTCGTTCACTAGCACTGAGTTAATCGGGTCAGTGGTGATTTCGCGGGAAAAATTTCGGCCTTCGCTTAACTCCATCCCCAATATGTCAAAGTAATCATAATCCACACCGAACGCCCAGGCCGACCGTGTAACGCCGTTTGCGTCCGTCCAGGAATTTCTGTCGCCGCCGCGTGTAAAAGAGTAGGCTGTCGTTACGATGTTGACGATTTGATCGAACGAAATCGTTTCATTTCGGAACCGCTCCGCCAATTCTTTCGAGCCGACCCGCCCCATGTTAATCGCGATGACGTGATCATTCTTGTAGCCCAAATCCATATTGCGGATGAAGCTCATTTGTTGCGCCATCAAGCCGGTTCCAATCATCAGCGCGATGGCAAGAACATATTGCACGACGACGAGTCCGCGCGTGAGACGATTCTTCCCGCCTGTTTGCGCCTCGCCTTTCATCACCACGATTGGCTGAAATTTCGAAAGAATCACCGACGGATAAACGCCTGCGACAAGAGCCACAATCAAAACGATTGCCAAAAGACCAATGATCGTTCCGATGCTAAAAAAATCGGCGATGAGCAGTTCTTTTCCGGTTAAGTCATTAAAAAAAGATAGTGTGAAAATAGCCAGCGACAGTCCAAGAACGAGCGATAACGCGCTCAACAACAACGCCTCGCCCCAGAATTGTTTCATCACTTGGCCCTTTTGCGCGCCGAGCACTTTGCGCATGCCGACTTCTCGCGAGCGCCCGGTAGAACGGCCCATCGAAAGCGTCATGAAATTGATGCAAGCGATGAGCAAAACCAAAGCGCCCACGCCGGAAAGAATGTACGAATAGAGCGGATTGTGCGGCAGTTGCTCATAGTCCACTTCAATTTCGGGATTTAAGTGCAAGTCAGCCAAAGGCTGTAGCTTGAGCAAAAAGCCGTCTTCCGCATCCGTGATAAACCCGCCTTGCGTTCTGCCCTGAATGCGTTGAGCGAATTGCGTCTTTGTAAATGGGATAAGTGCGGTTTCCAGCGCTTTTGGTTCCTGCGTTTCAGCGAGTTCAAGATAGAGCGAATTCCGACTGCCCCAATCATTGCCTCCCAGGCGAATTTGGGCGTAATTTTCGAATGAAATCAAAAAATCCATTTGGAAGCTGGAGTTGCGCGGCATGTCTTTCATGACGCCGGAAATCGTAAAAAGCGTGCGATTGTCACCGCGCGCGATTTCGAGCGATTGCCCAAGAACGTTGGCGTAATTTCCCGCTTCCACACCGAAATATTTTTGGGTCATGGTTTCATTCAGGACAATCGACTTGGGGTCTTTCAAGGCGGTCACGGGATCTCCAGCCAAGAGCGGAAAAGAAAAAATTTGAAAAAAACTGGAATCGACTTCGTTTAAGGTTTCGCGAAAAAAATTGCCGTTGTGGACAAACGTCACCGTGCCGTTGACCAACCTTGTTGCGCGTAGAATGCCGGGGAATTCCTGCAAGATCGGTTCGTAGAGTGCAGGCGGTTGTAAATTTCGAAAACTGATCTCCCCTTCCGGCGTTTTTTCCTGAATCACCACTCGATGAATCCGGTCTCCCTTCACATGAAAGTCGTCAAAGCTCCATTCGTGCTTCACCAACAAAAAAATGAGAATGCAGCACGCCATGCCGACGGCGAGCCCCAAAACGTTGATCAACGAATAGACTTTGTGTTTAAAAAGATTACGCAACGCCACTTTCAAGTAATTCTTCAGCATAACTCTCTCCTCGTTTGAGACGAACAACAAAAGCACTATTTACAAGACACTTTTAGCCCCAAAAGGTTAGCAGCAAAGCTTCGTTTGCCTTGCATTCATTTGCGAGTGCTTTGCATCATAGCTTTCAGAAGTTCGCTTGAATCTGCGTGCAGGTCGAAACAGCGCCTTATCGACCGCCTTTTCTTTGCCTGTCAGCTAAGCTTTTTCTGAAAACGAATCCCGATTATCTTCTGTCGTGAAAATTAATCCAAAGACGTTTTAGAAAAATAGAGAGGGACAAGCTGTGTCAAATCGAGCTATTTCCAGATTTATCAACCGTCATTTCAGACACTTTAACGCTGCAGCTTTGAAGGACGCGGCGCAATCCTGGTGCGATCTTTTAGGTGAAAACGGCAAAATGTTCTTGACACTGGCGGGTGCGATGAGCACGGCGGAACTCGGGATTATCCTTGCCGAAATGATCCGACGCGACAAAGTTCATGCAATCACTTGCACCGGAGCCAATCTGGAGGAGGACTTTTTTAATTTGGTGGCGCACGACCATTATGTCCGCATTCCCAACTACCGTGATTTGACCCCGCAGGACGAGCAAGATTTGCTGGACAAGCATCTCAATCGTGTGACGGACACGTGCATCCCCGAAGAAGAAGCGTTTAGGCAGATGGAAAGCGCAATTGGCGAAGAATGGCGAACCGCTGATCAAAACAGCGAGCGGAAATTTCCCCACGAATTTCTTTATAAATTGCTCAAGGAAAAGCGGCTGGAATCTGCGTATCAAATCGATTCGTCGGAAAGTTGGCTGGTTGCGGCGGCGGAGAAAGAATTGCCCGTTTTTGTACCGGGTTGGGAAGATTCAACCCTGGGCAACGTTTTCGCCGCGCACTGCATCGGTGGAAAAATAAAAGACCCGAACACGGTGCGTTCGGGGATTGAGTATATGATCGAACTCGCGGCCTGGTACAGGAAAGTCAGCGCGAGACACAAAATTGGCTTTTTTCAAATCGGCGGCGGGATTGCGGGCGATTTTCCGATTTGCGTCGTGCCGATGTTGCGGCAAGATTTGCAGTTGGAAGAGACGCCTCTCTGGAGCTATTTCTGCCAAATCAGCGACTCAACGACGAGCTACGGCTCCTACTCCGGCGCTGTGCCAAATGAAAAAATTACTTGGGAAAAGCTTGCCGTTGATACGCCGAAATTCATTATCGAATCCGACGCTACCATTGTCGCGCCGCTGGTTTTTCAGTATGTTTTGGAGAACAGTTGACGATCACATCAAGTGGGTTCATCGATCGAGTCATTCCCGTGAAAACGGGAATCCAGGGAATTGTGCGAAATCAATAGGTTCCCGTTTTCACGGGAATGACACAAAAAAGTCAGCTTCTAATAAAATTGCTATTGATTGTATTCACAAACCACGCGAAATCCCACGTCCGTCTGATCGGAATACCACCAAATACTTTTCGGGATTTGCGGATCGGTGACGAGCCAGGCGGTGTGGCGGGTATGGTCACGGGCGGCGGAACGAATTTCTCCAACGCCGCTTTTGTAGGAACCGCCGCGCACCACGCGCTCTTCTCCGCTGGCCGGGCCGGTTGGGTTTTCAATCGCATCGCTTTCTGAATACTTGGCGTAAGCGCCGGGCGCGTACCAATCTGAGCAAAATTCCCTGACGCTGCCCAACATGTTCAACAGGCCAGACGGATTCGGTTCAACTGCATCCGGCAAGCGCGTTTTTCCACGACTGTTTCCCGCGTAAATTACGTGTTTGTTGAGCCCCGTCGTGTCCGCGCCGAAAATGCTGTTCCAAAAACTCTCCGTGTCAAAATCATCAGGCGAGCCGGCAAAAAAGTAAGGCGTTTCCGTTCCGCCGCGCGCTCCATATTCCCATTCCGCTTCAGTCGGCAGACGATACTTTTTGCCGGTGACTTTCGAGAGCCATTTGCAAAACATTTCGGCGGCGTGAAAAGTCATCGTGATTGCCGGGCGCTGTCCTCTCCCCCACCCTTGCGACGGATCGCCGTAAGCCGGAGTCGGGCCCGTGATTGCGTCGACGTCGGCGCTCTCGTCGCGCAAAATCGTTTGATCTTCCGTGCGTCCGCCGGTGTAAGTCTGGGCGATGAATGCGTTGTACATGTCCCAGGTCACTTCAATTTTGCCCATCCAAAACGGACTGATTTCGACTTTCCGCCGCGGCCCTTCATCTTCTCGCCGCAGGCCCTCGTTTTCAGGACTGCCGATAGTAAAAGCGCCGCCGGGGATGGCGATCATTTCAAAGCTCACCGGCGAACCGGGGATGAACTCGGTGAAATTGACGAACGAATCGATGGTCGCGGGGGCGTCGTAAAATTCAGTGCTTGTCAGCGTTTCAAAACCCGTCGTCGTTTCGGCGTTTGGGTTAAAATGACCGACGTGGAGATGGCAGTTGATGCAACGCAGTTCGTCTTCTTTTTGCTTAAAATGCAGGTGCGCCTTCTCACCCTTTTTCGAAAGACCGCTGGGAAAAAGATTTTGGTGACAGGCGACGCATGACGCTTTGTAAACATGCGCCATCGCCGCTTCACGCGTTGATTTTGCTTCCCAATCGATCTGATCCGTATCCTTGAAAATCATGCCGTAAACGTCACGCGCGCCGGTCGAAATTTTGGCGCTGGCATAGTCCAAACCTTCCGGCGGAAGATGGCACTGAACGCAGCCGACGGCAACGCCGCTTTTTGTATCGAAATGCGGCCCTTGCTTCCAGGAAATCGTCGCTTGCGGATGAACGTGGCACGACTCGCAGAATTCGTTCGTCGAAGTCTTTTTCATGCCGTAGTTCAGCCCGATTGTGACGATGATTCCAAGAACAAAACCGAGAAAAACAAGACTGGTCAAAAGGCGTTTGAGCCAGCGAAAGGGAGAAAATTTCATTATGGAGAACGGTTATAGTCGTTGCCGCCTTTCACTTATGAACTGATGTTACGCGCCAGCTATGAAGCCAAAGATACTCCTGTCAAAGTCATTCCCGCGCAGCAGGCTGTTGCAGAACTGACGGCCAGTCATTTACTGTCCAGCCTTGCGCGGGTATTACTCTAATTTTTACAAGAATTT
>CAXHAT010000263.1:0-8793 GCA_964014485.1 uncultured Deferribacteres bacterium
ACCAAGAAGCTCGTCGGCAGCGTCAGATGTGTATAAGAGACAGATCCAAAATTAACCGTCGAGAAATCGAAATTTTCGACGGCAGCTTCAACAGTTTATTTTCACTTCTTTGCAAAATCTCTTTTTTATCAAACCAACGCGCGTCTTCAAGTTCGGCTTTGTTTACCTTGATAAAATCGCTCTCGGCTTCGGCATAAAAACCAATCATCAAAGACGACGGGAAAGGCCAAGGCTGCGACGAATGATAGGACACGTTCTTGAGACGAACGCCCGATTCCTCAAAAATTTCTCGTCGCACAGCGTCTTCAAGGCTTTCGCCCGGCTCGACAAATCCGGCTAAAGTCGAATAAACCTTCTCGGGCCAGCGGGCTGCGCGTCCCAATAAACATTTTTTTCCTTTGGTGACGAGCACGATGATCGCCGGATCAGTGCGCGGAAAATGTTCTGCATTACACTCACGGTTTGAGCACTGGCGCAATCGTCCGGCGTCCTCGCTCTTCGTTTCAGCGCCGCAAACGCCGCAGAACAGATGGCGCTGGTGCCAGTACAACATGCCGCAAGCGAAAGCCGCGAGTGAAGCGTCTTCACGATTGAGCAACGCACCGCAGGTTCGTAAGTCAAGCAACCGGCTCTCATCCTCAAGCTCAACGATGTCATCCAAAGTCATTGCCTCGGAAAAATCTGCAGCGAAAACCGGGGCGCCGTCTTGTATGCCAAGGAAAACAATCTGAGAAGCCGTTTCTAACTGAGAGGCAATGGCAGAGCCAGTTAACACGGTCGGCGTCGGCGCGTCATTCATTCGAACGGGCATTTGAGAGCGCCAGATCGGGATAATGCGGCTCTCTTCCGAAGCAATTTGTTTTTCGATCGATTTTAAGAATTGGGTCGTTTCAATCGCACGATCCAAGCTTCCTGCGGCGAATAGATTTGGAGCTCGTTCCATTTTCTCAATAAATATGCCAGTATTTTTGAAGCGGTTTATCAAAAACTTCCAGCGGTTATTCGGCGACGAGTTGTTGTTTTTTTTATCTTGAGCGTTTGCCGCTCTTCAGGCAGACAATTTGGAAAAATCCTTGCTCAATAATTTGAAGAAATGCTTTTAAGATATTAATCGAAAATTGATATTTTTTTCGCAAACGACTGAGCCTAACTAAAAGAAAAATAACGTTTATCCGCGTTCATTACAAACCCTGTTCGATATCGAACAGCCTTGTGTTCGCCGCTTAATCCCAGTTCGCGGCTCGTGCATGATCCACAATCGCTTCAATCAAAGTCGGCCAGACGCTGGGCGGCAATCCATGCCCCATGCCTTTCACGATTTCGAATTTGGCTCCGGGCAAGTGATTCGCCGTATCCCGTCCATGCTCGAGCTTTACCAGCGGATCACAATCGCCGTGTATGACCAAGCTCGGCGCTGAAACTTTCGCCAATGTTTTTCGGCGATCTCCTGATCCCAGGATTGCCGACATTTGACGTAAAAAACCTGCCGGGTAAATCCCTCTATCCCAAGTTTGCGAGGCGCGCTTTAACGTTTTCTCTCGATCTTGCGGCAATTCACCGCCAATCGCATCCACCAGCTTGTAGGCCCTCTCGATAAACTCCTCTTTGGTTTTTCCAGGGTGTCGAAAAAGGTTCAAAAACGCTTTCGGCGTTGCGCGCGGCAATCGCCAATAGCCCGTGCTCGACATGATTGAGGTTAACGTGCGGACGCGCTCAGGAAAGTCTATCGCCACCTGTTGGGCGATCATTCCGCCCATTGAGACCCCAACGATGTGCGCCGCTCCGTTTCCCAAAGCTTCAATCAGTCCGGCGGCGTCTTTTGCCATGTCGGACAACAAGTAGGGCGCCTTGACTTTTGCCCAGAAAACTGAAGCAAGAATCGTTTTTGCCACTGACGGTCGCCCCGCGTCCCGCAATTTCGTTGAATGCCCTACGTCACGGTTATCAAAACGGATGACATAAAACCCGTGCGACGCCAACAGGCCGCAAAATTCTTCGTCCCAGCCGACCATTTGCGTACCAAGTCCCATAATCAGCAGCATCGGCGGGTCGGCTTCGTCTCCAAAAGTCTGGTAAGCGATTTCGATTCCATTGGCTTGAGCGATCCGCTCCTCAGAAGGCGCGATTACTGTTGTTTCCGTCATCTATTTTCTCCGAGAACGAGTTTACTTTTCTGTTTCTTCGCAGCCAGGACGTAGCCGCCAACAAGAATGTCGAATGAAATGCACGCAAGCACGTACCATTCAGGCGCGACAACGTTTCCAGGGCCGACAAGGTGCAGCAAAGCGTCCCAAGCGGCGTGCCCCACCCAGCCGATTGCCAGCCACCGCACGGAATATTTGTACGAAAACCAGGCAAAAATTCCATACAACGCAACGCCCGCGAACTCAATGGCAATCCACCGGGCTGAGCCGTAAATAACGGCGAAAGCGACATAAACAGCAGCCGCCAAAACCAATCCTGCCGCAAGAATCCGTTTCTCGCCCGTCGCATTTTTCGAGCGCGCGTAGTACAAAAACGCCCAACCGGCGACTAGGCCAAGCATCAACCAAATCAAAGAAATCATATCTTCATTTTCATCACTTTTTAATCTGAAATCGGAATTTTGTCAATAATCGGATCGGAAGCTGAAAAAACATGGATCGCGATCAATCCCAAGAGACCGACAAAAAATATGTAATAAAGCGTAGGAATAATGGTGCGTCTCAACGTGCTCCCCTCCCGCCCCAGTAAACCAACTGTCGCAGAAGCGGCGACGACGTTGTGGATGGCGATCATATTCCCCGCCGCCGCGCCGACCGCTTGAAGCGCAACGATGACCACTCCCGATAATTCAAGACGCATGGCCACGCCGTGCTGAAACAGGCTGAACATTAAATTGCTGACCGTATTGCTGCCCGCGATAAAGGCGCCGAGCGCGCCAATGGAAGGTGCAAAAAGCGGCCACACCTGCCCGACGTGCGCCGCCACCCATTCAGCCATCGCAAGCGGCATACTCGGAATGTTCAGCGCATTGCCGCCGGAATTGATGTAAATGCGAACCATTGGCACGGTAAAAATCAGTACGAAACCAGCGCCGAAAAGCATTTTTGCAGATGCGCGGAAGGCGCTTTTGAGTTGGGCGGTTTTCATGTCGTGCAGAAAATAAGTCAGCAGAACGACAATGATAAAAATGCTGGCGGGAAGGTAAAGCGGCGTTGTGGAAGCGCTGATACTCGTGCCGAAAATTTCACTCCACCCAATTTTCACGGATTGCAGCCAAGCTTTGATCGGCAGTTGCGGCAAACGACTGATCACCAACAAAGACGCCCCCAAAAGATACGGCGCCCAAGCCCTACGAATTGAAATTGAGCGTCCGGTCGGCTTTTCTTCCATCTCAATTTCAAACCCGCCTTTCCACGCCGGCGACCATTGCGACGGCGGCGCAAAATCCCAGTTTTCTTTCGGCGCAAGAAAATTATTATGCGCGGCAAAAGTGACGATCGCCAGCCCAATGAGTGAGCCGAGAAGAGAAGGAAATTCGGGGCCAAGAAAAATGCCAGTCAGCGCGTAGGGGACTGTAAACGCCAAGCCGCCAAACAGAGCGAAGGGGAAAATTGAAAGTCCTTCCCGCCACGAGCGATTTGCTCCAAAAAATCGCGTCATCATACCGCACATAAAAAGCGGCATCGCCGTTCCAACGATTGAGTGTAGCAGAGCGACGTAAACCGTGATCATCTGACGATAATCGGCGAAAGTTATTCCTGCTTGCGTCAACATCGCCGTGAGCTCCGGGTTGTCCAGCCCGCCGGTTACGCCGACCATGATCGGCGTGCCGACTGCGCCAAAAGTTACCGGCGTGCTTTGCACCATCATGCCCAGCATGACCGCGGTCACCGCCGGAAAACCGAGCGCAACCATCAGCGGGGCAACAATCGCCGCCGGGGTGCCGAATCCCGCCGCGCCTTCGATAAACGCCCCGAACAGCCAGCAAACGATGACGACCTGCACGCGCCGATCCGGGCTGATATTTGTAAAACCTTCGCGAATCGTTTTTATCGCCCCGGAGCGTATGAGCGTATTGAGGAGAAGAATTGCTCCGAAAATGATGAGCAGCAAATCGAACGTAATGAACAGGCCTTGAATTGTGGATGCGGCGACTTGCGTCACTGAAATCCGCCAGGCAAAAACGGCGATGAGCGCCGTCGCGATGTACACAATCGGCATTGTAACGCTTGCCGGTTTTCGAAAGCCGACCAGCAAAACGGCCGCCGCCCAAATCGGTGTTATTGCGAGGAAAGCTTGCAGAGACGGATTTTCCATAATCATTTTTCAAACTCCGAATCAAAGACCGATGCTTCAGTCTTAAAAAACTGCGTCATTATGAAAGAAGCCAATAAAACAGGTTGCAGTCGTTTTTTTCGATTCCGGAAGTTCGATTGCGATTCGCGATTTTCGCCGTCTTGACGATTTTATCAGGCCTTGATTTCTACTCGCCAGGGCGGATTTAAACGGTTTTCACCAGCCCAGTACAATTTGATTTTGTTGCCGAAAGGGTCGTGTAATATAACCTCCCTCCAAAGATAGGTTTGATCTTCCGGCTCTTGAACGAAACGAATGCCGCTTGCTTTTAAACGCGCCACCCATTCATCCAGCTTTTCGTGCTCAAAGTAGATAACTGCGCCATGCAATTTGGGTTCATCTTCTAACATCAACGAAAATGTTGAGTCACCCTCCGGACATTCGAACCGGGCGTAGTACGGCGAATCAACAATTTGAGTAAATCCGAGTGTTAGCTAAAAATGAACCGCTTCCTTCATATCCCCAACCGGCAATGTCATTTGATTAAGATTCACACAATCTCCTTTGGCTGACTATAGATCCGACATTCCGCACACAAGAATTGGAGATGAAAATAATTTCTTTCTTTCATTAGCGCCGTCCTTCAGGGCGGTGACAAGAGCGTTCTTCCCCCTTCTCCCCGCCGCGCAAGCGTGGCGGGGAGAAGAAAAGTGTGATTTCACCAAAACCCCGGCTTGAAAGTCGGGGCTAATGAGAAGGAAAATCTCATCAGGCGCAAAAGACGTCTTGCAGCCGCACTAAAATTGTCGAAAAAGCGCTCTGTCAACAAATGATTTCAAATGCGACAATTGACGTGCGGAATGTCGGATAGATTCTCTAGTCGCTTAATTTCTGCAAACGACCAGCGCTTCGGTAAGTTTTATTAATCCAGGGAAGGAATTCAGAGCTTGAAAATAAAGCTCATTCAAAAAGATTTGAGAAATGCCGGGATTACGACCGGCGTTTATCGAGCTATTTTCAATAGGCGTTCGGCGAGATTTGCACTACTCAATACCCGCCGTCGATGCCGCTCTTCCTTCCTTGATCCGATTCCCCCATCAGGTTTTCGTTTGAATGTAAATATGCAGGCCAACTATGCTAAAGTTAGTTGTCGTTTCAATGCTCCTCGGGCTTTGGACTCCGGTCTTCTCTAAAAACAATTTGTTGACCGAAGAAGAACTGTCCGCGAAGCCGATTTATAGCTCGTTGCGCAAAGCGCTCAGCGAACCGCAAAAAGTCTTTCGACTAAAAATCAGTCACGATCAAAGGCTCTACACATTGCCCGACGTGATTTTCGAGCTGACAAAACTGCAAGAGCTGGAAATTCGCGATTGCCCGTTACAAACGCTGCCGCCGGAAATTGGGGCGCTCAAAAATCTACAGTCGCTCACCATCGAATTCACCCAACTTAAAACGCTGCCCAAACAGATCGGCTGGCTAAATAATTTGCGGGAATTGCGGCTCGGCTATAACAAGCTCCAGTCATTGCCGCCGCAAATAAAGGAATTGACAGAGTTGCGTGTCATCAATCTTGAAAATAATGCGCTGACAAAAATTCCAAAAGAATTCAATTCTTTTGCTAAGCTCGAAAATCTCAACCTGAACAAAAATAAGCTTGAATATCTGCCGGATTTTTTTGAAAGCGTTCCAGAATTGCAAATTCTTGAAATCATGAGCAACGCACTGGAAGACTTGCCTGCCGGAATAACAAAACTTAAAAAACTGCGAGAATTGGTCGCGAGTGACAATCAAATTACGGCATTGCCGCAGAACCTCGGAGCGCTTGAAAACCTGGAGAAGCTGTTATTGGGCGATCCCTTGATTGGCGGTAATTTAATTTCGGAATTGCCGGAGAGCGTTACGTTACTCTCAAAGCTTGATTTCCTGGATTTGAGCTACAATCAAATTGAATCTTTGCCGCCGGGGCTTGAGTCACTGCTCAGACTGAAGATACTGTGCCTTACGGGCAATCCGCTTGAACCGGAAAAGACTGCCGAACTCGCGGCGCTTTTGCCTCAAACGCGAATCGAATTCTTAAAACAAAAAGGCGCTTTCAGGAAAAGAGTTAAATAACTTGTCTTTGTTTTTATTGACATCTTGCACGAAAATCTTCTTTATTAGTCCCTTTCATTCTGATCATTATTTCCAAAATACACATGCCTGAACCAACACCAACGGCACCGGCGCCACCGAAAAAATCCGCTGAAGCCGAATCCAAAACCGACAGAATCTATCGGCGCGGAAAAATTGGCAATTTCATCTGGCCGGTCTCTCACCATATCATCACCAGCTTGGCGGCGGTGTTTGGTTTTCTTATCTTCAAGGTTTTTAACCGGACCGTCGTTATTGGACGCGAGCACGTTCCTCACAAGCCCAATACTCTGATCATTTCAAACCACCAGTCGATGATCGACAGCTTTCTCGTCGGCATGTTGGCGTTTTTCCCAAAAGCTTTTATAAAAAGCTCACTCATTCCGTGGAATCCGGCTGCGGAAGAAAATTTTTTTAGTCCGCCGCTTCTCGGTTGGTTTTCTGACAATTGGAAATGCATCCCCATCAAAAAAGGCCGCCGCGACAGTACAGCGATTTACAAAATGTCAAAGGCGCTCAAGGAAAGCCCGATGACTTTGTTCCCCGAGGGCACGCGCACGCGCGACGGCTCCATCGGCAAGGCGCGCGGCGGCGCGGGCATTTTGGTGCTTGAAAATCAGCCGGTCGTCGTGCCCGTCTGCATCGACGGCATGCGTGATGTTTTGCCTATCGGCGCTTACTTCCCCCGATTCTTCAAAAAAGTTTATGTGGTTTTCGGCGAACCCGTCGATCTTTCAGAGTTTTACGCACAAGAAAAGTCCAGGCGCGCCGCCAAACTGATCACGGACAAAATCATGGCGCGTGTACAGGAGCTGCAAGACGAGATTCAAGTGATGAAACAAAAATAGCGATTTCGCTATCAAGCAAGAATTTCGTGAATCACCCGCCCATGAACGTCCGTGAGCCGAATATCTCTCCCCCCGAAACGATAAGTTTGCTGTTCATGATCAACGCCGAGCAAGTGCAACATGGTCGCATGCAGCGCATGAATCGTCGTTTCGTTTTCAACCACGCGATACCCATACTCATCGGTTTTTCCATAAACCGTCCCGCCTTTTACTCCCCCGCCTGCCAGCCAAATGCTAAAAGCCGACGGGTTGTGATCACGCCCGGTCATTCCCTGAGCGAAAGGCGTCCGGCCAAATTCCCCGGCGAACACAACCAGAGTTTGGTCAAGCAGGCCGCGCCATTTTAAATCGTGCAACAAGCCAGCAATCGGCTGATCGACCGCGTGCGCGTTTCGTTCGTGACCGTCCTTGAGCTTTTGATGCTGATCCCAACGATCCGCTTCGACGCGCGGACAGGTTAACTCGATGAAGCGCACGCCGCGCTCCACCAACCGCCGCGCCAAGAGGCATTGCGCGCCGTAGGTACGCGTGTGTTCGTCGGGTGAATGCAAGCCGTAGAGCCTTTTGGTCAAATCAGATTCGCCGGAAAGATCAGACAGCTCCGGAACGGAAGCCTGCATTCGGTAAGCCAATTCATAGTTGGCGATTGCGGACTCGACCTGATCAGCGTGACCGAGCTTGCCAAGCAGCGTTTGATCCATATCTTTCATCAATTCCAGCTTACTTTGTTGCAAGTCGGGATCGTCTTCTTGCGGCAAAATATTCGCGAGCGGAATGTCCTGCGCTTTAAAAAGAGAAGCCTGATAGCTGGCGGGCAAAAATCCGTTCTTAAAATTGTCCACGCCGCCAGGCGGAATCAAACCGCCGTCCAGAACGACGTAGCCGGGCAAGTTTTCATTTTCGCTGCCAAGACCGTAATTCACCCAGGCTCCCATGCTCGGCCTGCCTTGGACGCCCACGCCCGTATGCAAAAAATAATTCGCGTTTGTGTGTTCGGGAAACGCCGAGACCATCGAATTGATCATGGCGATATCATCGACACAGGTTGCAAGGTATGGAAAAAGCTCGCTCATCCACATGCCCGACTCGCCGCGTTGCTTAAATTCCCACAGGCTTTTCATCAGCTTGCCGTTATCGTTGAATTGCGTCGGATCAACTTTAAATTTATCGTAAGGGTTTTCGCCATGCTCTTTTTCCAGGCGCGGTTTCGGATCGAAAGAATCGACCTGCGAGACCCCTCCGTCCATGTAGAGCAAAAAAGACGCTGCGCGCCTTAGGCATAAAGTGCGGAAGTTTGCTTCCAGGAGTTTTGTTCGCCGCAGGAGAAGCTGACAGTTTTTGGCCAAACGGCAGGCTGTTCATCAAACTCAAGAGAGCGACTGAGCCGAAGCCATTCCTACACAAACTCAGCATTTCCCGCCGGTTCATGCAGCGATTCGCGAATAGTTCGTGGTTCATAATCAAATCAGTATTTTTTGACTCTCTACCTGACACTTTTTACGAATTTCCTGAACAGATTTAACTGCATCGGAAT
>CAXHAT010000264.1:0-8742 GCA_964014485.1 uncultured Deferribacteres bacterium
TTTTGTTTTTTGTCGAGTCCCGTCAGGGACGGTTGAAAGTTTATCGCGTTTCCAGGATCAATCGTCCCTGGCGGGACTTGAAATCATAAGAGACCATCGGTTCCAGGCGATAAATCGCCTGGCTATTATCAAGCATCCCTACGGGACTTTTAAAACAGCCGCTCACCAGCCAGAAACGCCAAAAGCCGCAATTTCAGTTAGCTTAATCCATTCCAGTACACGAGAAAAAACTTGGTGAACACCAAAAGCAAGGAAGGCATTTTTAAAGATTTCGCTCAATTCGTCTCTCCGGGCAAAGCGGCGTTTTTCCAACAAAACGGTTTGGACTTTGTCTTCGGACGGCGCGAAGGGTCGTACATCTGGGACGTCGACGAATCGCGGCGGTTGATCGATTGCCACTGCAACGGCGGGGTTTTTAATTTCGGTCATCGCAATCCTGCGCTGATCGATTGTTTGAAAACGGCGATGGCGAGCTTGGACATTGGCAATCATCATTTTGTCAGCGCGGCGCGAGCGCGGCTGGCCAAAAAACTCGCCGAACTTACACCCGGCGATTTGCACTTTTCGATCTTTGGCGTGAGCGGCGGAGAAGCGGTTGACGCGGCGATCAAAGTCGCGCGCAAAGCGACGCAGCGGCGGCAGATCATTTCCATTTTTGGCGGCTACCACGGACACACCGGGTTGGCCGTCGCAGCGGGCGATGAAAAATTCGCCGCTCCGTTCCTGGCCGATTCGCCGGATTTCGTCCAAGTACCATTCAACGATCTTTCCGCAATGGAAAAAGCCGTTTCTGAAAAAACGGCGGCGGTTTTGCTGGAAACGATTCCAGCGACTTTAGGAATGGCGATCCCTCACAACGACTATCTGCTCAATGTCAAAAAAATCTGCCGGAAAAAAGGCGCGCTCTTGATTCTGGACGAAATTCAGGCGGGCTTGGGACGCACCGGCAAGCTTTGGGGATTCGAGCATTGGGCCGCAGCGCCGGATATCCTGGTCATTGGAAAAGGCTTGAGCGGCGGACTCTACCCGATCACCGCGACCGTTATTCGCGACGACCTCATTCACGTCTTTGAAGATGATCCGTTTTCACACATTTCAACGTTTGGCGGCGCAGAAATTGGGTGCGAAGTTGCACTGCGCGTTTTGCAAATGACCTCCGATGAAACGTTGTTGCGCAGCGTTGAGGCAATCGCACAGTATTTCAATCGCAGATTCAGTAAGCTCGCTTCAGAAAAAGACGACCTTTTGCCCGAGTTTCGCCAAAAAGGCCTTATGATCGGCCTCAAATTTTCTTCGCCGGAACTCGGCCCCGCCATGACCAAAGCGTGTTTTGAGGCCGGACTCCTTTGCGTCTTTGCCGCCAATGATCCATCCGTCGTCCAATTTCTTCCGCCGCTGAATACAACGCTTGAGCTGGCCGAAGAAATTATGAATCGCCTGCTTTCAGCAATTGGTTATTTGACGAAAGAAAAGAATGAAACTGTTCCGGTTCCGTGACAGATTCGTGACACTCTTTTCATTTATTCTCTCCTTCAAAACCCCTTCGCGACGATATTGTCGCAGAATCAAACCAACCATTTGGAGGAGACGTCTATGAATCACCGTGACCAAAGCGTCTGGCGTATCATCGGATCGTTTTTAGCGATCGCTATTACGCTGGCACTGTATCCAAAACCGTCAACCGCGGAAGATGAATTTACCTTGCGTATTTTCGGTAACGCAGGCGAGCTGACCGTGACATTTACCGGAGTCGAGCCGCTTTCAAACGGCTTCCATTACGAAGGCTGGGCCATCATTGACGGCGCTGCTGTAGGAACCGGAAAGTTTAACATTGGCTCCAACGGAGAAATCGTTGATTTGGCTGGGAACGCGATCACGGACGGCGCTTTCAACGTTGCCGCAGACCTTGGCGCTGCAACGGCGATTGTGCTCACGATTGAACCAGCGGGCGACGTCGACGCCAATCCTTCGGACACGCACTATCTTGCAGGAACGGTTGAAAACGGCGCTGCAAGCTTAACAACCGATCACCCCGCAGCCCTTGGCAGCGATTTCCTGTCCGCGATAGGCAAATACATTTTAGCCACCCCGACCAACGGCGAAAACACAGACGAGAACAGCGGCGTCTGGTTTCTTGAACTCGCCGCAAACACTGTCGCTCTGAGCATCGAGGGGCTTGATCCACTGGCCAACGGCTACCATTACGAAGGCTGGGCGATTATCGGCGGCGCGCCGTACACCACCGGGAAATTTAACGTTGATGAAAACGGCGACTACGTCGATCTCGCCGGGAATGTGATCGCAAACGGTTACTTCAAGACGGATCTGGATTTAAACGCAGCAACGGATTTCGTTTTGAGCATTGAGCCGCCGGACGATTCTGATCCCGCTCCCGCCGCAACAAAATACGTAGGCGGCGGGTTTAGCGCCGGCACGGCTGCGCTCAACACAACGCATCCAGCCACGCTCGGAAACGATTTTATCGACGCAACGGGCCGGTACATTTTGGCGACTCCGACGAACGGCGCGGAAACGGATGAAAACAGCGGAATTTGGTTTCTCGATCCGACCTCAAACGTTCTGCAACTCAGCGCAAGCGGACTCGAAGCTTTAAATGACGGTTTTCATTACGAAGGCTGGGCCATCGTTGAAGGCGCGCCTGTTGCGACCGGAAAATTTAACATCGACGCCGACGGCGCCATCGTCGATCTCGACGGCAACCTGGTTCCGAACGGTGAATTTATCGTTTCCACGGATATTTCAAGCGCGACCGACGTGGTGATTACCATTGAACCCGCCGGTGACAATGACGCCGTTCCAGCGGCGACAAAATATCTGGGCGGCGCAGTCACGGAGGGCGCGGCAAGTTTGACGACCTCACATCCCGCGGCCTTGAATTCAGATTTTACCGACGCGACCGGGACGTACATTCTGGCCACGCCAACGGACGGCGAAGGCAACAATGAAAACAGCGGCATTTGGTTTCTCGATCCTTCTTCCGGTTCGCCTGTCGCAGGCCTCGCATTGGCCGAATTACCGGAAGGTTGGGCGTATGAAGGCTGGGTCGTTCTCGACGGCCAACCTGTCACAACAGGCGTTTTTACAGACGTTGCAGCGGCGGACAATGGCGCGCCATTCAGCGGCGCCAATCCCGGCCCGCCGTTTCCCGGAGAAGATTTCCTGCAAAATGCGCCGGACGGGTTGACTTTCCCGACCGATTTGGCAGGGGCAACGGCGGTCATTTCCATCGAGCCCTCGCCGGACGACAGTCCCGCGCCGTTTACGCTGAAGCCTTTGGTCGGCGGCGTTCCTTCCGACGCAACTGATCACACGCCTTACGCCATGAGCAACAACGCCGGCGGATTCCCGACAATGACGGCGACGATTAAGCAGCCCGCGCGCGGTTTGAACCTGCCGGTGTTGCCCGCCGGATGGAAGTACGAAGGCTGGGTTGTGATCGACGGCACGCCGGTAACTACCGGAACATTCAATGATTTATCCGTCGCCGATGACGCCGCGCCCTATAGCGGCGCTGAATCCGGCCCGCCGTTTCCCGGAGAAGATTTCCTGCAAAACGCACCGGACGGATTGACTTTCCCGACCGACCTGGCTGGAACAACGGCAGTGATTTCCATCGAACCTTACCCGGACGATTCTTCCGCGCCGTTTACGTTGAAGCCGTTGGTCGGCGCCGTTCCGTCTGATGCGGTGGATCATACGGTTTATGACATGGGGAACAACGCTGCTGTCTTTCCAACCGGAACAGCGACGATTATGGTCAGTCCCGCCGCCGGACTTGGATTACCGACGCTTCCCGCCGGTTGGAATTATGAAGGCTGGGTTGTTATAAACGGCGTTCCCGTGACCACCGGGACTTTCCTGGCAAGCGACGCGGCAGACGATTCCGCGCCTTTTAGCGGCGCCAATCCTGGGCCGCCTTTTCCCGGCGAAGATTTTCTGCAAAATGCACCTGACGGTCTGACTTTTCCTGTTGATCTGGCAGGCGGAACGGCGGTCATTTCAATCGAACCTTCCCCGGACGACAGTCCGGCGCCGTTCACACTGAAACCGCTGGTCGGCGCGATACCCTCGGATGCAACCGATCATTTCATCTACGCAATGGACAACAACGCCGCAGGCTTTCCTTCCGGTTCAGCGACGATTGACGCCGCAACGTCAGTCGGCGAAAACGGCGGACTGCCACAAGAATTCGGCCTGATGCAAAACTATCCCAATCCGTTTAATCCGAGCACTGTGATTCGATTCAATTTACCAGAATCGGAAAAAGTGACGCTCAAAGTTTATAACGCGATTGGCGTTGAAGTCTTCACTTTGGTTGAAGATGAGTTGCAAGCCGGTTTTCACAAGATTACGTTAGACGCGAGCAACCTTCCGGCAGGCCTGTACCTTTACAGATTGCGTGCAGGAGATTTCACCGATGTGAAGAAGATGCTTTTCGTCAAATAACGCATCGAATTTTGCGGCGTTCAAGATTTTTAATTCTCGAACGCCGCGATTCATTTTCGATGGAAAACCGAACACACACGCCGCGACCGTTCTTCTTTTGCAACTGAAATGGAAAACCGTCTTCTGGCTTGCCGTCGCGCAAGCGCTGGCCATGGGGCTCTGGCTCTCCGCTTCCGCTGTTATGCCCGCCTTGAAAATCGCATGGTCGCTGACCGACGGCCAGGCCGCTTGGTTGGCGATGTCTGTGCAAATCGGATTCGTAGCAGGCGCATTTTTGAGCGCGCTGTTTAATCTTCCCGACATTTTTCCCCCAAAAAAAATCGCTGCAATCGGCGCATTCTCCGGCGCTTTGGCAATCGCTATGATCGCAGTTTTTGTAACATCGTTCCAAATCGCGCTGGTTTTGCTCTTTTTGACCGGCGCAGCGTTGGCGTTTGTTTATCCGGTGGGGATGAAAATCGTCGCAACATGGATGCAAAAAGACCGTGGTTTGGGTTTGGGAATTCTGGTCGGGGCGCTCACTTTGGGGAAGGCTTCGCCGCATTTGTTCAAAACTTTCGGCGATATTAATGCTTGGCGCAGCGCCTTGCTGATTTCCGCCGTGCTTGCCGCAGCCGCAGGGTTGATTCTCCTAAAATTTGGCGAGCTGGGACCGTACCGCACGAAATCGCCGAAATTTCAATGGAAGTATATCGCCGAGACGTTTCGCAATCGCGGCGTGCGGCTGGCAAATTTGGGGTATTACGGTCACATGTGGGAACTTTACGCCATGTGGACCTGGCTCCCGATTTTCCTGTTGGCTTCATTTTCCAAAACAATAGACGGCGGCGGCTTGCTTTCCCCGGCAAAAGCGGCGGCGTTGGCGGCGTTTTTTACAATCGCCGCCGGAAGCGTCGGCAGTTTTGCCGCCGGCTACCTGGCCGACCGTTGGGGGCGGACGCGCACCGCTATTTTGAGCCTGGCAATAAGCGGAACGTGTGCCGTGTCTATCGGCCTCTTCTTTGAAAGCAGCCCGTGGATCGTTGCACTCATCGCCATAATTTGGGGCGCTTCCGTTGTGTCGGATTCCGCGCAATTCAGCTCCAGCGTGAGCGAACTTTGCCAGAAAGAATACATGGGGACGGCGCTGGCCATGCAAACTTCGACCGGATTTCTGCTGACGCTGTTTTCTATTCGGTTGATTCCGGAAATGGTGGAATGGATTGGCTGGGAGTGGGCGTTTTCGAGTGTTGCCATTGGCCCAATAGTTGGCATTTGGGCAATGCGTATTTTAAAAAACTCCAAGGAAGCGGAGAAATTGGCGGGCGGAAGAGGGTAGCTTATTTCCGCGGCATACCCAGAATGGTGACAACGGCGGCAAGTGCGGCCGTTTCCGCGCGCAATCGCCTATTGCCTAAATTGATCAATTCAAAGTCTGCGTTTTTTGCCGACGCAATCTCATTTTCAGAAAATCCGCCTTCAGGCCCAACGATCACAAGTCCGTCTTGTCGGTCGCCGCTTTTTGCAGACCCAAGAAAACTGTTTTTACTTTTGGGTTCGTCATGCGCCATCCAACGATGGGCGAAGTTCTCACTCAGTTGAATGACCTCTTCAAAACCTGCGGGCGCATGAATCTGCGGGATCACAGAACGACCGGATTGCTTCACCGCCGCCAAAACAATCCGTCGCCAGCGTTCCATCTTTTGCGCTTTGGGAAATTTGACGCTGTGTTCCGTGAGCATCGGGATAAATTGTGAGACGCCCAGTTCCGTTCCCTTCTCCAAAACCCATTCAAAACGCTGCATTTTGGGCACGCCGAGTGCAAGCGTCAGTCGCAGGGACTCTTCGCCGTAATTTCTAAAGCTTTGCAAAATTTCAGCTTCGGATTTTTCACGATCGATAGATTTGAGAACGGCGTGATACATTGCCCCCTCACCGTCCGTCGCCCAAACTTCGTCGCCGATTTTGAGGCGAAGCGCTCGGGAGAGATGGCGATGTTCTTCGTTGCGAATTTGGATGAATTTTGGAGAATTGTCAGAGTCCCCCTGGAAAACGTCTTTTTGGGAAACGAGAAAATAATGGCGGTGAGACATGGTTAGAACGAAATCGCTGCGTCGAAAATCACTTCAGCGCCAAATTCCTCGTCAAAAGCCAACTCAAGTCGTGCGATTTGAACATAAGGCAGGTGAAAATTCAATCCGAAACCAAAACCGTAGATCCACTCCTTAGGCGAGGTTTGAGAGCCGAAAGGGCTTGCCGCAAAGCCGGATTCCGTTTCATCTCGCTGACGATCTTGAAGCCACAGACTGCCGCCGTCAAAAAACAGGCTCCCGCTGACTCCGAATTTTAAATTCTGGCCGTAACCGCCAAGTCCGCCGCCCATTTCGTAGTAACGAACTTTCATCAGCGGAAAGCGAACTTCAGCGCTGGTCTTAATGCGATTTTCGCTGTCATAGCGCTTGCTAAAATGGCCGCGAATCCGGTGGGTATAACCTAAAAAAACGCGATCATAAACCGGCACTTTGCCGCGACTCAAAATCGAGGCGAATCGAAGCGCGAAAGTCGATTGAGCGCCAAGGGGAAAATATTTCCTTAGATCGACCGAACCTACGCGATAGTCCACGAAATCCGCTCCCGGGACGCCGGTTTGCTCAAATCTCAGGCTCAAGTAGCTGCCGCGCGTTGGATAAAAAAGGAGATCACGATAGTCGCGACGCAAGGTGATTCCGGCCTGCGGCAAATGGTCGGTCCCGGACGGATCGAGCGTCCGTTGCGTCGTTTGGAGAGAATCGGCAAGCCCTGAATTGAAGCGCAGCCTTCGATAACCCAGGTCGAGCGCCAAAGAAGTGCGCAAAGTCAAACGCTTGCCAAATCGCAACGTCCCGCCGACGCGCCGCTCTTTTGAAGCGTCGCCGCCAAGTGCAATCTCTTCGGATTTGTTACGCGTTTGGGACATAAAAAAGGTGGCGCCGAAAAAAAGCCGGGCGTCGCCCAATATCCACGGGTTGCTGTAGCCGAGCGAAACCTGTGGATTAAAGCCGTACCATCCCGTCAATTGCATAAGCTCCGCCCGCCCACGGAAATTCGTGTGGACGACGGAAGCGCCGTAGCTTAATTTACTGAGTTTGTATTCGCGATCATTAAAAAATACAATCGGCAGCGGGAAAATGTACCATTGTTCCGAAACGGTAATGATCAGAGCAATGCCTTGGTCGCGCTCTTCCGCTTCCATTTCTACGCGCGTAAACAATCCCAGGCTTTCGATGCGCCGACGGTCGAGTTCGAGCTGCATCAAGCTAGCTTCTTTACCGGCCTCAGTTTGCATTTCGCGCAGCAGGACTTCGGATTTGGTTTTTTTGTTCCCCTCAACAATGATTTCAACAATATGGAAAGTTTCATTCGGATCGATCTCAGCCTGCTCGTCCTGAGCAATGACTTGAGAAGAAAAAAGGAAGAAAAGCGTCATAAATGAGCGCTGAAAGAACTTAATCATCGAGTAACATCCGTGTTTTGGATACCATTTTCAGGAAAGCGTGATCTATGCCAAGTTTTTAAGCAAGAGTCAGAGTTTCAACGGCGTTGTTTTCTACATCAGGTAAAACAACAAAATGGAATCCATGCTTGATCAAGATACTTAACGTTTGTTTACTTGCGTATTCCCCAATTTCAATAAATCGATCGTCAGAAGCCGGTTTCGTAAACAAAACCCAAAAAGTATTTTCACTTTCCGGACTCGGCGTTACTTCGACAAATTTGACGTCCGAAAATTTATTTTCAATATCTTTTACTAAATTCTCGAGCACATTCTCTTGTTCATAAGTAAGTCTCATATCCAGTCTCCTTTTTAATGGAAGCAAGAAACTCGTTTGCTTTTCTTAGTTCACGAGATACGACTTTTTTACTTATTGACGACATCCGATAATCAGCAATCTCTCTAACTCTGTAAGCATCTGTGAGATATGAACTGAATTTCGCTGGAAATATTTTGCGACGCCGTATCAGTTGCTCCGAAAACGTTGCTTGCACCCAACCGTGGCCGACCACTTTTTCGGGTAATTTTACCCTGAACTTTTCCAAGGCTGCTATTCCCGCCTGAAACATTGCATAATACAAACGATTTGCACAAGCGTTAAAATGACCGCCTTTAAAGCAAACTTCTGCGGCGAGCAAGTTTTCGGTCGATTTTTCCAGCCAGATTTCAAAATCATTCATTAGACCGCCCCCAGTTCAAACCCCACTTTTCTCTACCTGACATTTTTTGTAAACTGCATTTTCGAGCCGCCGAAAACCCCAGTT
>CAXHAT010000265.1:0-8734 GCA_964014485.1 uncultured Deferribacteres bacterium
ACACCAAGAAGCTCGTCGGCAGCGTCAGATGTGTATAAGAGACAGGCAGTAAAGGAACAATGGCCTATGTATATTGATGATTTTATCTGGCTGCCAAACATTGTCGAGAAAATAATGGTAAAACACCAGGTCTCTCAAGAAGAAGCGGAAGAAGTATTTTTCAATAAACCACGATTCCGATTTGTTGAAACACGACAGACGCAGGGAGGTATTTGATAGTATTTTTATTCGCAAATCACAGAATAAAGCGTTAGTTTTGAGCGCAAGAAATATGGATAAGAAAGAGAGAAAACGATATGAACGAAAATGACGGCAAAAGCGTATCGAGCATCTCACAGGCGCGAACATTGGAAGAGATTGCTCAGTTTTGGGGCACGCACAGCCTGGCGGATTACTGGGACGAAACGCATGAAGTTGAGTTTGAAATAAGAGCCAGGCGCAGGAGAAGAATAACGCTCGACCCTGAGGTTTATGGCGGCATCAAAAACGAAGCGCAGATGCGTGGGCTCATGCCTGAAACGCTCGCAAATCTTTGGCTGGCCGAGCGTTTAAAGACAAGCAGTGATGCGTCACTCTGACTTCAAAAGAGCCTTTGGCGGTTTGCCGAATTCCTGTCGGAAAACACGTGAAAAGGACGAGATGCTGCTGTAGCCAACTTTATAGGCGATTTCCGTCACGTTGCCGGCGCCTTGCTCAAGCAATTGTTTGGCGCGCTGCATCCGCATGGTACGAATGAGCGCGGCCGGCGAACGATCCGTCAATGCGCTGATTTTACGCTGTAACTGGCGGCGGCTCATCCCGACTTTTTCACATAAATCGTCCACGCCAAAACTCTCGTCCGACATACTTTCCTCAATAATGCCTTTCAAGCTCTCAAAAAATTCTTCGTCCACCGACGAAACCGTGACTGCAACGGGCGTGACGGAAAGCGTCTTGCTAAATTGCTCGCGTAAATTGCGCCGCATTTCGATCAACTTCTCGACACGAAGATTGAGCTCCTTTGTGCTGAACGGTTTGATCAAGTAAGCGTCCACACCGGTTTCCAGGCCTTGAAGTTTTTCATCTTCCGCCGCTTTTGCCGTGAGCATAATGATCGGAATGTGACTCGTCACCGCGTCGCCGCGAAGCATACGCGACAACTCATAGCCATCGATTTTCGGCATCATCACGTCGGTGATGATGAGATCAGGGATAAATTCCTTCGCTTTTTCAAGTCCTTTTTCTCCGTTCCCGGCTTCGATCACGCGATAGCGCTCTTCCAAATGCTGCCGGATATAAGCGCGCACGTCGGCGTTGTCTTCCACGACCAGCACGAAGGGGCTGGAGGTCGGAGAATGGAGATCGGAGGACGGAGAACGGGGGAGAAAATCAGCGTCGTCGCCGAGCGGTTTCTGTTGGTTCGCAGTCTCTGTGTCGTAAACGTCACCCTCAGCATTCGTTATTCGTCCTCCAGGTTCCGTCCCTCGTTCTCCGTCTTCCAAAACAAACGGCAATCGTACAAAAAATGTCGTGCCGAAATCTTCCTCGCTTTCTACGGAAATTTCACCGCCATGCAGTTCAACGAGTTCTTTGGTCAACGCCAAACCAATGCCTGAGCCCTCATGTTCCCGTGTTTGCGAGCCGTCAACTTGGTAAAAGCGATCAAAAATGTGCGGCAAACGATCTTTTGGAATACCCGCTCCGCTGTCGCGGACAGTAATCAGTATACTGTTTTCAGTTTTCAGTATTCGGTGTTCAACCTCTTCTCCACTGATGGGCCTCTGAATACTGGAAACTGAACACTGAACACTGACTTTCCCGCCTTCCGGCGTGAATTTCATCGCGTTCGACAGCAAATTATGCATGATCTGTTCGATCTTCTCGGATTCGAAATTGACGAAAACCGCCTGCTCTTCACATTCGAATTTTAGCTTGATTTTTTTCTGGTGGGCAAGCGATTCGAAAGAATAAGTGAGGTTTTTCAACAGCGGCAAAATGTCCGCGACGGTGGCGTTCAACTTCATGGCGCCGGAATCGAATTTCGACAGGTCGAGCAATTGATTGATAAGGCGCAAAACCTGCCGTCCGTTGCGGTGCGCCATCGCGAGTTGCTCTTGAAGTTTTGTTTGCGAAATTTTTGGCAGCACACTGTCGATCTGCCCGAGCACCAAAGTCAAGGGCGTGCGGAACTCGTGCGAAATATTGGCGAAAAATCGCGATTTGACCTGATCCATCTCTTGCAGTTTTTTCGCTTGCTCGCGCAATTGATCACGCTGCGTTTTGACGTCTTGCGTCTTTTCTGCAACCAATGCTTCCAGTTCCTTTGTACGCCTGCGCAGACTTTGCATGCGCAAACGTATCAATCCCAAAATCATCGCAGTCGCGAGCAAAAAATATCCGGTATAAGCCCAAATCGTGCGATACCACGGCGGCAGGACGGTAAATGCAAACGCCGCTTCCCTCCCCAATCGGCGGTAGACGTTTTCAGCGCGTACGCGAAAACGATAATCGCCTTCGGAAAGGTTGGTGTATTCTTTTTCCGGCGCTTCGGTCAAGTGTGACCAGTGTTCATCAAAGCCTTCGAGAAAAACCTGGTATCGATTGTTTTCAACGCCGTCATAACTGGCGGCGGCAAAGGAAAAATGCAGACTGTTTTTCGAAAATGGCAAGTCATGCTCGACAGCGTTGTTTATCTGCTGAAATCCGCCGTAGATGAGAGAATCTTCGCCAACCGAAACGGAACTCAGCAAAGTTCGAAAGCCAAGCGTGTCCGTGCGCGGCGCTTTTGTAGCATACCGAAAAAGTCCTTCTCTGGCCGCGGAGAGCCACACGACGCCGCTTTTTTCCGGGTAGATATCCGTGACGTTGAATTCGGCCAAGCGTGAGGCGGCATTTCTTTCAACCCGGAAACCGCCTTCCGCTTTTGGCGTTGCGACGCCGTGCTCCCGGCCTCTTGCCAGCCAAATTTGTCCGCTGGAGCTGATTTGATAAACCCTGCTGCCGGGAAACTCGGTTTGATCAAACGGAAAAAACTCCAGAGCCTTGTTACGAAAAAATCGATTCTCGACTTCATCATAATGATAAAGGCCCGTTAAGGTCTCAAAACTGAGCCTGCCATGATGGAATGCAACCCTGGTTGTGCTTTTGGGCAAGCCAAATTCGTGGTTAAAATGAACGACGTTGGGATTTTGCAAAGTACGGGCGGCTTGCAGCGAAGGGAAAGAAACGCGCATCGCGCCGGAAGAAACCAGTCCGGCCCAAATATCCCCAGTCCGCGTCTCATAAATTCTGATGAAAAACTCGTCTCGTTCGATGAGTTTGCCTTCATCGACCCAAACGCCGTTTTCCAGGCGCAGCGAGGCGAGACCGTTGTTCAGGCCGACAAACAGACGAGAAGGCTCGACTTTTGACTGATGCAATTGATAGGCAAAATAATCGTTTTGAGAAGAGCGTCTGACCTCGTGCAATTCACCGCCTTTGATCTCAAAAACCCCCGCCCCCGTCGCGGCCAAGAGCATATCTTCGTTCTCTTTTTCTGAATTGAAAGGCAGCAAGTGCGTCACGCGGGGTTGAAAACTTCCCGCCTGTTGAAAAGTTTGTCGCTGCCGGTTCCAGAAAAAGGCGCCAGCTCTGGTTTCAACATAAAGCGTGTCACGATGGCGAAGCGGTTTTTGGGGAATGGTTTCCAATCCGAGACGTGCATCAAATTGAGTAAGCGGCGATAAAATCTCAACACGAGACAGGCCGTTGTTGAGCATCAGCCACAAGCCGCCCTGACGGTCGAGAAAGCTGTTCCAGACCGTGTCATCTAGCAGTCCGGCGGCCTTGTCGACGTGTTGCAGAAGTTTTCCTTGACGATCCATGACGATGAAACCGCCTCGGTTCGAAATCAAAACAAATCGCTCCTCGTCCAAAACGCCGCCGCCGACATAGAGTCTGTTTTTTTCAATAAATGACGTTATCTCTGGCGCCACTTCAAAAGGCGTGAAAACTTGGCCGTCGTAGAGAAAAAAGCCTTGCCTTCGCGTCCCGGTCAAGATGCGTGTTTCATCAAACGGCAGCATTTCATAAACCGCTTCATTGGCGAAACGCGCGCCGTCATTGGCCAGAACGAGAGAATCGCCTTGCAAGTGCATCAAACCGACGCCGCGGTCGCGGATAAAAACTTTGCCGTTAACGGCGTGGCAAATGTGAAACGATCGCCGGGGTTTGATCACATGAATTTGGCCGTCAATCAAAAGAAACAATTTTTGATTGGCCATGAAGCCGATTCCCCGATCGAAAGCGAAAGTTTTCCACACTTCGCCGAAGTCCCGTTCATTCTCCGGGATTTTTTCGACCAGTGAAATATAAGTCGGTCGTCCAACCGAGTCGGGAGCGAGATAGCCGATTTCCTGATAGGCGCCAATGTAGATTCGGCCGTTTTTGTCCATGCCTAGAGAAAAAACGCCCGTCCTGTTCGGCATGGCCAAGAGCCGCCAGCGAGCGCCGTCGAATTGCAACAGTCCCACCCCGTTGCCGAAATACATCACGCCGCGATGATCTTGCACCGCCGCCCAGTTGCGCGGTGATCCGCCGTAGTCTTTTGAAGTGAAATTTTGAATTAAAGGAAAGCCGATTTCATCGGCGGCTTGGGCGAGCCGCGCCACACTGTTCGTGAAAGATGCGGCAAGAAAAATCGTAGCGAGAAACGCTTTGATATTCTTAAGCGAGCAGCGACAGCTAAAATAAAACGCTTTGCGGTTTTTCGCGGACGGACCTCGGCCTGACTTATGTCTACTTTTCCCCTGTAGCCCACTCTCTGCTTCAGCCAGAACGTGCATTCACTAAACCTACTCTGAGACGTAATTTTCTCGCAGCGAAAAATTCAGATAAATCAATTGGAGGAAATAATCAAGCTAGAGTTTGTTCTTTTAGCACAAATCGGAACGAAGGTAAAAGATGCTGCCAGCGCGACAAACCGAGCCATTACGTGCGTCTTAACAAAAAGGCGCTCACTCCTAATCGAGACCAACCTTCCTGATTCCGGCCAGAGTCCGACATAACATAAATTTTTCCATTCGTAAATTATCGTGAAACTATTTTTCTTGTATATGCGAATAAATTGCATCCTTATTTTTCCTGGATTTGCGAAAAAATGCCGGAGCTGAAAATGAAAGCGCCAACAATGGGGGAGTTTGAAGAAATCGTGCTGCTTGCTGTGTGCGGCCTGAAAAACGAAGCTTACGCAATTATGATTCAAGAACGCATCGAGGAGAAAACGCATCGTTCGGCAACAATGGGAGCCATCTACTCAGCGCTCGAACGTCTGGAAGAGAAAGGCTACGCAGTTTCGCGGCTGGGAGAGATTACGCGTCAGCGGGGCGGACGGCGCAAGCGTTTTTATCGTGTGACGCCAGCGGGAATGGCGGCGTTGCACAAGGTGAGAGAAACGCGGGAGCGTCTGTGGCAAGATATCGAGCCATTGCCGGAGCTAAGCCCGTCATGAATCATCTGAACCGATCCCACCATTCAACAAATTCTCGTCCCCCAAAGCTTGCGGAAAGGTTTCTTCGTCAGAGCCGAACGCTGCGACGCAAGCATGAAATCATGGAAGATCTCGAAGATTTATTCCACCGTCGCGTCCACCGAAAAGGCCGATTCCATGCGTGGTGGCTCTATTGGCGCGACACGCTCAGCATTGGTTTTCGAATCGCATTGCAAAATGAGTACAAGTTTGATTTTATAGGAGGCCCCGTCATGCTCAAGAACTATTTCAAAATCGCCTTCCGAAGGCTGCGAAAGCAGAAAGCCTTTTCATTTATCAATATTTCCGGCCTTGCAATTGGGATGGCGTGCTGCATCCTGATCTCGCTCTATGTCGCGGACGAACTCAGCTATGATCAATACCATGAAAACGCCGACCGCATCTATCGCGTGGAGCGCTCCGGCACGTTTAACGGGCAAGACTTTTACGTACCCGTTACAGGCCACCCTTACGGCCCTGCGATGCAAAATGATTATCCGGAGGTCGAAGCCGCCACACGATTTTGGCCGCTTGAGCTGCCAGTTAAGGATCGCAACAACCAATATTTCAAGGAAGAATTCTGGTTCGCCGACGCAAACGTGTTCGAAGTATTCTCATTTCAATTGCTGAAGGGCGACAAAGCAAGCGTTTTGGCCGAACCGAATTCAATTGTGCTCACCGAACAAATGGCGCGACGCTATTTCGGCCCGTCCGATCCAATCGATAAGCTTCTCACACTGCAGTGGTCCGGACAGGACATTCAGTTCAAAGTGACCGGCGTCATGGCTCAAATGCCGCAAAGCTCGCACTTCATAACGGAATTTTTTATCTCTTATACTACGCTCAAATCCCTGCTCGGAGAACAGCAATTGGGGAGTTGGTTCAACAATGGACAATACACCTATATTTTGCTCGAAGAAGGGGTCGATCCAAAAGAGATGGAGCAAAAATTCATCGGCATGTTAGAAAAATACATGGGGCCGATGGTGCAACGAATGATGCCTGATACGAAGATAAAGATTTCAGATATTTTCCAGATACCGCTCCGCCCGATCACGGAAATTTATCTCCATTCCGATCTTGAATTCGAACCGCGCCCAACGAGCAGCATGACGACGATTTATGTCTTGTCTTTGATCGCGGTTCTCGTCTTGTTTATTGCTTGTATCAATTTCATGAATCTGTCGACGGCGCGCTCGGTAAACCGTGCAAACGAGGTTGGCGTGCGAAAGGTCGTGGGCGCGGAGAGAAAACTGCTCATTACACAATTTCTTGGCGAATCGACGATTCAGGTGTTTGTCGCGCTTGTTTTTGCAATTGTCCTCGTCTTGTTGGTATTGCCGGCGTTTAACGATTTGAGCGGCAAAGCATTATCGCTCGAGGTGAGTCGCTACCCGCTGTTCGCCGGGGCGTTTGCTGCAATTGCGCTTTTTGTTGGCGTTTTTTCCGGCATTTACCCCGCCTTTTTTCTTTCAAGCTTCAATCCGGTCAATGTTCTGAAGGGCAAATCAGGCGCAAATATGCGTGGTGCGAATGCTTTGCGAAAAGTGCTTGTCGTGGCGCAATTCGCAATTTCTATCTGCCTTATTTTCGCGACGCTTGTCATCGTACGACAACTGGATTATCTCAAAAATAAGAAACTGGGGTTTGACAAAGAACAAGTCGTTGCAATTCCGCTGCGTGATAATGCCGTACGTTCGCAAATCGAACCATTGAAAAACAGACTCTTGCAAAATTCGGCGGTCATCGAAGTTGCATCTTCAACCCAGTTGCCCGGCGACAATGCTTTCAGTGATCAGGGTTATTGGCCTTCCATAAACGCGGCTGACATGGACAATTTTGTCAGTTTCATCTATTTTTCTGTAGATGAAAAGTTCCTGCCGCTTACAAAAATTGAATTGGCTGCAGGAAGAAATTTTTCGAAAGCTTTTGCAACAGATTCTGCTGAAGCTGTGATCATCAATCAAGCAGCGATAGCCAGATTAGGTTGGGGAAGCGCCAATGAAGCGCTTGGCAAAAGCATTTATCAACCCACGGCCTTAAATCCGCCGCAATTTCGAGAGCTGAAAGTTGTTGGCGTGACCGAGGATTTTCATTTCAAATCGCTGCATCAAAAAATTGAGCCGCTGATCATACATATGACAGCTTCGAATGCGAGATTCCTTTCTGTTCGTGTACAAACCCGGGATATTTCGGAAACAATCGAATTTCTCGAACGAGAAGTCGGCGCATTTTCGCCCAATTATCCGTTCGAATATTTCTTTCTCGACTCACATTATGACGAGCTCTACCGAGCAGAAGAAAAACTGCAACACATCTTCCGCTACTTCACTTTTCTCGCCATTTTCATCGCTTGTCTCGGTTTATTTGGTCTTGCAGCCTACGCCGCGGAACAACGCACAAAAGAAATTGGCGTGCGAAAAGTGTTGGGCGCAACAGTTCCCGGCCTCTTTCATCTGCTCTCGAAGGATTTCATCAAGCTCGTGCTGTTTGCCGCCGTTCTCGCATGGCCGGCAGGTTGGTTCGCCATGCGAGCCTGGTTGCAGGATTTCCATTATCGCATAGACATGACCGCAAGCGCGTTTCTTATCTCCGGCGCCTTAGCCATACTTATTGCTCTCGTTGCCATTAGCTATCAATCGGTGAAGGCCGCGCTGACCAATCCTATCGATGCGTTGCGGTATGAGTAAGCGTCTCGTCACGCTGCAGCGGCGACTCGGCGAGTAAGGTTGGGCAATTGGGATAGTTAAAGCGGCCGCTCTTTCATTGCGTGGAAAACTGATAAATGGTGATTGTTTGACAGGTCTCACCGGGACGAAGAATTGTGCTTGGGAAATGGGGGTTGTTCGGGGAGTCGGGAAAATGTTGGGTTTCAAGGCAAAACCCGGCATGTTTTTTGTAAATGCGTCCAGCTTTCCCTGTGGCGGTTGCATTGAGAGAATTGCCGGAATAAAATTGGATTCCGGGCTCTGAAGTGCGGACTTTCATAACACGCCCCGAGGTCGTTTCGTAGACCGTTGCAGCGTGGATGAGGTCGTCTCCGACCCTATTCAACACCCAATTGTGATCATATCCGCCGCCGATCTTGAGCTGTTTGCAATCCGACTCGATGCGTGCGCCAATTTGTGTTGGTGTGCGAAAGTCCATTGGCGTCCCGGCTACGGATCGCAGCTCTCCCGTTGGAATTAATTCATGGCCTACCGGAGTAAATTTGTCGGCGTTTAGGTACAATTCGTGGTTGAGAATATC
>CAXHAT010000266.1:0-8733 GCA_964014485.1 uncultured Deferribacteres bacterium
GGATTCCCGCCTGCGCGGGAATGACTTTGACGAGAGTTTCTACGGCGTCACGGCTGTCGCGTAACATCAGTTACTAAAACTGAATTCAAAGGCATGTGTGACAAACATCCCTCTGATTTGTTCGTTGGACGCTTCACAAATCGTCTCCCTTTCGAAGGGGGAATCGCAAAACTCCCTTCGAAAAGCAGAGGGATGTTTCTCCCTGGCCGCTGTGAAATTCATGAATTGTTCAGGTTAAAAAACTCTGCGAAGCTCTCCAATCTTTGCGTCTCTGCGTTAAGTTCCGAAGTTGAATGACTGCGCCTGATTGGTTCCGGCTTGTCCGGGTTAGGAGTGCATCGCATTACGCCTCTATTCAATACAATTACACGATAAATGTATCAACCAAACGACTTCACAAAATAAAGAGAAACCGTCATGGCAAAACGCAAACAAAGTCAACCTGCAAAACCTGATAACGAAAACCCGCGCTCGAATGATCCGATAGAGCAAAAGGGCAAAAAACGCGGATCGAAACCGCCTAAGGGGGCGCCGCCTCCAGGGCAAACTTTTGGAGGCGCAACCATGCCAGACCCAATCGTTTTTATTGATTTGAAGGAAAACGACGCTCGCGCGCGGCAGCGTCTCGAAAACCGAAGGTTCGAGCTCGAGCGCCAAAAAGAAGAGCTCGGCGGAACGCTGCCGCCGCCTTTGCAGGCGGAGCTGGACGATATCGTCGATTTGCTCGATAATCAAAAAATACCTGAACGGGACGACTTGTCCGCCGTTGTGGATCCCATGTTCACGGCGATTCGCGACAAACTGGGAGAAATTTGTCCGCCGCCGGTTGGCGACCATTACCAAGGGAAGCTGCCAAGTCAGTATCCGCCACCACCACCTATAAGTGTCCCGGTTACTACGTCTGAAGCAACCTATAGCAATATTGGCGGACCGATTTTGACCGAGCCGGAAAAAACGCTGGCGGCGATCTACGGTTTGATGGAGCAGGATAATCTGACAAATCCTAAGCTGTCTCGTTTTGTCCCGGCGATTTCGATTGCCATGGGCGAATACACAGCGAATGAAGCGCTTTTCGATGCTGTTTTAAACATAGTTATTCAGGAATCGCTCGTCGCGATTCCGTCTTCGGCAATGTCACTAGGTACCGTCGGCCCTCAGGGACAAGTCTCGATGCCTGAATATCACGTTCGGGCGGATCGTTGGGTTGGCGTGGCGCGTATCTTGCGTTCCCAAGGCGTCACGGTAAATGACCCGCTGCTCGCCTTGAAAACGCGCCAAGCGCTGGCCGGTCTGGACGGAAGCGGCTCCGGCGACGTTTCATCGGCGCTCGATATTCAGTTGCCCAATCTGGAAGAACACGCCGACGTTGAAATAGTGGCGGACAACCTGCGCGCCATGCAAGCGCTCTACTTTTCCGCCAGTCTGGAAGAGCTCAAGGTATTTCAGGTCGTCGACAAATTGGTCGAATTGTTCCATATCGGCATGCTGCCGCTGGGACGCGGCAAGGCGGGCGATATTCTTTACAATTATTGGAAGAAAAGCGTCGACCGCTTGACCGAACTCGAACGCCGCAATCTTTATGCGCGCGCTTTCGGCTTTCCGGGCGGCGACGCAGGGCAGGGCATGCCGAACCGCGAGTTCGACAATTTGTGGCTGCGTTTCATTTCCGCCGTCTCCAATTTCGTGCGTCAGATTTACGTGGATGATCTTCTGCGCTCAAACGTTCCCGTAGCGGTGAGCCAGGAGCAGGTGCGTAAGTCCGGTCGCGATCTCGCCGCGAATCTCTCCCTGCATGGCTACGGTGTTGCATTTTTCGCCGCAGCGGAATTGCAGAAGCAGCTCAACGAAATCATCACACTGCTTTCCGACGACGAAGTTAAAACAGCTTACGGCGCTCGCGACATGTGGCAGGTCGTCGATCAAGTGGCGGCGATGGAATTGGGCGGCGCCAGAAACAGCATCCGCTATCGCACGATGGCCAATGCCGGGGCGATTATCGTTCGCTGGTTGGAGAAAAAAGCCAACGTTTTGGCCGGTGCTTCCTTGGTCGACGTCATCGATCTGCGTCAGGTGCGCAACCCGATTTCGCGTCCGGAAGGCGTCAGACCGACGGAAGACCCGACGGATTATGATCTTTTCAATGCTTGCGAACAGTGGCTCGCGGTTAACGGCATCCCGGATCAGGAAGTCGAACAATATTCTCAGCCGACTGAATCGCCGTTGATTACTTCGCGCCCGATCCAGATTCCGGCAATGGCGCGCGACATGCTCGAAGGCGTCGGCATTCAGGCCGGAACCGGAAACGGCGGCTACAATAACCGAAACATGGAGACGCATCATGAACGAAAAGCCTATGTCTGACGTCGTGGCCCGTCGGCTGCAAACGGCGGCGCAGCGATTGGGTTCAGCGGATCCGCTGCCTTACGTTAAGCCGCTGATAGACCGCACTTTTTACCTGCCGCAGGGCGACAGCAAATATGCTGAAAATACGCTGACGCCCGGCGCGGCGCCGCTTGAGCCGTCTTTTTCCGAAAATGAGCCGCACGATCTGCGTTTTACCGTTGAGCCGCTGGGGCCGGAAGCGTCTCCGGTCATGCGGCGGGACGAAGCGACGCGGGAAATGCGACGCCTGGTGTCGCCGGTTTTTGGCCAGGACGCCCTGCGTTGGTTCGACGGACGCAGCGAAGAGTGGCGCGGCATGGGGTCGCGCTCCCGATTGCGCTACGGCGCCTTTTTCGGAACATCATATGATCGCGACGGCATGCACGCCTCCAAAGTCTACTACGAAATGTCGCCGAATCAGATCGACGCCCTGCCCCCGGCGCTGGCGAGCCTAGCGCGACAAGCGATGCAAACCCTGCCTTCGTTAGTGCCGATGTTTACAACTATTGCCTGCCGCAGAAACAGCGGCGTCCAGCGAACCACTTTCTTACAGCTCGGCCCGCTGCGTTTGGGTGATCTCAAACCCTTGCTGCAGCGCATCGGTCTGGCGCACCAACTGCCCGGCCTGATGCAGATGATGGGTTTGGCGCTCGGCGGACGCTTTGAACTGCCGCCGGAAACGGTGGTGCTGGCGCTCGGCCAAACCACCGAAGGGCCGGAACTGAAATTGGAAGTCATGTTGGGGCGCATCCCGGACTTGCCGCGGACTTTTCTTGATCTCCTCGCTCTCGGTCTGGCCGAAAAGCCAAAGGAGCTCAATGCACTGATGAGTTGGCTGCGCGCTTTTACGCCGGAATCAAGCGAGCTGCCGGGAAGGTTTTCCGTTTTAAGCGTACGGATTACGCCGAAATCGCCGGCGCGCGTGAGTCTTTATTTACGGCCGATTGAGTTTGAAATCACTGATCGTTTTGTTGAACGCAATGGCGTTCCCGGTTAAGCTCGGTTTAAGAAAAGAGAAAACAAATGAGGTCACTAACAAAAAATCGAACGGACGGCGACGCTAATGCGCTGACGCCCCGGCAGACGCTGGACGTGGCGCGCGGCAAAGTTCGCGACTTGCTGTTGAAAAGCGACGCCTTTCGCGCCTTGCCGCAAGATAAGCAGCGAGACATTGCGAAGAACACCGTCGAAGTCGTCAACTACCTTGCCGCGCCGGAGGGCGTTCCCGGCAACAAGCTGGCAACGGCGAAACAGTTCGTCGGCGCCGGGCAAAGCGACGATCCTTACGCCCTTGCTCTCGAAGATGAGCCTGGCGGGGGGCGTCGTTCGAGAAGAGACGGCGATTTTTCCGCATTGGCGGCGCGCGAGGGCGCGCAAGTGGCCGGTCTGCTTCTGGATCAGGTCAATTTTCCGGAATTTGTCAGCGGGCTGATTAACGGCGTGTTCCATTCCATTGTGCAATCATCAATGCAGCAGATGGAAGCCTATGGCCGACTGGTCGCGGACGTCGCCAAATCTCTCAACCAATTTCGCGATGAAAACGTGTCGATGAATCAAGGACGCGATCATCTCGTCGAACAGTTTTCCGATACTTTCATGCTCGACGTCGATACCGGCGATAGTTTTGGCGGAGGGGGCGGCCCCAGAATCAGGCTGCGCGAAGACGTCGACGAAGAACAAGCATTGGCAAAAATCAACGACTTGCCTGTTGCCGGCGGCAAGTTGACCAGCCTCGATCTGGAAGACGACGAAGTGGAAGAAAAGCTGGTGCAGGCCGCGCGCACGCAATTGGCAACCAGCCGTCAGCAACTTTTGGCGACGATGGTGATGATGGGCATCAACCGCATTATCGTGACCGAAGGACGGATTTCGGCAAAAGTAATGTACGATTTCCGTGCTCGCGATAATTTTCAGCGCAGCGCCACGAGCTTTGATTATGACAACCTGGGTACAAAGACGGTTCGTGAAGGCGAACATGAATACGAGCGCGAAGGAAGCAATTACACTTGGGAGAGAGATGGAGACAAGTCGGAAGGCGAGTATCGAGGGCCAAGCTATTACTCAAAAGGGCAGTATAAAACAACACAGGAACCGCTGGTTAAACTCAAGAGCGCTACCGCTGAAGCGCAAGACGCGCAGTTGCAGTCCAAAGCGAGCCTTGCGGGCACCGTCGACGTGAATTTCAAAAGCGAGACCTTCCCGTTGGAAAAACTGGCCGATTCGTTTCAGATCGCTCAAATACAGAATGCGGCGCAGCCCAAGAGGACGGCTCCGCAAGGCGGAAGCCGGGCGGCGTCAGAACCGCCAAGTTCGCCGTCAACTCCTGCTACCTAAGTGAGTATGCGAAGGATATTGAAATATGAAAAACCAAAACGGCAAGCCGGCTGCCTGGGCGGATGATCAAACCCTGAGCGCCGTACGTCCGGAAGTTCGTAAAATTTTGCAAGCTTCGCCAGGGTTTCAGCAGCTTTCGGAGCCGGAGAAAAAAGAGTTGGCTTCAAAAATGGTGAAGGTGGCTTCGTACATGTCCAATCCGGACGGCTTGGCGGCGCAGGAGCTTTCCCCGGAAGGCGGCGTTCTCGCCCACGCCCAGGAAGACGATCCGGTTGAAGCGACGAAAAGACGGTTGAGCCAAGCGCCGGGCGTTGTTGGAGAAGATTTCGAAGCGGGGGCGGTCAAGCAAGGCGTCAAGCAGTTTGGCGCGCTGGTGCAAAAGGTTGATTTTCCGAAATTCGTCGGCGGACTAATAGAGAATGTGTTCCAGGCGATTGTGGATTCCTCGATCAAACAGATGCGCGCTTACGGCGAGTTGCTGGCCAATGTGGCGAAAACGGTCGACCAGTTTGCGCAAGATAATATCACGGAAAATAATGCGCGCGATTGGATGGCCGAACGCTTTCCGGACGCTTTGGGCGTCGAAACGGAAGACATGGGTTTTGGATTTGCCGAAGGAGACGAGGAAGAAGCGCCTGGGCCGCAGCCCAAAATCGTAGCCACAGGAGAGGAGCCGGAAGAAGACTTAAAGCGCATTTCGGAGGAATTGGGGCTGGAAAAACCCGTTACCGACATTTCCGATCCGAACGAAGAACTGCGTCTCGTCTTGGGAGCCCGCTTGCAGATTGCCCGTGCGCGTCAACAGTTGCTCTCCTCGATGGTTATTTTGGGCATTAACCGCATCGTCGTTACCGACGGTCTTATTCATGCCAAAGTTGTTTTCGACATGCGCGCCCGCGATACGGCCAGGCGTGTGGCAAAAGCTTCGATGCATGACAGAGAATCGCAATCGCACAAGATTTCGACGCGCGCCGAATACGGCAGTTGGTTGTCTCCGGTTTCCGCCAGCGTGGGGACTGAGCATGCTATGGAGCATGTCGCAACTGTTGAATCATCGGTCGATGATACGTCCGAATCGAAAGCGGAAGTGAAAGCCAAGCTCACCGGCGAAGTGCGGGTCAATTTTAAGAGCGACCACTTCCCGATGGAGAAGCTGGCTAGCCCGGAAATGATCGCCGCCATCCAAGGTAACGCCGAGCCGCCGAAGAAAATAGTCGAAGGCGCCTGACGCCAATGGCACTAATTTTTTGTATTTCTGAGTTTAAAATGTTGGTTTCAGAAAAGACACGCTAAAGCGTGGACTACGAACGATGACGCTCGCTTCTACCCTGAGTGTTGGGCATGCACTGTCGTTTGTAGTCCATGCTTTAGCATGTTTTTTTCAAAACCGCTGTTTTGGACAAAATTTAAAATCCAAATGACAACGCCCAAGTCACAAATAAATTCCAATGACCAAACTATAGAGCAACGCCTGAGCGGCTTTTCTGAAATCGACTTTGCGTTCCGGACGGACGACCTCGACGCGGCGCTGGCGCTTGGCTGGCGAATGTTAGAAGCGTCGGAGCGGTTCGCGGGTCAGTTTGCTCTGCCGGACGTCGGCTTGCCCGAACTGCCGCCGGTTGTGGGAGGCGAGTTTGATCAGTCCCAACTGCGCGCCGTCGCGCCGTTCTACCTGGCTTCCGAATTGGAGGCCGTTCGATTGATACCGGCGGTTGAGACGTTGGCGGGGTTGTTCATAAGCGGCGGATTGCGTGCGCAGCTTGGTTCGGCGGGATCAATGATTGGGCGGTTTTGGCGGGCGCGACGAGATCGTTTTACGAAGGAAGAGAGACGGGCGTTTTTCTCGCAGGTTTTTGGCGCCAATCACGGCCCCGTCCTGGCCGCTCGCGGCGGGCGCAACGAGAAGTTCGAAATCTTGATGATCGATTTTGCCGAAGCGCTTTATCAGTTCAGTCAATATGCTGGGTATGTCGGACGCACGCCGCCGCAAACGCACCTTTTTCTCGCTGCGAAAAAGCTTGCCGCCAATCTAACGCGGTACGGCGGCGGCGTGGTCGGCTTTGCGGCGCGCGATATTCTCGAAACCGTCAGCAAGGCGTTGGATATTCTGAAACAGCCGACGGTGCAGCGCGCCGTCGGAGCCGTTTCCGTTTGGGACGCGGTGCGAAGAATCAATCAACGCTATCTCGGCGAGACCGTCGAAATCGCCAACCATGTGAGACGAGCCAAATCAGGCGTGACGATGCTGGCCTGGCTGGCTGAACATTTGCCGGAGTTGGGCACGGGCAGATCGGTTGACTTTTCCTCCGAAAACAACGTCGTCTCCGCCGCGACGACCTGGCTGCAGGCGACATTGTCGATGGCTGAGCAAGCCTTCGCCCCGCAATTTTGAGGCTTTGATGATGAACGATGCGGCAACAAACTCGACGTCCGTTCCGCCCGCAGGGCAACCCGAAGTCGTTCGCGATCCTCTGCCGCTTGTCCGACAAACCGTGCGTTCGCTGCTTTTGTCGAGTCCCGCTTTTCGCGAGCTTGACGATGAGCAGAAAAAGCAGATGGCCGCGGCGATGGTTAAGGTTTGCCACGCCGCCGCCTCAATGGTTCGCGAGGAAATGCAGAGCGACGAGCAAGTCGCCGGCGCGCTTTCGGCGGAGCGGGAAAACGGAGCTTTTGCTAATGACCTCCGGGAGGACGCTCCCGCCGCGCCATTAGCGACGACCCAGGGCTTTGGCGACGCCGCGAATCGTGTTGCGGGAACGACGCGGAGCATTCTGAACGCCGTTTCTTTTCCCCGATTCGTCACCGAACTCATCAACGGCGTTTTTAAGGCCATTGTCGATTCCAGCCAGCAGCAAATGCACGGTTATGTTGAGTTATTGAATAACGTTGCCGCTTCGCTAGACGGATTTGCCGGCGCCAATTACGGCCCGGATCGCGCGCGCCAATGGCTGGCGGAACGCTACCCCGGCTCATTCGAAATCATCGGTGAAGTTTTAGAAGGCGGTTCAAGGAAAGATCCAAACGACGATTGGGAGACTGACGAGGATGAGAGCGGGGGAGAATTGACTTTAAGATTAAGGCCGGGCGCCTCTCCTCCTCCGCCGGAAACTCTGCGGGTGGATTTGGGTTTGGGACAAAACGAAACAATCCCCACGGGCGATCCTGAGAGAACACTGGTTCCCTTGGTTAGGCGCGCATTGGCGCGGCAACGTCAGCAAATGTTGGCAACGATGGTGATGATGGGCATGCAGCGTATTGTCATTGACGCCGGACGCATTACCGCTTCGATGCGGTTTCACATCGATACGCGCAGCGCTCTCAACGAAGACAAGGCCAGTCGGTTCGATTTTCAACATCAATCCAGCGGTGCAGCGAGTTATGGCGGCGGGCCTTGGGGGGTAAGCGCTTCGATGACAAATACAATCGGCTATGTCAACACACAGCGAACGCAAACCACTGAGGAGTTGAACACAGAACTCGATTTGAATTCGTCGGTGGAGTTGAATTTCCGGACGGATTACTTGCCGCTAGACCGCATGACCGGCGATGATCGCGCCAAACTCATCCGGGCGAACTCTCTCAATCCGGAAACGGAAGCCCGCCTCGCTTCGGAGGCGGCGAGAGAACGTCAGTCGAGACGAGACAATGCCGCAACGCGTGAAGCCTCCAGAAGAACCCAAATCGATACTGATACCAGACCCCGCCAAACGCCGCGAGCCACTCCAGGGGCTCCCGGAACTGTTGAACACGCTGAACGGGCGCGGCGGGAAGCGCAAACGCGCGAGCGACAAAGCGGTTCCGGCGGCCAACCGTCGACCGGCGGGACTGGCGGGGACCAATCGGGAAGCGCTCGTCCGTCGACCGGCGGAACTGGCGGCGGCCAATCAGGAAGCGCTCGTCCGTCGACCGGCGGAACTGGCGGGAGCCAATCGGGAAGTGCTCGCCCGACGACCGGCGGAACTGGCGGAACTGGCGGCGGCCAATCAGGAAGCGCTCGTCCGTCGACCGGCGGAACTG
>CAXHAT010000267.1:0-8621 GCA_964014485.1 uncultured Deferribacteres bacterium
ACACCAAGAAGCTCGTCGGCAGCGTCAGATGTGTATAAGAGACAGGATATAATGTACAAAATTGTACAGGCGGCAAGACGATTAACTCTGGAATTTTCAACTCGCCGCCGAGAAAATCGCGAGTATTTTTTGTAATGATGATTGCACCGGTGGCCAGTGCGGCTTCCAAAACAAAATTATCCGTTTCGTCGGGCAAATTTGGCCGCCACAGATAATGTACGTCAGATTTGAGTGCAATGGCGGTCAGGGCGTCCAGCACTAAAATGATTTCTCCGGCGCTCGCGTTTATAAGCTTTTGGATGTTCGTCCTGGTTAACACTGATTCGTATTCCAAATACAGCTTATGCGTCAGGGCCAGGGGAACAATTCCCTTTTGAACATTTCTGAGGATTTTAAAGCTTGGGGAGTCCGCTCGCCTGCATAATCCGGCAACCAATACATTTGTATCCAAGACAACAAGCGGCGTTTGTTCCAAGCGTGAAATCCCCTAAAAGAATTGATAGACGTTTAAATTTGATACCAAATATAATACCATGGATGAATCATGGCAAGCTCAAAGATTGTCGCGAGTGATTGTCAGAAATTGTGAAATTTTCAGGAGTGCGTAACATCATCTGATAATTGGTAGAGACGCGATGCATCGCGTCTCTACAAGGGCGATTCCTCAAAGTAAAATTGGGGCTAACAGCGCTCATTCATATTTCAGCGCATCGACCGGATTCGCCAGCGCGGCTTTGACGGCTTGGGTGCTGACCGCAAGCAATGCAATCGTCAGAGCCAGTGCGCCGGCGGCGAGGAAGACGAGCCAGCCCAATTCGATGCGGTAAGCGAAATTCTCCAGCCAGACGTGCATCAGTCGCCAGGCAAGGGGTGAAGCGACAATCAACGCGACGACGACCAATTTCACAAAATCCTTCGAAATGAGCGCGACCAGGCTGCGAACATTGGCGCCCAGAACTTTGCGCACGCCGATTTCCTTGGTGCGCCGACTCACGGCAAGCGCCGCCAGTCCCAAAAGCCCCAGGCAGGAAATCAGAATCGCGAAAGACGCGGTGTAGCCAATGATGGCGCTCCAGCGCTCTTCGGCGCGATATTGCTCGTCGAGCTTTTCGTCGAGAAATGAATATTGGAACGGGACGAAGGGCGGCGCGAGATCATCCCAGGCTTCTCTAAAATTCGCGATCACGCCTGGCAGGTCGCCGCCGCGCACGCGAACCATCAGTTGGTAAACGCCGTGAAAATCGGGATTCATGTGCAAGACCAACGGCTCGATCTCACGATGCAAGCGATCCATGTGAAAATCCTTCACCACGCCCATCACTTGCACGCTCTCCGTGCCGCTCAAGCCTTCGATCACTTCGCCCAAAGGGTGCTCCCAGCCAAAAGTTTTTACCAACGCTTCGTTGACCAGAATCGCATTTTTGTTGCTCGTGGTTCCCGGTGAAAAATTGTTTCCCGCCAGCAAATCGATACCGAGGGTTTCCAAATAATCCGGATCGATCCTGATCTGGCGAATACGCACTTTTTCACCGTCCTTGAACTTGACCCGCCGCGACGACATGCCTGTGGTAAAGGCGCGGTCGCTGCCGGTCACGCTGACGATGTTGCTGTTTTGAGCAATTCTGGTTTTGTAGCGCTGCCAGAACGTTTCGTCGCCAATCCCGAAAAATGATAACACGACCACCTGCTCCGCATCGTAGCCCAAGCTCTTGGTGCGCATAAAATCCAACTGGCGCAACATAACGCCGGTGCTGATAATCAGGGCGATTGAGACGGCGTACTGGATGATGACCAGCGCCCGCGTAAATCTGTTGCGCCCCTGTGCGCCGGACTGCTTTTTGAAAACATTGACCGGCTGCAATCGCGAGAGAGCCGCCGCCGGATAACTTCCCGCAGTCAATGCGGCCAAGAGTAATATTGCGAACAAACCCGCGGGAATCTGCCAGCTTTCAAGTAAAGAAAACGTCAGATTTCTGGCGGCCAGTTCATTGAAAGTCGGCAAAAAAAGTTGGGCCAATAAAACGCCGCAAACTAACGAAAAGGTCGCCAAAAACAGGGCTTCGCTCCAAAACTGCCACAAAACTTGTCGCTGCTGCGCGCCATGCACCTTGCGTACGCCGACTTCCATCGCACGCCCGGCGGAACGGCCGATTGTCAAAGTGGTGAAATTAATGCAGGCGATGATCAACACAAGCAAGGCGACGGCCAAAAGGACGTACGAATAGTCCGGATTGCCCTGCGACGCGTAATTGTTGTACATCTCTCTGTTCAAATAAATGTCCGTCAAAGGCTGGAGCCACATGCGATAAGCGTCATTGGTTTTCAGCGCGGCAAAATCCGTCCTGCGTTCCTGGATTCGAGCGCCGAGATGTTTGACCATGAACGACGCCAGCGCGGCGTTAATGCTTTCCGCCGCCTGATTTTCCGCGAGCTGCGCATAGATAACCGTTTCTCCCGACCAGGTGTTGTCCCGCGTATAGTTCGTCCAGTTTTCGATGGGGACGATCATCGAGAATTGCAGGCTGGAGGTTTCCGGCGCATTTTGCATCACGCCTGTGACGATAAACTCTCGTGGCTCAATGCCTTTCAGCGTCAAGAATTTGCCGATGATTGAAGCATAATCCGCCTCGGAAACGCTAAAAAACTTTTGCGCCGCCGCTTCGCTGATTATGATATTGTTGGGTTGGTCGAGCGCCGTGGCCGGATCGCCGAGCAAGAGCGGGAAGGTAAACATTTTTAGAAAAGGCGGCTGGACGAGCGCGAATCTTTCATCGAACCATTGGTCTCCCAAATAAACGCGCGCTCGTGAACGCATAAATCCCGTTGCGTCCGCTATGCCCGGGACATCGTCCTTCAGGCCCTGCGCCAACGAGAGCGGTAACAATTTTGTATGATAAGTCCTGCCGTCCGGCCAGTTTTCTTGAATAAGAAGGCGGTGGATGGAATCGGCGTTTTCGTGGAAGCGGTCGTGGCTGAATTCCTGGCGGACGTACAAAAAGATCAGGATGCAACAAGCAATGCCGATGGAAAGCCCGAACAAATTAATCGCCGAATAGATTTTGTTCCGCCACTGATTTCTGAACGCGACTTTAAGATAATTTCTAAACATGACCGCTCCGCCGAATGAATTTTGATTCTAAAAACTTTCGAATTTAGACAAGCCGGCGGGAGAAATGGTTGGCTAACGTTTTCATCTGGGAAAAGACCTCTGTACGCAGCGCATCGCCGAGACTTTGTTTCGTCAAAAAAGACGTTTCTATTTATGGACTTGCCGTTTATCTTGATGGCAATCAGCTTGTAGTACTTTTGGCCTATCAATCCGAGTGCGGAGGAAAGAGAATGAAGCTTCATCCGGGACATTATGTAGCGATTTTCGGCGGCGCCGTGTCGGGCGCGGAAGCGGCGGAGAAACTTTCGCGGCAAGGAATTTACACGGTCGTTTTTGAGCAAAACGCGCTGCCTTACGGCAAAATCGAAGACGGGCTGCCCAAGTGGCACGTCAAATTGCGCGACAAGGAAGAAGCCAAAGTTGATGCGAAAATCAATCACCCCTACGTGAAATACGTGCCGTGCGCCGCGCTCGGGCGTGAAATCGATTTTGAGCAGGTTGTGAAGGAGTGGGGATTCAGCGCCGTACTTCTCGCCACGGGCGCCTGGCAAGATCGTCCGCTGCCGGTCGAAGGCGTCGACGAATACGTCAACAAAGGGCTGTACTACCAGAACCCGCTGATTTATTGGTACAACCACTACCACGAGCCGGGATTTGACGGCCGGCAATACGAAATCCCCGACGAAACGATCATCGTTGGCGGCGGTCTCGCTTCCGTGGACGTGGTGAAAGTCGTGATGATGGAGACGATCAGCCGCGAATTGCGCGCACGCGGCCACAGCGTCGATATGTTTGAAATGGAGAAGCGCGGTCCCGCCCATATTTTGGAAAATCTCGGCCTGACGATGGACGATCTCGGCCTCAAAGGCTGCACGCTCTACTACCGTCGTGACGCGCACTACATGCCGCTCAACACCATCCCGGAAGGCGCTGACGAACGCCGTATAGAAAAGGCTTATTCTGTGCGTCTGCGTATGCTCTCCAAATTGCAGAACGAGTTTTTGTTCAAGTATGAAGGTAATTGCGCACCGGTTGACAAAATCGTTGAAAATGATCGATTGACCGGTTTGGTTTTTCAAAAAACCGAGATCGTGGACGGCAGGGTGAAAATGATTCCCGACGCATTTGTCGAAGCGAAATCACCGCTTGTCATCTCATCCATTGGCAGCATCCCGCATGAAATTAACGGTGTCCCAATGAAATGGTCGCGCTTCAATATCGAAGACGAAACGACCGGGAAATTTAAGGACTACGACCACGTTTTTGCGCTTGGAAACGCCGTCACGGGCCGCGGGAACATCAAGGAATCGCGCAAGCACGGCGCGCTTGTTTCGGATCGTCTTTTGGAAGATCATCTTGCCTGGAGCGAGCCGCAGTTTGAAGCAATCGTCGAAGCGTCGGAAGATGCAGTCGCGGCGCAAGTTGCGGCGATTAACGAAAAATTGCAGGGTTTTGATCTGCTCACGACGGCTGAAATTGAAGCAATCAACCAGCGCGTCGCGGAATGCCAGGCGCACTCCGGTTATAACGGCGATTACGAAGCGTGGCGCGAAAAGCATCTTCCGGTTCGTTTGGAAAATATGTCATAACTGGTAGGCCGGGGCCGCGCCCCGGCAAAATAACTATGGCTTCTCCTTCAGACAACGTCGATTTTGGTTTTGAAATCCTGCCGCATTTCCAGCGCTTCAGCCAAAAAGACGACGTTTTTTGCCGCTCGTTTTGGGATTCTTCCATCCGCACCAAACGCTCTGACGTTTTCTACGACACTTACCGAAAGCCGCTCAAACGCTGGAAGAAAGTCGACGGCTACACGCAAAAAGATTATGCTTTCCGCAACGCCTCGTGGCACGTCGCTGATATTTTCGCCGAGTTAAAAGAAAGCGAAGACAGGCGTGAAGGGTTTCTCGATGAATTCACCGTGCTCCGCGACAAGGCGAGCGAGCAAGTTGCGGTCGAGTCGCCGGAAGCGATGAGCCGAGAGATCAAATTCCTGGCAAAAGAATTCGGCGGCGACCTGGTTGGGATCGCGCGGTATGATGAACGCTGGATTTACACGCACAAGTACAGCCGCGAAAAAGCTGCTGAAAAGCCAAATAATTTGCCGGAGGGGATGGCGAACGTTATCGTCATTGCGCAGGCGATGGACTACGATTTGATTAAAACCGTGCCTTCCGCTTTGAGCGGCGCCGCCACTGGTCTGGGCTATTCTCGCGATGCACTCGTTCTTATTGCGCTTTCCCAATATATCCGAAATTTAGGCTACGAAGCCGTGCCGAGTATGAACGATACGGCGCTGGCAATTCCGCTGGCGATTCAGGCCGGACTCGGCGAGTACGGGCGTCACGGTCTGCTGATCACGAAAGAATTCGGGCCGCGCGTACGATTGGGAAAGATTTTTACGGATTTGCCGCTTACGCCGGACAAGCCGATCCGCTTCGGTGTAAAAGAATTTTGCGAAGTTTGCCGTCGCTGCACTCAGGCCTGTCCTGCCAAAGCCATTCCTGACGGCGCTCCCTCGGAAAAAGTGCATAATCGCTCCAACCTCACCGGCGTTCGCAAGTGGACGGTGGACGGTGAGAAATGCTTTCGATTTTGGGCCAACCAGAATTCCGACTGCTCGATCTGCATTCGCATTTGCCCTTACAATAAGGATTATTCGAAAGCCGTTTTCAGAATTGGCCGACGGTTGGCGGGGACTTTTTTGCGAACATTTATGCTTAAAATTGACGTCTTGCTTGGCTATGGCCAACGCAAGCTTTCAACCGCGTGGTGGCGAAAACCGTAGACGACTAACCTGCGAATTTAACTGGCTGGTTCCCCAATTCCGGTTTCGCGCGCGGGTTTGATTCGAAACCGGTGTTTCTAATTCAGGTACGTTACCAAGCAGCTTGTGATTGATTCAGATCAAAGATCGTAGAAATGATGTGAGAATTTTTACTACACTGTTTTTTTGCTTCTTCATTCAGCATACGCAATCGATTGCGCAATCCGGCAGCCGTGTTGAATTACATTCCTTTTATTCGCCCGCTCTCGAAGTCAACAAGTCCTACAACATCTACCTGCCGCGAGGCTATGACGACGGCGACGCACGCTATCCTGTCGTCTATTTTTTGCGTTTGCACGAATCTGAATGGTTTGATCCGAACCTGCCTGGCCGGAACGGCGCGACATTGAAAAACATCGCAAACGCTTTGATTCAAAGCGGACAAATCGGGGAGATGATTTTGGTTGGGCCGAGCACGGGAAGCGACAACGGGCAGGTCGCCGGGCTTTTTAATCTGCTGCGCCCGGATTTGACGGCTTCGCCAGGAATCGGTACAGGCCGCTTTGAAGATTACTTCATTCAAGATCTCATTTCGCACATCGATTCCACTTATCGAACAATTCCCGACCGAGCGCATCGCGGCGTTGACGGCTTTTCGCTAGGCGGTTACACGTCAATTGTGCTCGCGTTGCGCAATCTCGGCGTGTTCAGCTCAGTCGGCGGCTACGACGGCACGATGATGTGGCGCGATCTGGACGATCCGACAGTGCCCGGAAACGCGCCGGACGACTCGTTTTGGATGAACTCGCGGTTCAACGGACTCATTGGCCCTCTGTTTGATGTTTCTCGAAAAACGGATTACATGCTCCAGCACAACGCCGCTAACATTGTTGCTGAAGCGGAAGGCGCCAAGCTCGACAGTATTCGTGCGTTGCGATTTCATATCCATACCGGCCATTCTGAAGAAGTCGCCAATCTGGGCAGAAATGAGCAGCTTGTTGAAATTATGGCCGAAAAAGGTATTCCCAACACTTCCCAAAATCTGATACTTGCGCCAAACGCGGTTCACGACTATCATTTTGCCGATTTGCACGCGAGCAAAACGCTCGTTCAACACTGGCAAACTTTCCAGCAAGCGACTTCTGTTGAACTTCGAACACATGTGAGCGCTGAGGAATTTGAACTGCTGCAAAACTACCCCAACCCTTTTAACCCGGAAACCAGTATTCAGTATTTCGTAGCCAGTGACCAGTGGGTGAGACTGCGCATTTTTGACGTACGGGGGCTCGAAGTCGCAACGCTGGTGAATGAGTGGAAATCGGCGGGCGGTTACACCATTGTTTTCGAGGCCCGAGGATTGCCGAGCGGCGTCTATTTCGCGCGTTTGCAAGTCGGCGGTTTTGTAGCGACCAAGAAGATGTTGCTCTTGCGTTAAGTCGCCTTTTTTAATCTGGAAAACGCTGCCGTTCTGAGTAGAAACTCTCGTTTTAAATTGTTTTGAAAATCTGGCTTTCGGCACAACCTTTCTTCCGATAAAACGAGTCGGTCGGTGAATCTTTTTGAGGGAGTGAAGGATGGCGAGCGAGAAAAACGGCATGTCTCGAAGGGAGTTTATCGGAACGACGGCGGCTTCGGCGGCGGCGATTTCCGTGGGCGGAGCTCTCACGGCCGGAGCAAAAACTCAGGAAAAGTCGATGCAGAAAAAGTTCAACATGAAGTACGCGCCGCACTTCGGTATGTTCAGACACAGCGCCGGGAACGATTTGATCGATCAGGTCAAATTCATGGCGGAAATGGGCTTCACCGCGATGGAGGACAACGGCATGAAAGGCCGCGAGGTCGCGATGCAGGAGAGAATCGCCGCTGAAATGGCGAAGCGCAACATGATGATGGGCGTTTTTGTGGCGCACAAGATTTACTGGAATGAGCCCAACTTGGCCAGTGGCAAGCAGGACAAACGCGATGAATTTTTGGACGACATACGCGGGTCTGTTGAAGTCGCGAAACGCGTCAACGCCAAGTGGATGACCGTTGTGCCCGGCCATGTTGACCTGCGTAAGGATTTTGGCTACCAGACGGCGAATGTTGTCGAATCGCTGAAGCAGGCGTGCGGCATTCTTGAGCCGCACGGCTTGGTGATGGTGCTCGAGCCGCTCAATTTTTACAATCACCCCGGACTTTTTCTGACCAAAATCCCGCAAGCCTACGAAGTTTGCAAGGCTGTCAACAGTCCTTCATGCAAAATTCTCAACGATCTTTATCACCAGCAAATTCAGGAAGGTAATCTGATTCCCAACGTCGACGCGGCGTGGGAGGAAATCGCTTATTTTCAAATCGGCGACAATCCCGGACGCAAAGAACCGACGACGGGCGAGATCAATTATCGCAACGTTTTCAAGCACATTCACGACAAAGGCTTCGCCGGCGTGATGGGGATGGAGCACGGCAACAGCAAGCCGGGCAAGGAAGGCGAAATGGCGGTGATTGAAGCTTATCGGCGGTGCGACGATTTTATGTAAACATCCGCCTAAAATATTCGACGAGGTTTAATTTCTGGAATGCTGACGTTTGGAATTCCAATAATCCAATTCATAACTGATGTTACGCACTCTTGAAAATTCCTCAAGCAGCACCAGAGAAACATCGCTTTTACGTCATTCCCGCGCAGGCGGGAATCCAGGGGCTGCGCACGTTTGACTGGATTCCCGCCTGCCAGGCTGTTGCAGAATAGCGTTTTCGTGCTGGCGG
>CAXHAT010000268.1:0-8564 GCA_964014485.1 uncultured Deferribacteres bacterium
GGACGGTGTTAATGAGATGAAGAAATTATTTCCATTTCCAATTCTTGTGTGCGGAGTGTCGGGTTTGTCATAAAGATTCAAAGAAAAATGTTTAATTGATTCCATAGCGATTGTTAAACCAATTAAAATTCCGAGGAGGAGAAAACGATGCCAGCATCACCAGAAGAAATGGCTGCGGCGATGATTCAGAACATGCCGGAAAAGACAGGAAAAACGCTGGAAGAATGGTTGAAGATTTCAAAAGCCAGCGGTCTGACCAAGCACGGCCAGATACTCAAGTTTTTGAAAACCGAGCACGGCATGACGCACGGGTTCGCATCGCTGGTCGCACACAAAACGCTCGAAACGGATGCGGAAAGCGTTGCGGCTACGACGAATCTCGTGGACGCGCAGTATTCCGGCCCCAAAGAAAACCTGCGGCCGATTTATGACGCCATCGAAAGCGCGGTCAAAGATTTTGGCGGCGACGTTGAGATTTCGCCGAAGAAAGCCTACGTAAGCTTGCGTCGTAAAAAGCAGTTTGCCATTGTTCAGCCTTCCACAAAAACGCGCGTGGATGTGGGCGTTAACATGAAAGGCGCGGAAGCGACCGAACGCCTGGAAAATTCCGGCAGCTTTAACGCCATGGTCAGCCATCGCGTCCGCGTTACCGAAGCTTCGCAGGTTGACGACGAATTGCAGGGCTGGTTAAAAACGGCCTACGACGCAGCTGGCTAAATGTGGCAGGGGCGCGACGCACCGCGCCCTTGCATCGTGACGTTTTCGAATAAAACGCCATGTTTTAAAGCTGCCTCTGTTCCCGCCTATCATTTTCCACATATTCTTCCTTCGTTCAGCAGACAAGACCATCTTTTCCGATAGTCGTCGAATTGATTTGGCCTTCGTATAATCACGCAACGTCAAATCAATCATTTTCCACGATAAGGAGAAGGCCATGCTGAGCCCGGAAAATATCACGCAATTTGAAGCCGTCTTGAGGGGAAATCTCATACATCCAAATGATCCGTCATATGAAGAAGTTCGCCAACTTTATAACGGCATGATCGACAAGCGCCCGCGCCTGATCGCACAGTGCGTCAACGCGGCGGACGTGATGGCGGCGGTCAATTTTGGCCGCGAGAACGATTTGTTAATTGCCGTGCGCGGCGGCGGTCATAACGGCCCCGGCCTCGGCAGTTGCGACGACGGACTTTTGATTGATCTGTCGCTCATGAAAAGCGTCCACGTCAATCCGCAGAAGCGCACTGTTCGCGTCGACCCCGGATGCACGCAAGGCGACATGGATCATGCGACGCATGCGTTTGGCCTGGCCGTCCCGGCGGGAATTGTTTCAACAACGGGCATTGCAGGACTCACTTTGGGCGGCGGTCACGGCTATCTCTCCAGAAAGCACGGCCTGACGATAGACAATTTGCTTGAAGCTGACGTGGTTTTGGCGGACGGTTCATTCGTCACTGCCAACGAAACGGAAAACGCAGATCTTTTTTGGGCGTTGCGCGGGGGCGGCGGCAACTTTGGCGTGGTGACCAGTTTTGTCTATCGCGCACATCCGGCGAACATGATTTACGGCGGACCGATGTTTTGGGCCATTGAGGACGCGCGGGAGATTATGGAATGGTACCCGGACTTCCTCAAAAACGCTCCGGGAGAACTTTGCACATTTCTGGGGTTAAAAACCGTGCCGTCTTCGCCGCCCTTTCCGGAAGAAATTTGGGGTCGGAAGATCTGCGCTTTGATTTCATGCTACAACGGCCCAAGCGAACAGGCAGAAGCTGCGCTGCGTCCCATCCACGAAGAATTGCCGCAGCCAATTTTCGCACATGTCGGCGAAATGCCGTTTCCGATGATTCAAGGATTATTCGATCCGCTTTTGCCCAAAGGCATGCAGTGGTATTGGAAGGGCGACTTCGTCAAGGATTTGCCGTCTGCCGCAATCGACGCGCATCTCGAATTTGCCGCCAAAGCGCCAAGCGAGCTTTCGCTCATGCATCTCTATCCGGTTGACGGTGCGGTCCATCGCGTCCGGCCGCACGACACGGCTTGGGACAAGCGCGACGCAACGTGGTCGATGGTGATTGCCGGAATCGATCCCGATCCGAAAAACGCCGAGGCCGTTTCCAATTGGGCGCGCGACTATTGGAAAGCCGTGCATCCTTACTCGATGGGCGGCGCTTACATCAATTTTATGATGGAAGAAGGTCATGATCGCATTCGAGCGACTTACGGCGAAAATCATTTGCGCCTCGCCCAAATCAAGAAAAAATATGACCCGAACAATTTGTTTCGCGTGAATCAAAATATCGAACCCGCAAATTGACGCCGACGCTGATTTTTTGAGCAACTTGCCGCCTCTTTGAAAAAGAGATTCGCTGAAACTTCACCCGAAGCCCTACTCTGAATTCCCTCTTGACGTTTTTTGCCAAGGGGGAATTTTTTATGCCCGCAAATTCTCACGCCGATGTTCTTTTTAACGAAAAATCCTTTGATTCTGAGCGCCGTCCCGCCTATCTTGCGACAATTCAGGATCGAAATTTTCTAAAGAGCGCATCATGTCATCAAACCGAAAATGGATTATCGCTTTTCTTCTGGGCATTCTAACCGGCTTTGTGATTTACGAATTTTTCCCGCCCCGCCGCATCGCCGTAGAACGAGAAGCTCAGGAAGAGTTTGGCCGCCTGGCGGAAATCGCCACGGAAATTTCCAAGTATTATGTTGATGAAGTTGATCCCGAAGCGCTGTTTGACGGCGCAGTCGAGGGAATGCTGAAAAAACTCGATCCGCACACCGTCTACATCCCAAGCAAGGAAATGGAGGATATCGCCGAGCGATTCCAGGGGCAATTTGAAGGCATCGGCGTGGAGTTTATCGTTCAGGAGCATTACCCGACGGTGGTTTCCCCAATTCAAGGCTCGCCTTCGGATTTGCTGGGCATTCGCGCCGGAGATAAAATTGTCGCGGTTGAAAATGAATCGACTTTTGACATGAGCTCGGATGACGTGGCTTTGCGCTTGAAAGGCCCGCGAGGCTCCAGAGTGAACGTCGCTATTCAAAGGATCGGCGAGGCGGATTCGCTTTATTTCACGATTCAGCGAGACAAAATTCCAATTCGCAGCGTGTTGACGTCTTTTATGTACGATGACACCACGGGTTTTATTAAGCTTACCCGATTTTCACGCACAACTGAGGAAGAAGTTAGCGAGGCGCTCAAAAAACTCAAAGAGAAGGGTATGAATCGCCTGGTTCTCGATCTTCGCAACAACAGCGGCGGCTATCTTGACCAGGCCGTCGCCGTCGCAAATAAGTTTGTGCCGGAAGGACGAAAGATCGTCTCAACGGAAGGCCGCATCCCGCAAGCGAACGAAGCCTATTTTGCCGATGATGACCCTGAAAAAACGAATGCGCCGCTTATCGTTTTAATCAACAACGGCTCGGCCAGCGCATCGGAAATCGTCGCCGGAGCGGTTCAGGACACTGACCGGGGCTTGATTGTCGGTGAAAGGAGTTTTGGCAAAGGGCTGGTGCAAAATCAGTTCGGTTTGAACGACGGTTCCGCCGTACGAGTCACCGTCGCGAAATATCTGACGCCTTCCGGCAGGCCGATTCAGCGTCCTTTTTCAGCGAGTAAACGAGAGTATTACGAGTCAGCGTTTGCGGAAGACCGAGAAGCGGCGGCGCAGAACGATTCGACGCGATTAAAATATTTCACCGAAGGCGGCAGGGCTGTTTTCGGCGGCGGAGGCATCGCGCCGGATATTCAATTGGTTTGGGAAAACAGGGCGTCCCCGCTGATTTATGAATTGCTGCGCCGCAATCTGTTTTTCAAGATCGGGGCGGATTTCGCTGCAAATCACCGCGAGCTCGCCGACGACAACGCGCGGTTTATGACGGAATTTGAGACGCCGGACGCTGTGGTTGAAGAATTGAAGCAAAAAGCAGAAGACGCGAGCATCATTTTTTCACCGAGCGAATGGCGGAAAAATAGAACGGTTATCAAAAAAAGGCTCAAGAGCGAGATTGCAAGAAATCTGTGGAATTCGGCGGCGTACTACGAGACGCAAATTCGCGAAGATTTGAAAATCCGTTCCGCGGCGAGAGAGTTCAGCCTTGCGCCGATAAAAGAAGAATCCCGGTAGCGGTTCTTCAATCCTAAATTTGTGGACACAACAACCTGTTCGTAAAACGGGAACTTTATTAACCCCGCGTTTCAGCACGGGGAGAAGGTGCGCTTTTTCCCGTTCCCCGGCCTGAAGGCCGGGGCTAATAAGATGAAAACAGAAAAGCCACAAAGTTAAGTTTGACGATGCAGTAGCTTCTTCCTGTACTATTTTTTCACTAACCCGACGCCAACACTGTAATCTGGCCTGAAATTGTTTAAATCCCGCACAAATGAGGGGTGCGCCTGCCATGGACGAACAAGAAATATTTAATCCGCGCGTCGATCTTTCCGAGCTGCATGAAAGCGTCGAAAAAATGCGCGCCGAAATCGGCAAAGTGATTGTTGGACAGCAGGAAATGATCGACCTTCTGTTGGCCGCGCTTTTGGCCGACGGGCACGTCTTGATTGAAGGCGTGCCGGGCATTGCGAAAACCTTGACGGCGCGTTTGCTCGCAAAAACCATCGCCACGGATTTTTCTCGAATCCAGTTTACGCCGGATCTTATGCCCTCCGACATCTTGGGCACGTCGGTCTTCAACAGAAAAAAATCAGATTTTGAGTTTAAGAAGGGGCCTGTTTTTTCGAATCTTGTGCTCATCGACGAAATCAATCGGTCGCCCGCCAAAACGCAAGCGGCGCTTTTCGAGGTGATGGAAGAACGGCAAGTGACCATAGACGGTGCGACTTACCACATGGCGCCGCCGTTTCTGGTCGTCGCCACCCAAAATCCGATTGAACAAGAAGGGACGTATCGTTTGCCGGAAGCGCAGATCGACCGGTTTCTGTTTAAAATTGAAATGTCCTACCCGTCTCTTGAAGAAGAAACGACGCTGCTCAATGCTGCGCATGAAAGAGAAAATCGCGATGAGACGGAAAGCGTCCAGACCGCGTGCCGGGCATTGCGAAAACCTTGACGGCGCGTTTGCTCGCAAAAACCATCGCCACGGATTTTTCTCGAATCCAGTTTACGCCGGATCTTATGCCCTCCGACATCTTGGGCACGTCGGTCTTCAACAGAAAAAAATCAGATTTTGAGTTTAAGAAGGGGCCTGTTTTTTCGAATCTTGTGCTCATCGACGAAATCAATCGGTCGCCCGCCAAAACGCAAGCGGCGCTTTTCGAGGTGATGGAAGAACGGCAAGTGACCATAGACGGTGCGACTTACCACATGGCGCCGCCGTTTCTGGTCGTCGCCACCCAAAATCCGATTGAACAAGAAGGGACGTATCGTTTGCCGGAAGCGCAGATCGACCGGTTTCTGTTTAAAATTGAAATGTCCTACCCGTCTCTTGAAGAAGAAACGACGCTGCTCAATGCTGCGCATGAAAGAGAAAATCGCGATGAGACGGAAAGCGTCCAGACCGCGATAACGGCAACGCAAGTCGTCAAATTTCAACAGCAAGTCGGCGCCCTCCATATCGACGAAAATTTGATTTTGTACATCGCCCAAATCGTGAACCAGACGCGTAATCACAACGGTTTATACCTTGGCGCTTCCCCCAGAGCTTCCCTGGCGATTATGGCGGGAGCCAAAGCGTTTGCGGCAATGAGCGGACGCGATTTTGTCACGCCCGAAGACGTGCGGCGCGCCGTTTATCCGGCCTTGCGGCATCGATTACTCCTGACTCCAGAGAAGGAAATGGAAGGCGTTGCCACGGAAGATATTATCAAATTATTACTCGAAAGCGTCGAGGCGCCGCGCTAGTGAGCTTTTTTCGAGCGTTGTTTTTTGCCCCGCGTTTATATTTCGCGCTGAGCGCTTGCGTTGTGTTTTTCGTTTTCGGGCATGTTTATCCGGTTCTCGCTTTCATCGCCAAAATGTGTTTGCTGACGCTTGCCGTTTTTGCGTTGCTGGATTTTCTCATGCTTTTCCGTCTGCCTGACGGCGTGTTTGCCAGACGCGAAATGGCGGGGCGTTTTTCTAACGGCGATGAAAACCCCGTCACGCTATATTTTGAAAATCGTCACGCCTTCCCCGTCAATCTTGCGATTATCGACGAACTTCCTTTCCAATTTCAAATTCGGGATGCGGATTTTCGCACCTCGATTCCGGCGGGCGGACAAAAGACGCTGCGCTACCACATCCGTCCAGTCAAACGCGGCGAATACCATTTTGGCGCTCTGAACGTCTATGTCGCCGGGCCGATTGGTTTGGTGAAAAAGCAATACAAATTTGAGGCTGAACGTGCAGTTGCGGTCTATCCTTCTTACCTGCAGATGCGAAAATACACTTTGTTGGCGGTTTCTAATCGATTGACCGAGGCCGGGATCAAAAAGATTCGGCGAGTCGGACATTCGATGGAGTTTGACCAAATTCGCGAGTACGTGCCCGGCGACGATTATCGAACCATCAACTGGAAAGCCACGGCGCGGCGCAGCGAGTTGATGGTGACGCAATTTCAGGATGAAAAATCGCAGCAAGTTTACAATGTGATCGACATGGGGCGGACGATGAAAATGCCGTTTGCGGGTATGACGCTGCTCGATTACGCGATCAATTCAGCGCTTGTGATTTCGAACATCGCAATACGCAAAGAAGATAAAGCCGGGCTGTTGACATTTTCTGACAAAATGAGCGCGATGGTTCCGGCTGAGCGTAAAAAAACGCAAATGTTGAAAATTCTCGAAGCGCTGTACAGGCAAGAATCGCAATTCCCTGAGCCGGATTTCGAACTTTTGTTTGCGACGCTTTCGCGCAAAGTGACGCAGCGCAGTTTGGTTTTGCTCTACACCAATTTCGAATCGCTTTCGGGGATGCGGCGAAGGTTGTATTATTTGCGTCGTCTGGCGCATCGTCACTTGGTCGTTGCGATTTTTTTTGAAAATACGGAATTGCATTCTCGGCTTGAGCGGCGCAGCGACAGCATTGAAGAAATTTATGTCAAAACTATCGCTGAGAAGTTTGCGTTCGAGAAAAAGCAAATTGTTAAGGAACTCAACCAACACGGCGTTCATGCGATCCTGACGCCGCCGAACGCACTGTCGGTAATTACACTGAACAAGTATTTGGAATTCAAGGCTTTGGGGCTGATTTAGTGTGGGTACGTAGAGACGCGATGCATCGCGTCTCTACCTTTCAATACGATTCTCATTTTGAGCAGGAGATGGCCTATGTCGTCGATAAGCATTCAAACAACGCAGAACGTTGCAATTGAATATCAATTGGCCAGTCTTGGCGATAGAATCATCGCGTACTTTATCGATTTGGTGATTGTGATCGCTTACATTTTCACAATGTCGCTTGTTCTTGGGTTAACATTCAACCAATCAAGCAGCGAAATTGGCGTTGCAATTCTGGTTTTGATGCTGTTCTTGCCGCTGATGTTTTACCATTTGCTTTTTGAAGTGTTTATGGACGGCAGAAGCCCCGGCAAGGCGGCGATGAAAATCAAAGTCGTGCGGCTGGACGGCGGTCAGCCGGAACTTGGAAGTTATTTGCTGCGATGGATTATGCGCTTGATCGACATTTCGATGTTCAGCGGCATTGTCGCCATTATCGCGATCTTGACGAGCGAAAAGGGGCAGCGATTGGGAGACATGGCGGCGGGAACTACGGTCATCAAATTGAAGCCGAATGTTGAGTTAGATCAGACGATTTTTGAGAAAGTAGCCGACGACTACGAGCCGACGCTCCCCAAGGTCGTGCAGTTAAGCGACGACGATATTGGCACGATCCGGGAAGTGCTCGACTTGAAGCTTGATGATCTGGATCGGCAGGCGGAAATCGTACAAAAAACCGTGCTGGGGATTCAGAAAAAAATGGACGTAACCTCGGAATTGCCTCCAAGAAAGTTTTTGGAAACGGTGATCAAAGATTATAATCACTATAGTCGATTGACTTGATTTTGTAGTAGATCGTATCAGCGCCGTTTTTTTCTACGCGTTTGTCGAACGCCATGCCGACGCGCTCCATGACGCGTACCGAAGCTTCGTTCGGCGGGTCCGTCGCAGCAATAATCTCTTCGAATTGCAACGTTTCAAAACCATATTTTATCAGCGCTTTCGTTGCTTCGGCGGCATAGCCGTTTCCCCAGAAATCTTGCAATAGCCCGTAGAGAATTTGCAGCTCCGGCGGCTCGTAGAACGGACGGTAACCGCAGAAACCCAGGATCTTTTGTTCCCCGCTCCGCCGTATCATCCACAAGCCGTAGTCGTTTTTTTCAAAAGAAATTTGGCTGTTCTCGATTTCGGTGTGCGTAAATTCTTGCGGCACAATCTCATCATCAAGAAGGTAACGGCGGACGTGCTGATCGGTGAAAATTCCGTGCAACTCGTTTTCATCGTCGGACGAGACGGGCGTCAGCAGCAAACGATCGGTTTTGAATTGAAATTTTGTCGGCATGTTTTGTGCGTTTAAGGGCATTGTATCAGCAAACGGTAGAATACGTCTTGCGTTACTGCTCAATCA
>CAXHAT010000269.1:0-8410 GCA_964014485.1 uncultured Deferribacteres bacterium
GCCAGATTTCTCCCGCCGCGCTCAACAAGCCATTCCGCAACGCGCCATCCCAGCCCGCCCAGGCCGCCGGTGATGAAATAAGTCGCGTCGGCTTTGATCGTCACAGGCGACGGTTCGTCGCTCACATCGGCGGGCTGGCGAGCCACCACGATTTTGCCGATGTGCTTGGCCTGCGCCATGTAACGGAAAGCGCCGGCGGCTTCCTGATCTTCGAAAACTTTCAACGGCAGCGGTTTCAAATCGCCTGATTCGAATCCAGCCAAAAGTTCGGCGTACATTTTTTGAATCACCGCCGGATTTTCGAGCATCACATTGCCCAAATCGAAGGCGAAGTAAGAAAGTCCCCGGCCTAATTCGGCGGCTTGTTCATCGGTCAAAATTCCGCGCTTGCCGATTTCCAGAAAACAGCCGTTGTCCGACAAAACGCCGAGGCTTTTGGGAATGAAATCATCAGCCAAAGAATTCAACACCACGTCAACGCCCGCCCCCTTCGTCGCTTCCATCACCTGATCGGCGAAATCGAGCGTGCGGGAATCCATCACCATTTCCACGCCCAACGATTCGACATAATCCCACTTGCCGCGACTGGCCGTGCCGTAAACTTTCGCCCCTGCCTGCCGGGCCAATTGAATCGCGGCAATCCCGACCCCGCCAGCGGCGGAATGAATCAGGATTTTTTGCCCGGGAGAAATTTGTGTCAATTCGTGAAAACCGTACCACGCCGTCAGAAACGTCATTGGAATCGTGGCGGCTTCTTCAAAACTCAAATTCACCGGTTTGTGCGCCGCCCAATCCGCTTTCGTCGTGACAAAATCAGCGAAACATCCGCCGCCAAGCGCGATCACTTCATCACCGATTTTCAAATTTTCCACACCTTCGCCGACCGCCGTCACCACGCCCGCACACTCTCCGCCAAGCGGCCCAGGATCGCCGGGGTACATGCCCAGCGCATTCAAAACATCCCGAAAATTCAAACCTGTCGCCCGCACTGAAATCTCGATTTCATCCGCGCCCGATTTGCGTCGCTCCACGCGTTCATAAGCCAAATTATCGAGCACGCCGCGCTGTTTGATCTGCAATTGTCTTGCGTGAAAATCTCGCGCACGTCCGTTACGATGGTCGTCTTGCTTTTTATCCGCGACTGGAATCAGCCGCGCCACGTGCCGCAAACCGCCGCGAAACGCAATTTGATCTTCCGCGTCATCGGCCAGAATTTCATCAACAAGACGCTGCAAATCTCCCGTCTCGTGGTCGTCAGCTTCACTTTTTTCAGGATCGAAATCGATGCGTGTGCAGCGCAATTCCGGATGCTCGATGGCAATCGTGCGCCCAAGCCCCCACAGCGGTGCGGCGGATAAATCCAATTCTCTTTTTTGAGAATCCACGTGCTCCGCGCCCTGTGTGACGAGCCACAAACGCGGCTTCTCAGCGCCGGAAAGCATTGCGACGCCTTGCACCAGATGCAGAATATTTTCGCAAGCGTCGAGCATCGCGTCCTGCAAATCCGTGCCGGACATTTTTTCGGCAAACGTTTTTTCCAGGCTCCAGCAATAGACAATTCCGCGCAAGGGCGGATCGTTTTTCAACGCGGCTTCATCGAAAAGCCTCTGAAAATCGTCGTGGCTGCGCGGGTCGATTTGATAATCGCCGTTTTCCAGCGCCCGGAAATTTTCATCCGCGAAAACCGTCACACAATCGCCGCCGTGAGCTTGCAACTGATCCGCCAACTCCCGCCCTGCGCCGTTCGGTTCAGTAAAAACCAACCATCGCCCAGCCGCATCCGACATCTTGGCCGAGCCGTTCGTCGACAGAGTTTGCGGCTTCCATGCCAGACGGTACAGCCAATCGTTCAATCGCGCTTGAAAAGCTTGTTTGAGCGCGTCCTGATCCGCACGTTTCAAATGCAGGCCGTTGATTTCAGCGATCAGGCGGCCCGTGTCGTCGAACAATTCGAGATCGCCGTTGATGATTTCCCCGCTTAAATCAGCGCCGTCACGGGTTCGGGCGCGGCACCACACCTCGGTTTTGCCGGATTCCGACGCGTCGGTATGGATCGCCACGCTTTCCACACTGAGCGGCAGGAAAATATCCGAAGCGTTTTCTTTTTTATTATTGCCGGAAAGCGCCGCGCCGAGAAGCTGGAAACACGAATCGAGCAGCGCCGGATGGATTTGGCAAGCGGCTGCATCTTCGGCCAGTGTTTGCATTAATTTTATCCGCCCAAGCGCCTCTCCCCCGCCTCGCCAAACCTGCGTGATTCCCTGAAAAGCCGGGCCATACTCAATGCCGCTTTGTCGAAAATCCTCGTAATATTTCTCGACGGACAACTCTTCCTGAAAACCAGATTGAAGCTTCTCCAAAGACACGGCTTGCGGCCCCGCAAATCCGTTTTCCGAAATTTTTTGCTCAACGGCAATCGCACCGCTGGCGTGCAAGCGCCAGGCGTTTTCGGCTCCGCGTTCTCGCCTGTCAAACGTGAGAATTCGGAATGTTGCGCGCTCCGGCGTTTCGCGCGTCAGGATCAACTGCATGGTTTTCTCAATCTCGCCATCCAAAATCAGTGCTTCCTGAATTACCATTTCCTTGATACGATGCTGACCCGCGCCAAACGCTTTTTTCGCGGCGGTCAGCGCCATTTCCAGATACGCCGTCGCTGGAAAAACCGGCGTGCCGTAAACGCGATGATCATCGAGAAAAGGCTGGATCGCGACGCCGATTTCCGATTCAAAAACCGTTTCTTTGGCTAACGGCAAATTTAGTTTTCGCGCAAGCAACGGGTGCTGAAGCGGGGTTTCCAACTCACTTTGACGCGCCGCGCGTTTTCGACCTGCGCCGGATTTTGATTCTTTCAACCAAAAACGCTCGCGCTGAAAAGCGTAAGTCGGCAAAGGAACACGACGACCGCCCGCGCCTTTTTCGAATGCTTCCCAATCGATCTCGGCGCCGTTGACGTAAAGCGTCCCAAGCGCCGTGAGTATTTGTCGGCAATCGTCTCTTCCGCTTCTCAGCGACGGAATCCAGGCGCATTCTGCATCCGGCAGACAGCGCGCGCCCATGCCGGAGAGCGTCGGGTTGGGGCCGATTTCGAGAAACGTCGAACATCCTTGCCCGTGAATGTGCGCAATGGAATCGGAAAAGCGCACGGCCTGCCGGATATGTTCACGCCAGTATTTCGCGTCAAATTCCTTGATCGATTCGCCGGTGACGTTCGAAATCAACGGCACGCGCGGCGTTTTGAATTCAATTCCTTCGGCGGCGCGCTCGAACTCGTCGAGAATCGGCTCCATCAGCGGCGAATGAAAAGCGTGTGAAACGGTGAGCTTTTTGTGCTTCACACCGGCTGTTTCGAGCTTTTGCAGAATTTCTTCAATCGCTGTTTTTTCACCGGAAATGACGATGTTTTCCGGACCGTTCGCGGCGGCAATCGAGACTTTTTCGCTGAACGGCGCAATCGTTTCCGCAACGTTTTTTTCTTCGGCAAAAACCGCCGCCATCGCCCCGTTTTGCGGCAGCGATTGCATCAATCTTCCGCGCGCGGCAATGAGTTTTAGCCCGTCTTCCAGCGACGTTACGCCCGCGACTGTCGCGGCAACGTATTCACCGACGCTGTGCCCCATCACAACGCCCGGCTCCACGCCCCAGGATCGCCATAATTCGCTCAGCGCGTACTCAATGGCAAAGAGGGCGGGCTGGGTGTAGGCGGTTTGGTTGATAAGATCGTAGACTGGACGCTGAGCGTCCGCTCGGTTCCCCTCCAGGGAGGGGCTAGGGGTGGGTTTTTCGAGCATTGTTGAATTGGCAGAGTGCTCCGAAACATCCCCCCCAGCCCCCCTTCGAAGGGGGGAGTCCGAGTTCGTCTTCGACGAACCAGTTATTCCCCCTTCGAAGGGGGTTAGGGGGATGTTTTTCGAGTCACCGTTTTGCGCAAAAATGACATCCAGAAGCGGAACGTCAAGCTCATTCCGCAAAATCTCATCACACCGATCCAGCGCCGCGCGAAAAACCGGCTCGGTCTCGTAGAGTTTTTGGCCCATGCCGGCGTACTGCGCGCCTTGCCCGGTGAACAAAAACGCGATGCTTGGCGGTTTGACATTTTTCAAATGGCCGCTAACAATCCCCGGCTGTTTTTGGCCTTTCGCAAATCCGGCCAACTGTTCGTGTAATTGCTCCAGCGATCCGGCGCTGATTGCCAAACGATGCGCAAAATGAGACCGTCCGGTATTCGCGGTAAAACACATATCCGCCAGTGAAATCTCAGGGAATTTTTCATTCAACGCCGAAAAACTCGCAAAGCGCGTCGCAAGCTCACGCAACGACTCTTCACTTTTCCCGGAAAGCGTGAGCAAACGCAGCGGTTTTTTATGCTCGACTTTCGCAACCTTCATCGGCGGCGCTTCTTGCAAAACGACATGCGCAATAGTACCGCTGGCCCCGAATGAGCTCACCCCAGCCAAACGCGGCGTTTCGTTTTCCACCCATGACCTCGGTTCGGTTGGAATAACGGCGGGGATCGCGTCGAGAGAAATGTCGGGGTTAAGATTCTTAAAATGCAGATGCGGCGGAATCTCGCGATGCTGCAATGCTAGAACGACTTTCATCACGCCCGCGATCCCGGCAGCGGATTCGAGATGGCCAAAATTCGTTTTGACCGAACCAAGCACGAGCGGTTTGTCATCCGAACGTCCTTCGCCAAAAACTTTCGCCAACGCGCGCACCTCAATTGGATCGCCCAACGACGTTCCTGTGCCATGGGCTTCGATGTAATCAACGTCAGCCGGTTCAACTTTGGCCCGCCGCAGCGTTTCACGAATCAAGGCTTGCTGCGCGTGGCCGTTGGGAACGGTCAACCCGCTTCCCGCACCGTCCTGATTGACCGCAGAACCGCGAATGAGCGCCAGAACATTGTCGCCGTCCCGCTGAGCATCGGAGAGACGTTTGAGCACGATCATGCCGCAGCCCTCGCCGCGCACGTAGCCGTCCGCCGCCGCGTCGAAAGTTTTGCAGCGTCCGTCCGCCGCCATCATTTTGGCCTTCGAAAGCGTCAAATGACCTTCGGGAATCAGCATCAAATTCACCCCGCCAGCCAGCGCCATCTCGCAATCTCCGGCAAGCAATCCCTGACATGCCAAATGCACCGTCACCAACGACGAAGAGCACGCCGTATCGACGGAAACGCTCGGCCCGTGCAAGTCCAAAACGTACGACAAGCGTCCGGCGGCGGCGTTGATCGCGTTGCCGGTGGCGTAGTAAGCGTCGAGCAATTCCGGATCGCCTTGTTTGACAAACAGACTGGCGTAGTCGTTCGTGCTGATGCCCACGAACACGCCCGCCCGACTGCCCGCCAACCGCGACGGCGCGCGCCCGGCATGTTCGATTGCTTCCCACGTCGTTTCCAAAAGCAGACGTTGCTGCGGATCCATGCTCGCAGCTTCGCGCGGGGAAATATTAAAAAACCGGGGATCAAATTTATCGACATCGTTCAAAAAACCGCCCGAGCGCGTGTACATTTTGCCGGGTTCGTCGGGATTCGGGTGGTAGTACTCGTCGACGTTCCAGCGGTCAGCCGGGATTTCAGAAATCGCGTCCGTCCCGTTCTTCAGCAAGCGCCAAAACGCGGCCGGATCGTTGACGTTTCCGGGAAAACGGCAGCCCATGCCGATGATCGCAACGGGTTCAGATTTTGTCGCGCCTTTGTCGAGCAGAGCGCGGGCTTTTTGCAAGCTCTCCAGGCCGCGCTCCAGCAGAATGCGATTTTTGTCCTTCGTCATCGCTTCGCTCATGCTTGCATTTCTCCAAATAATTCATCGATGTGCGCCAATTCTTGCTCAAAAACGGCGACGAGCTTTTCATCGGGCATGGCGGCGATCTCGGTCGGAGAGAGCGCACCGTTTGTTTTTTTCATATTCTGCATTTGGGATGCGAAGCCGTTTTTCGCGGCGAGATTTTGAATCAAAACTTCGTCGGCAAGAAAGTCCGCCAGGGTTTGCAAATTGGGATATTCGAAGGTCAGCGTTCTGGGCAATTCAAGTCCGACCGCCGCCTGCAAACGGTTTTTCAATTCCACCGCCATCAACGAATCCATGCCCATTTCGAAAAATCCTTGATTTGGATTTAATTCTTCCGACACATCCAAATCGAGCGCAAATCGGACTTCGTTTTCAATATGCTCGAACAAAAAATCTCGGCGTTTTCCAGGGGGAATTTGGTTGAGTTTTTGTAGAAATTCGGATTGTCGCGAAGCGGACTTTTCATTCGTCGGTTCGTCATCGATCTTCATTTCGGCAAGCAACGGACGGCGCGCTTTTGCTTCAAAAATCGGTTTAAAAGCGTCCCAATCAACTTTGGCCACGACCTTTCGCGAGACCTTCTCGGCCAGCAGTGTTTCTAAAGCTTTAACGGCGGTTCGTGCGGCTAACGCTTCCACGCCCATGCGCGCCAGCGCCGCTTCCGCTTCGTCCGTCACCATGCCGCCGCCCGCCCACGGCCCCCAATTCACGCTCAACGCGGGCAAGCCGAGGCTGGCGCGATAATCTGCCAGCGCGTCGAGAAAATAGTTCGCGGCGGCGTAGTGCGCCTGTCCGTTCGAGCCCCAAACCGAGGCGATGGATGAGAAATTAACGAAAAAGTCCAGTTCCAAATCTTTCGTCAATCCGTGCAAAATCCACGCGCCGTTGACCTTTGGCTTCATGACGGTCTGCAATTCATCAAGCGTCATTTCCGCGACCGGTTGAAAGCTCGTCACACCCGCAGCATGAAAAACGCCGCGAATCGGTGGATCGTTTTTTTGCAAATCTTTGAAAATGCGCGCCATGTCGTTGCGGTCGCCAACATCCGCTTGCATGATTTGCACCGTTGCGCCGCGTTTTTCCAAATCGCGAACGGCGGCGATGCGTTTTTTCGTTTCGGCATTGTGCGAATCGCCGTCCCAGGTTTCCCGCTCCGGCAATCCTGAGCGTCCGATCAAGACAAGACTGCTCGCATTCTTTTCGGCCAGCCATAGCGCGACTCTACGTCCAAGCGCACCGAGGCCGCCGGTGATGATGTATTTACCGTCGGCCTGGATTTGGAGCAGACGCTGTCCGGGTTGTCGTGAGGCGCCCCTTTCCACGTCATTCCCGCGCAGGCGGGAATCTATTGGGCGCTCCCCTTTCTGGATTCCCGCCTGCGCGGGAATGACATGAAATGGAGGTTCTTCATGTTTTGGGTCAGTCTTCCTCAAACGGGCGGCGAAACGTTTTCCGTCGCGAAAAGCGATTTGATCTTCGCCGTCAGGGTTCAGAATTTCCAGTAAAAGCATCTCCGTGTTTGTTTCTGAACTGCCGGAATCCAGATCGACAAGCCCGCCCCAGATTTCGGGATGTTCGAGCGCGAGGACGCGGCCAAATCCCCACAACGGCGATTGCATCACGGCCATTTCCCCTGAATCCTCGCCCGTTTTCTGCGCGTTTTGCGTCACGAGCCAAAGCCGAGGCGAGCCTGATATTTTTGGGTTAGCCAAAGTTTGCGCGAGTCGGAGCGCGCCGCCGCAACCAAGCGTTTGCGCTTTTTCGAGCAAGGAAATATCGTTATTTCCTATTGAAGGCGCGTCCAGACTCCACAAGTGGATCGCGCCGAGGCAAGTCGTGTTTTTAGCCGTGAAAACGTCCGCGAAAAGCTGTTCGACTTGTTCCGAATCCCCAGGATTTATTTCGTAATTTCCATCATCGATTTCGCGGTATTTTTCGCCTGAAAAAACCTTGACGGAATCTTGTCCTTTCTCCTTCAAAAGCTCAGCGAGGGTTTCTCCCGCACCTCCGCGATCCGCGAAAATCAACCAGCTTCCCTCTTGCGGTGAAACGCGATCCGGTTCAATTTTGGGACTGGCGACTTCCCGCCAAACGATGTCATAAAACAATTCTTGCGCACCTTCGCTGGAATTCGCCGCGAAGTTTGTGCGCCGCTTGAGCTTGTCGTCCTCCAGCCAGTAGCGTTTCCGCTGAAATGGATAAGTCGGCAGGACAATTTTTCGGCCTTCAAAATTCTTGTGAAAGCCGCTCCAATCGATTTCGATGCCTTTTGTGTAGAGCGCTCCGAGATTGGCGAGAATTTGCTCGTTGTCATCTTTGCCCTGACGCAGCGACGGAATCCAGGCGCATTCTGAATCCGGCAGACAGCGCGCACCCATGCCGGAGAGCGTTGGGTTGGGGCCGATTTCAAGAAACGTCGAATATCCTTGCCCGTGAATGTGCTCGATGGAATCGGAAAAGCGCACCGCTTGCCGAATATGCTCGCGCCAATATTTTGCGTCGAATTTCTTGATCGGCTCGCCGGTGACGTTCGAAATCAACGGCACGCGCGGCGTTTTGAATTCAATTTCTTCGGCGGCGCGCTCGAACTCGTCGAGAATCGGCTCCATCAGCGGCGAATGAAA
>CAXHAT010000270.1:0-8358 GCA_964014485.1 uncultured Deferribacteres bacterium
GTGTATAAGAGACAGGATTAATACTGCGGGCGTCATGGTTCCGCCGTACACAAAAACCGCCGACGGCTTTGAGTTGCAATTTGGCACAAATCACATCGGGCACTTTGCGCTGACCGGGTTGCTGCTTGAAAAGGTTTTGGAGACGGAAGGCTCTCGCATCGTCATTGTTTCGAGTGCTGCGCATAAAATCGGCAAGATCAATTTTGATGATTTGAACTGGGAAAAGCGCAAGTACAAGCCAGCCGGAGCCTACGGCGACAGCAAAATCGCGAACCTTTATTTTCTGTACGAATTGCAGCGCCGATTGAGTGCGAGCGACAAGCAAACGATCTCCGCCGCCGCACATCCCGGTTGGACTGAGACCAATCTGCAACAGCATTCCGGGCTTTTTCAAAGCATGAATCCGCTTTTTGCGCAAAGCATCGAAATGGGCGCATTGCCGACGCTTTACGCCGCCGTCGCCTCTGGCGTGCAGGGCGGCGATTATTTCGGGCCGTCCGGTTTCATGGAGATGCGCGGATATCCGAAAAAAGTGAAGTCAAACAAGCTGTCGCACAATAGAGAAATCGCCAAGCGATTGTGGGCGGTTTCAGAGGAATTGAGCGGGATCAAGTATTCGATCTAATTCCGGAACTCTGGATCAATCACAAAGAAAACTCATGAAAATTCATTCATCGAAAGCGCCTGAGCCCGTCGGGCTTTATCCGCACGCTCGCATTGTAGGAAATTTGGTTTTCCTGTCGGGAATTGGACCGAGAGAACGCGGCGCCCAAGAAATACCGGGCGTAAAGCTGGACGCTGCGGGAGAGATTGTTTCTTATGACATTGCCGCTCAGTGCCATTCAGTTTTTCAGAACGTTCGCTACGTGCTTGAAGCGGTCGGCGCGAGCTGGGAGAGCCTGGTTGACGTGACGGTTTTTCTCACCAATATGAAAGCGGATTTTGCGACCTTTAACAAAATCTACGCTGAATATTTCAAAAGGAACCAGCCCTGCCGAACGACCGTCGAGGTGAATCGCCTGCCGACGCCGATTGCAATCGAGTTGAAGTGTATCGCCGTCCTGGACGCTTAACCGAAAAAGGCGTCGACTTCTCCTTTGATCGAAAAATGCTTCGTATGGTCGAAAGTAAAGGATTTGTGCACGTACCGGCCAGCGGGCGTCAGCTCATAGTTGTCGACATAGAATTCACGGCGCGCGCAAATGTCTTTTAGGGCCGCTACGAGTGAGTCCACGTCTTTTTCGGTATTATAAACGCCAAAGCTCGCCCGCACCATGCCGCGACGCATTTTAACGAGATCGTCCATCTCTTTTTCCGTGAGACATTCGAAATGTTCGCCGAGCTCTTCCGAGATCATTTCGCGGACGTAGGGATGGGCGCAGAAGCAGGCGTTGCGCACTGAGATGTTGAAATAGTCGTTAAGTATGCAGGCCGTCAGAGAATGATGCATGTCTTTGATATTAAACGAGATCGCCCCGGCGCGATGGCAGGCGTTCCAATCCGTTTCGCCGTAAACAATGAGATCGTCGATAGACTTCAATCCTGCCAGAGCGCGTTCTAACAGCCTGTCCTCGTCCTTTTGAATGTAATCCATCCCGACGCTCTTCAAGGCGTAAAGCGCCGCGCCGAGCGCAATTGCGCCGGAAATATTCGGCGTGCCCGCTTCTTCCCGATCTGGAAAATGGTCATACGCTGCGTAATGATCGACAAAAACGCGTTCCACCATGCCGCCGCCCACTTCGTCCGGCATAACGCCGAGAAAGAGATCCTTTTTTGTAATGACGACTCCAGGAGAGCCTGGCGCGTAAATCTTGTGTCCCGAAAATACTAGTATATCTAAATCGCGATCCGGGTTTTCATTGTCGCTCATTTGAATCGGTACATGCGCGGCCATTTGCGCTGCGTCCACAACAATGAGTGCGTCGTAGCGATGCGCCAGCTCCGCAATATCATAAATCGGGTTGATAATGCCGGTCACGTTGGAAACGCCGGTGACGGCAATGTAATTGACTTTGCCTTCATGCGCCTTGAGCGCTTCTTCCAATTGCGTGATATCCACGCAGCCGAGTGCGTTGTGCGCCATTGCGACGGGAACGTGTACGACTTTGCGGTAGTGACGACGGTGCGGCAAATCGTTCGAATGGTGTTCCATGATCGTTGTAATCACAACATCGCGATCCGGCCGTTTCTCTTTCATCGTGCGGGCGATGCGGTTTAGACCGCCTGTGGCGCCGCTGCCTACAAAAAAACAGGCGTAGTCTTTGGGGTCGGCGTTCACAAAATCGAGCACAGTATCATGCACCCAGGTATACTCCGCCGTCGATAATTTCGCGCCAAAGTGGGAAACGGTGTGGGTGTTTGCGTAGAACGGGTGGAATTTTTCCAAGACGTCGTGTACGACGCCGAGCTGCAAAGTGCTCGCAGTGCTGTCCAGGTAAATTCGGCGCGTTTTTTCACCGGTTGCGAGCGTGTAGGCAGTATCCCCCCCGACGACGGAACGTTGCAGTTTTTCGAAGCGCGCCTTGCGGAGATCGCCGTTCGAATTGCTTTTCATGAGCCTCCTCCTGTTGATTAAAAGCGAAAGTCGTAACAGAGGCAAAGTAACTTTTTGCCGCAAAAATATCGACAAAAAAGCGCTGACTGGATTTTGGGAAAAATTGAGACTGGAAAGCGGTCTCAATCGCGAGGTCAGGTGATTAAAGTTCTATATTTTCGAAACGGTGGACAAAGTAGGATCTGGAATGCAATTTTGAGGCGTGGAAGGAAGCGGGAGTCTCGTATTAAAATAAAAAAGGTCTCGGCGCGCGAAGCGTCGAGACCTTATCGGAGGGAGGGAAAAGCACTCATGTGATACATTACGGAGGAGGCTTCAAATGTTTCATTGTATGATAAGTTTTTTGTCGTCCCTTCCCGTCTTCTTCCTTGATTCTCTTCTTCATTTTTTGTTTTAATTTATCAAGACATACAAGAATCAGTTTTTTCCCGCACTTTTAGGGAATTCGGATAAATAAAGTTTTTCAATTTAGCTAAGCATGGTGATAGATCTTTCCCCGCAAACGCTTATCAACGCCTATTGCCAAGGCGTTTTTCCGATGGGCGACGAGTCAGGCCAGGTTAATTGGTACGAAGCGGATCCTCGCGGCGTGCTGCCGTTCGAATCGTTTCACATCCCGCATGATCTTAGGCGAATTCTTAAACAGAATCGTTTTGAAGTAACGCTAAACCGAGATTTTCTGTCGGTCATTCGCGGTTGTTCCAAGTCGCGATCTTCGACCTGGATTACTGAAGACATTATTGAAGCGTACGGTCTTTTACACAAGATGGGTTACGCTCACAGCGTCGAAGCGTGGCGGGAAGGGGAATTGGCGGGCGGACTCTACGGCGTGGCCGTTGGCGGCGCATTTTTTGGCGAGTCGATGTTTTTTCGTACAAGAGATGCGAGCAAAGCCGCACTGGCGCATTTGGCTTATTGGCTGATGTCGTCTGAGTTTCTTTTATTCGATATTCAAATGGTCACCGATCTCCTCAGCCGATTTGGCGCGCAATTGATCAGCAAGCGCGCCTATCTTCAAATCCTCAATCACGCCGTCGCTGTCGAGAGAGAAATACGACCACGTTTTATTGATTGGAAGAAAGCTCTTAATGGCTCTGGCTTTTAAACTTCCGCACCTGGCTTTTGGGTGGCGCAAGTTTGAGATGGTGGTTTCTTCTCATTTCCAAACCAGCCTGATCTTTACAACTCTGAGCAACGCGTCGCGTGCAGTTGTAGAGACGCGATGCATCGCGTCTCTACTAAACGGCGTCATTTCAAAATCAGCATCGAACTTACAAAACGCCCGATTTCTCCGCGAAACTCATAAAAATAAGCGCCCGCCGCTGCGAGATTCCCGGTATTTGTTCGTCCGTCCCAGCGCACTTCGTGCCTGCCTTGCGGGAGATTTCCCAGACTGGCTTGATAGACGATTCTGCCCAAAATATCATAGACGCGCAGTTCAATCGGCGATTGTTTTTGCAAGTTGAACGTAAAGCGCGTCCCGGCGCCGGAGACGAACGGGTTTGGGCTGTTCGGCTCGAGTTGAAAGATTTGCGGAACGCCTGTGACTGTTTCCTCGCCGACGGAAGTCGGAACGCCGCCCAATTCGTGTGCGCCAATATCCGGTGCGCTTCCAGCGAAATCCAGCCCTACGTCCGCGCCCATGTCCACGACCGGACTCGCGTCCCGCAGACTGAAATCGTAATTGTTCGCCGCGACAAACATGGGGTCGGCGCCGGTTACATCGTTGGCGCCGGAGAGATCGCCTGCGTCCGAACCGAACCAGCCGTTGTTGCTCACCTCGCTCTCAAAATCGCCTTTTATTTTCGGCTTTCCGGTTTGGTAGAACAAATTGTTTTTGAAAACGCCGTTGGTCACGCCTTCTTCTTCCACCGTAATTGCGGCGGGTTCGACGAACGCCAGGGTATTGTTTACGAACTCGACGTTGTCCACCCAATCAAATTTCACCGCATAAAAATCGCCGATGTTGTAGATGAAATTTCTGCGGATCACCATATTTTCCTGCGAGTGGCCGCCCTCGCCGCGCAATTCCATGCCGCGCTGGGAATCGTGAATTTCGTTATCTTCTATCGTCAAATTCCGGCAGCCCTTTTGGATGACAAACGCCTTGTTGTCAAAACCAAACATGTCATTTTCCGCGACGACGCAGCCGTCGATTCCCTTGAAATCAAGCGCGTTTTCTGAGTTCGAACCGAGCGTCGTGTAAAACGTGTTGCCGCGAATCACGACGTCTTTCGAATACTCGGACGGATCGTGCGAATCTTCCGCGTAGAGTTGAATACAGTCGCCGCTGCAATCGTAAATTGTATTGTTGAGAATTTGCAGACGCAGAACGCCGGGATTGGTGACGATGCCGTGCGCGTCAGTCCCAGCTTTAAAAAAGTCATGGATGACATTGTTTTCGATGATGTTGTCCGCCGCGCCGCCGTCAATATCAAAGCCGTCGCGCTGGCCGTTGCGAAATTCGCAGTTGCGCACGACGTTGTTCGCCGCCTTGCTTGTCATAATGACTGCGTCTTTCGAGCCGTTGTCCGCGTCGAAAACCAGGCCGTCGACGACGCACCATTTTTCCGAAAGCGTCAGCACCGTTCCGGAAGCGATCACCGTCGGCGTTTCGCCGGGATATGCCGCGAGCACAACGGGTTTTCCGGGCATTCCGCTGCTTTCAAATGAAAGGCTCTCGTTGTAGGTTCCGGCGCGCACCAACAAAGTATCGCCGGGCTGTAACGAGGCAAGCTTGCTTTGAATTTTCTCACCATTGCTGACCACAAATGTTTCCGCCTGAGCGTTTTCCAAAAACGTCGTCGTCACAATAAATCCGATAAAAACAAAAGTAAAAATCGTCCTGATTAAAACCATGTTGTCTGCTCCTGGTGTAATTTTGTACGGAGTTCAAATTTTTAAAAACGCAGAGACGCAAAGGACGCTGAGAAACGCCGAGAAAACTAAACTGAAATATGTAGGAACCACATACATTAGAATTATGAACATGCGTCGGACTTGTAATTTCAAAAACTCTGCGAGACTCCCCGAGCTTCGCGTCTCTGCGTTAAGTCTCAAGTCCCAATGCTCTTCATATTTGTCTATGGCTTGACCTGCGTTGTTTATTTCAACAAAAGTATTTTCTGACTTGCGCCAAACCTTTCGCCGTTGTCTGAAACGCCATTCAAACGCACAAAATAATTCCCGCTGCTAACCGAATTCCCCTGCAAATCTTTCCCGTCCCAAGAATACAAATGATAGCCCGGCGCCAGTGCTCGACGAACGCTCTCCGCGACCAATCCGCCCCGGACGTCATATATTTTTATGCTCAAATCGCTCGTTGACGCCAAAAAATATTGAATGCGCGTCACCGGATTGAACGGATTCGGATAAGCCGGAAACATCTGAAATCCGGTTTTGTTTTCCGAAAATTCGTTTCTTGCGAAATGCACGTCCGTTTCCTGAACATCTCCGCTCGGGCTGACCAACGCGACTTCCGAAAATCCGATTTCAGAAAGCTTGATCGCCGTGTCTGACTCAAAAACGAATCTTAACAATTCCCCGTTTGTTGATTCCAAAGCTTCGCCCGCCGTGAGCATAAATCCCGCCGCAATCTTGTTTTCGACTTCGATTGCCGAAACATGACGAAGCGGCGTTTTTGGCCAAATCATCCCCGGTTCAATACGAATGATTCGAACATGTTCCGGATGCATCAGCCGCAGCATAATCCCGCTCGACGCTTTGCGTCTCGATTCTGAATCAGTGAGCCAAATCGTCAAAATTTGCTGATTCAGCACGTCGCCGTCAGAAATTGAAGCGATCAACCGGCTTTGCGGTAAAACGAGATCCACACGCTTTTTTTGCGAAGCCTCAGACGAAATTTGCGAGCCGACTCTCTTCCCCCAATTCAAAGCAATAGGAATTAAATCACGCTCTGTCACCAACCCGTTGCCGTCGGCGTCGGCGAAGGTTGCGGCTTTGGGCGTAAAGGCCGTTGCAACGTGCGGCGCCCAAGCCAATTGATCTTCCGGTCCCAGACGCGGCGGGCCGGAAATTTCCCAATAAACGCCCAGCGGCAAAACGTCGGTCAATTCAACCACGCCGTTCGTATTCGTATCCCCCGGCCAGACGATCAAACCAGTGCTTTGCGTTGTCAAAGGCTCGATCCGCAACGGCAATTCACAGCCTGACGACGACAATGCTCTGACGTTTTGAACGCTGAAAATCAAATTCTGCAAATCCGGCGTTTCCAATGCGGTTAAAAAATCGATGTGCAGTAAATCACCCTTCCCGGAAACCGCCCCGCCGTTGTTTTTTTGCAGAGAAATGGAAACAGTACCGGCATTTTCATCAACCGCGAATTGCAAATTGTGCGTCGCCGCGCCGCCCCACATCGCCCCGGCCAAAACGTGGGCCGCTGATGGTTGTGCAACGTCCAAAAATTGCGGGTTAAATGAAATTTCGAGTTCAAGCGAAGCCGCCTCCGGCAAATCCGGCCCAGCGGGGGAAACCGCCAGACTCAGACGAAATTCGCCGCCTGGCGCAGGTTGCGGATTGGCGGAAAGTTCAAGCGCGGTTTCATATCCCGGCGCTTGAAAGCTCCCCGTCGCAACGCCGATCATGCCCTGATTTTGCACCTCGATGCGCAACTGTTGCGTCCCGCCGTCGAGCACGCAGGGATTTGCGGTGTACGTGATTTTGTAGCTCTGCCGGATGAGCAAAAACGCCAGACTGCGGTAAATTTCTTCCAATTCGCTCGAAGTCGGCGTTTCGTAAAATTCGCCGCCGCTGCTTTCGGCGATGGAACGCAATTCGTCGGTTCCTTTGCCGCCGCGCAGTCCAAGCCCAATGGTGTAAATCGGATAGCCCAGCCCTGGCGTGACGGCCAGCACATCTTCCAAATCCGCGTCGCTGTTGCCGTCGCGGCCGTCGGAAAGAAAAATGATCGCTTTTTTGCCTTCAACGGTATTGGTCAGATTGATTGCTTCCAGCGCTGCGTCGTAAATCGCCGTACCGCTGCCCAGTTGAATGTTGTTAATCGCGTTGATGACGACGTTTTTGTCGCGCGTAAAATCCTGAATCACCCGCGCCGTGCGGTCGAAAATGATCACGGAAGCCTGATCGAATTCGTTCATCAACCGGACGAACGAAATCGCCGCATTTTTCGCGTCGTCCAGTTCGTCAAACATGCTGCCGCTGACGTCGATGACGAGCGTGATCGACACGCCGCCGGAATCGCCGCTGAGCGATTCGACCGTGATCGGCGATTGTAGCAGGTCGTTTTCAAAAACGGAAAAATTCGATTCCGTCAGCCCTTTCACCGGCGTGTTGTTTTCGTCCAGAACCGTGACGTAAGCGTCGACGGTCGGATACTGCGCCGCGTCGATGCGGTCGAGGTTGAGAAAAAGGGCGTTTGACGAAGCATTGCCAAAAAACTGATTTGCCGCGAAGGTTGATTGCACGGAAAGCAAAGAAAGCGCAGCGAATAGACAGCCCCAAAGGGGCGAAAGGCAATAGCGAAGGGCAACGCCCTGGAAAAAAGAACCGCAACATTGTTTGAAGCCCTGAAAGGGCGATATACTTTGCAATACCTGACAACGTGCGCGAAGACTGCGTCTATTTTTTTCGTTCCCATGCTTTGCGTGGGAATGCAGTTTTAGGGCGCTTCGCGCCCATTCCGTTCGTGGCCCATTTCGTTCCGCGGGCCGCGAGAGAGCGGCGCGAAGCGCCAGGGCTGCATTCCAACGCGAAGCATTGGAACGAGAAATAAAACATGTCCATAGACGCGAAGCGTCCAAAGCTCCCCCCTTCGAAGGGAGGGC